>NZ_JBFUDK010000009.1:0-198501 GCF_056404755.1 Sphingomonas sp. P2_B6
AGCTTCATGAAGACGCTGAAGCAGGAGCAGGTAAACGGCGCAGACTACCGCGATCTCGCGCATGCCAGGGCCGAGATCGGCGCCTTCATCGAGCAGGTCTACAACCGTCAGCGCCTGCACTCCGCCTTGGCCTATCTGTCACCGGACGAGTATGAAGAAATGTCGCCAGGGGTGCTGCGCAGCAGCCCCTCGCCATGACAGCAACGCGCTGTCCCTAATTATCGTGTCTCAACACTGGGGTGCACTCCACCGCCCCACTGACTTATCAATTGAGTGGACTGTCACCGGAACTCTGCGAATTCGTCACGAACAGCGGAAAAAAATCGCTGAAAATCGACGCGTTTTTCCGCTGTTACGGTGTAACAGGGAAAACGGACATCAAGCCGCTGAATTCACACGCCTATTCCCGCCCGAAACTCCAACATAACAGCGGAAAAATAAAAGTCGGAAAACCGCCCGGGATAGCGGGTGGCGCCGCGGCAAAGCCGCGTCGTCGGACGATCCGGTCGAGGACAAGCTCGACCGGTCGCCGGCCGGCCTGGCGCTGATCCTCGCCCGGCTCGGCGATTGCTGGCGCAATCCCCTCCCCGGTCTCGGGCGCTCAGGCGTCGTCGCCCATCCTCAGCGCCGCGATAAACGCCTCCTGCGGAATGCTCACCGAGCCATATTCCCGCATCCGCTTCTTGCCCTCTTTCTGCTTGTCGAGCAGCTTGCGCTTGCGGCTGGCATCGCCGCCGTAACATTTCGCCGTCACGTCCTTGCGCAGCGCGGCGATCGTCTCGCGCGCGATCACCTTGCCGCCGATCGCGGCCTGGATCGGGATCTTGAACAGATGCCGCGGGATCAGGTCCTTCAGCCGCTCGCACATGCCGCGCCCGCGCGCCTCGGCGGTGCCGCGGTGCACGATCATGCTCAGCGCATCGACCGGCTCGTTGTTCACCAGGATGCTCATCTTGACGAGGTCGCCCTCGCGATAGCCGATCTGGTGATAGTCGAAGCTGGCATAGCCGCGGCTGATGCTCTTCAGCCGGTCGTAGAAATCGAACACCACTTCGTTGAGCGGCAGCTCATAGGTCGCCTGCGCGCGGCCGCCGACATAGGTCAGGTTCTTCTGGATGCCGCGCCGGTCCTGGCACAGCTTCAGGATGCTGCCGAGATATTCGTCGGGCACATAGATCACTGCCTCGATCCACGGCTCCGCGATGCTCGCGATGCGGCTCGGGTCTGGCATGTCCGCCGGGTTGTGCAGCTCGACATGCCCCGCGCCGTGCGCCAGCTCGATCTGATACACCACCGACGGCGCGGTGGTGATCAGGTCCAGGTCATATTCGCGGGTCAGCCGCTCTTGGATGATCTCGAGGTGCAGCAGCCCGAGGAACCCGCAGCGGAAGCCGAAGCCGAGCGCCGCGCTGGTCTCCATCTCGAAGCTGAAGCTCGCATCGTTCAGCCGCAGCTTGGAAATGCTCTCGCGCAGTTTCTCGAAGTCGTTGGCGTCGACCGGGAACAGCCCGCAGAACACCACCGGCTGGACTTCCTTGAAGCCGGGCAGCGGCTCGTCGGCCGGACGCTTGGCGTCGGTGATGGTGTCGCCGACCCGGGTCTGCGCCACTTCCTTGATCTGCGCGGTGATGAAGCCGATCTCGCCCACCGCCAGCTCGCTCAGCTGCTCGATCTTCGGCCGGAAACAGCCGACCCGGTCGACCAGATGCAGGGTGCCGGTCTGCATGAACTTGATCTGCTGGCCCTTTTTCAGGACGCCGGCCATCACGCGGATCAGGATGACGACGCCGAGATAGGGGTCGTACCAGCTGTCGATCAGCATCGCCTTCAGCGGCGCGTCGATATCGCCCCTGGGCGGCGGGATGCGCGTGACCACGGCCTCCAGCACGTCGGCGATGCCGATGCCCGCCTTGGCCGAGGTCAGCACGGCGTTGGACGCGTCCAGCCCGATCACTTCCTCGATCTCGGCCTTCACCTTGTCCGGGTCGGCCGCGGGCAGATCGATCTTGTTGATCACGGGCACGATCTCATGGTCGTGCTCGATCGACTGATAGACATTGGCGAGCGTCTGCGCCTCGACGCCCTGCGCGGCGTCCACCACCAGCAGCGCGCCTTCGCACGCGGCGAGACTCCGGCTCACCTCATAGGCGAAGTCGACATGGCCGGGCGTGTCCATCAGGTTGAGCTCGTAATCGAGCCCGTCCTTCGCCTTGTAGCGCAGGCGCACGGTCTGCGCCTTGATGGTGATGCCGCGCTCGCGCTCGATGTCCATATTGTCGAGCACCTGCTCGGACATCTCACGGTCGCTCAGCCCGCCGGTCGCCTGAATCAGGCGATCGGCCAGCGTCGACTTGCCATGGTCGATATGGGCGATGATCGAAAAGTTGCGGATTCGGGAAAGGTCGGTCGACATGATCGGACGCGCGTTAGCAGGCGCGGCGGCGTCTGCGAAGGGGGTCGCGTGCGCCCGCCCTTCGTCGCCCCCATCGCGCGCCCGTCGACTCTCCGTCGCACCTGCCTTCACCGCGCATCCGCCGGGCGGCTAGAGCCGTATGTGACGACGCCGGGCAGAGGCGCTTCGACGGTGATGGTTAAGGGGACGGCGATCGTCTCCCGCGCCCTGATCGGGTCCGAAGTGCCTAGCGCGGCTATCGGGGCGGTGCTAATATCGGCACCGTCACGGGGTCGCACCATCGTTGAACGCTCGCACCGGCAAGAACAGGGCGCGCGAAGACTTAGGGGATCACCATGCGAACTTTCCTGACAGGCGCGGCACTCTGCGCGCTCGCCGCCGCCAGTGCCTTCACCGCCACGCCCGCCCTCGCCAAGGACAAGGGCTCGTCGGCCTATCAGATGCAGAAGAATGGAGAGCTGAACATTCCGGTCTGCCGCAAGCGGATCGGCACCATCGCGATCGTCGAGCCCGACAGCCAGTGGTGGCGCGAATATAATCTCGGCAGCCCGGAGGCGATCATCAAGGTGTTCGTCCAGAAATCCGGCTGCTTCGGCCTGGTCAATCGCGGCCGCTCGATGGCCAGCCGCAACATGGAACGCGCCATGGCGGATTCGGGCGAGCTGCAGGACGGCTCGAACCTCGGCAAGGGCCAGGTCAAGGCAGCGGATTATTTCCTCCAGCCCGATATCGTCACCGCCAACAACCGCTCGGGCGGCGGCGGCGCGGGCGCGGCGCTGGGTGGCTTTCTCGGCCGTAGCGGCGGCCTGCTCGGCGGCCTCGGCGCGGTCGCCGGCGGCATCAACGTCAACAAGAAGGAAGCGGCGGTGACCCTGTCGGTGGTCAACGCCCGCACCACCGAGGAAGAGGCGCTGACCGAGGGCCATGCCCGCAAGTCCGATGTCAGCTTCGGCGGCGGCGGCGCGGTGTTCGGCGGCGGCGCGTTCGGCGGTGCCGGCGGCGGCGGTTATCAGGATACCGCGATCGGCCAGGTCATCGTGCTCGCCTATCTCGATGCCTATATCAAGCTCGTCGACCAGCTCGGCGGCCTTCCCGAAAACGCCGCGGACGCAGCGCCGCTGGCCAAGTAAAGCCCGAACCCTCGGGCCTGGAGCGGGCCGTCGCGTCCCTAGCGCGGCGGCCCCTTTTCCCGATGGTGCCATATCGTCGGGCGGGCTAGGATGCCGGTGACTCTCCAAGGGAAGACTCACATGAAGCACGCCCCGCTGTTCACCGCTGCCCTGCTCGCTACCCTCGCTCTCGCCGTCCCCGCCACCGCCGCGCTCCCCGTCGGGGCCAAGGCGCCCGATTTCACCACCCAGGCGGCGCTCGGCGGCAAGCAGTTCAACTTCGCGCTCAAGTCCGCGCTGCGCAAAGGCCCGGTCGTCCTCTATTTCTTCCCCGCCGCCTTCACCAAGGGCTGCACGATCGAGGCGCATGAGTTCGCCCTCGCCACCGCCGAGTTCCAGAAGAACGGCGCGACCCTGATCGGCCTCTCCGCCGATCCGATCGACAAGCTCGCCGATTTCTCCAAGGTCGAATGCCGCGACGCCTTCCCGGTCGGCGTGGCCAAGCCCGAAACCGTCAGCGGCTATGACGTGCACATCGCCAAGGGCAAGACGATGACCAACCGCACCTCCTATGTCATCGCGCCCGACGGCAAGATCATCTTCGTCCATTCGGAGATGAGCCCCGCCGGCCACGTCACCGGCACCATGGCCGCGGTCAAGGCCTGGCGCGCCAAGCGCCGCGGCTGACGCCATCCTTCTTCCGCACCGGTCGATTCAACCGAGCCCGTTGCTGATGCAATGGGGCGGCCCGGGTCGAACCGGTTGCGGGACAAGACCTTTTCTCACCCTCCCCGCCCCGGCGCGGCCCGTGGCGGCTTGTTCTGCCGCTCATGTCCGCTAGCATCGGGCAAAAGACAGGAGAGCGGGCTTGCGTCACATCGCGATCATCGGTTCCGGACCGGCCGGCTATTACACCGCGGAAGCCTGCCAGAAGATTTTCGGCGATCAGGTCCGCGTCGACATCATCGATCGCCTGCCCGTCCCCTACGGCCTGATCCGCACCGGCGTCGCGCCCGACCATCAGTCGATCAAGGGCGTCTCGCGCCGCTACGAGGCGGTCGCGCTCACCGATAATGTCCGCTTCGTCGGTAACGTCAGCGTCGGCCGCGACGTCACCATCGCCGAGTTGGGTGACCTCTACGACGCGGTGGTGCTGGCGACCGGCGCCCCCGCCGACAAGCCGCTCGGCGTGCCCGGCGACGATCTCCCCGGCGTGGTCGGCTCGGCCGCATTCGTCGGCTGGTACAATGGCCATCCCGATTTCGCCGGGCTCAACCCCTCGCTCCACGGCCCCGGCGCGGTGGTGGTCGGCGCGGGCAATGTCGCGCTCGACGTCGCGCGGATCCTCGCCAAGGCGGAGAGCGAGTTCGCCGGATCGGACATTGTCGGCCATGCGCTCGACCATCTCGGCACCGCGACTCACGATCGCATCACCATCCTCGCCCGGCGCGGGCCACACCAGATCGCGATGACCCCCAAGGAGCTGGGCGAGCTCGGCCATCTCGCCCGCGCCGTGCCGCATGTCGATCCGGCCGATCTCCCCCCGATCGAGGAGGATGGCGCGCTCGACCCCGGTCAGCGCAAGGCGGTCGCGCACCTGCGCGACTTTGCGACCCGCACTGACCGCGGGCAGATCGAGGTGGATTTCGATTTCTACGCCATGCCCGTCCGCGTCGAAGGCAGCAGTGAGAATGGGGGCAGGGCCGAGCGCGTCATCGTCGAGCGTACCGCGATCGACGCCGAAGGCCGCGCGCTGGGCACCGGCGAGACCTATGCCATCCCCGCCGGCCTGGTGGTGAGCTGCATCGGCTACCGCACCCCGCCGATCCACGGCGTGCCCTATGACGACAAGCTCGGCCGCTTCGCCAATCAGGACGGGCGCATCGGCCCGGGCCTCTACGCGGTCGGCTGGGCACGGCGCGGCCCGACCGGCACGATCGGCACCAACCGCCCCGATGGCTTCCTGATCGCCGAACACATCGCCGCGGACCTTACGGACGGCGCCGATAAGATGGGGGGCAAGGCCGGCCGCGCGGGGCTCGATTCGCTGCTCGCCAGTCGCAAGGTCGACGTCGTCACCTTCCGCGACTGGCAGAAGATCGAAGCCGCCGAAATCGCCCGCGCCCGCGACGGCGCCCCGCGCGAGAAATTCACCAGTATCGAGGACATGCTCGGCGCGAGAGGCTGATCGGGGAATTCATCTTCCCGCGAAAAGACCGCCGGGAAAGAAAGCTGCAATGGTCGGGGCGATAGGATTCGAACCTACGACCCCTGGACCCCGAGACCAGTGCGCTACCAGACTGCGCCACGCCCCGACACATTGCAGGGGGGTGCGCCTAGCGGGCCAGCGACCGGCGATCAAGCCAAAAAGATCGGCGGCCTGCTGCGCGCGCGCAGTCTTCCCGGCCGCTGGTCAACGCCGGCCTTCGGCTGCCAGCGCGATCTCCCGCGAACTGATCACGTGCCGGCCCGCTTTGCCCTGCAGCGCTGCCTCGACCAGCAGCGCCGCGACGGTCGAGGCCGGGCTGGTCCGCGCGCTTGCCGGCAGGATCGGCGCGGCCATATCCAGCAATCGCCCGATGGTCTTCTCCATCGGCCGGTGCTCGCTGCGCGCCCCGCCGAGGAAGCCCGGCCGCAGGATCGTCAGCGACGGGAAGCCGAGACGATCGATCGCTTCCTCGAGCTCGCCCTTGGTGCGCGGATAACGAAACCAGGAGCGCGCATTTGCCCCCATCGACGAGGTCAGCGCAAAGGCGGTCGCGCCGCCTTCACGGACCCGCATCGCGATGGCGAGCGCATAGTCGTAATCGATCGCGCGATAGGCCGCGGCCGATCCGGCATTCGCCCGCGTCGTGCCCAGCGCGGAAATCGCGCCGTCGACCGCCCACCACGCCGCGTCGAGCGGCAGGTTCCCGCTCGTCACGATCGGGTTCAGCAGTTTCGCATGCGGCGCCAGCGCCCGCCGCGTCGGCGCGACCACCTGAGTCACCCGCGCATCGTCCAGCAACAGCGCCAGCGCCGCCGTGCCGACCAACCCGGTAGCGCCCGCCACAAGAAGCCTCGTCATCCCCGCCCATCCTATTTCGGTGACAGTTTACTAATTAACGGCCTTTGGTTTCGGTCCCCGTCGTCGCGGCGCGAGGCTGCGGCCGGTTTGCCGCTCGACCGCCTCGATCCACGCCGCTCCCCCCAGGGGCCGGCCCGTCGTCTCCGACTGCCGCAGGGCGGCATAGGCCGCGGCATCCTCCCCATCCCCCAGAAAGGCCCGGAAGTCCCCCGTACGCTCGAGCAGCGGACGCACCTTGACCACGCCGTCGTCCCTGCCCGCCAGATGTGCGGCGACGCTCGACCAGCGCCAGTCCTCCGGCCTCTCGACCAGGCGCGCCCGGACCGGGTTCATCGCCACATACCGCGCGGCGCTGGCCAGATACGCGTCATCCATCGCCACCGAAGCGAACCGCCCCTGCCACAAATGCCCGGTCCAGCCCTGTCGCGCGTTGATGATGCTGGTGTAACGGCGATGAAGGTCGGCAAAGGTCCGGCGCAGTCCATCCGCGTCCGACGGCGTCAGGATCACATGGACATGGTTCGGCATCAGGCAATAGGCCCACACCTCCGCGCCGGCCTTGCCCGCCGCCTCGCCGAGCAGCGTGCGATAGAGCGCATAGTCGGCGTCCTCGAAGAAGGTCGGACCACGCCGATTGCCCCGCTGCGTGACATGGTGCGGAACTCCGGGGATCACGACTCTGGCCAGGCGCGCCATATCCTTGTCCGTAGCCGGAACTGGCTAATTAGTAAACTGTCACCGAAACTATGATGACGCCCTATTTCGGTGACAGTTTACTAATTAATGTCGAGTCGAGAATTCCAAATCGTCACCCTGGCCATCCCATTTTCGTCGATGCCCGGTCGCACACGACTCGCGTTCGATGCAGATTCGGAACAAAGCGTAGTTCCGCTGCGTTATGAGACGAGATGTGCAGGAAGTGGGATTAACCACTCTGAATCGAGGATTGACTGAGCGAAGGTTACGGAGACTGACATGAACGGTACCATTTACTTCCGCGCCGATCACGAACTTGTCGGCAGAGTCCTCGCAGAGAAGCTGCGCCGCCGGATGGAACGCAGCGGCGTGGGCGACAGCATCCGCATCGCCCGCCCGGCACGGCGCCCGCTGAGCACCGCCGCCGCCTGAGCCTCGCCGCTTGAGCGATGGATCGAGGCCGCGCGTCCGAAGCGGGAACCACCCTGCATTCAAATATCTTATTGAAATATAACGATTTAATCGTGCTACACGCCTGGTAATGCGGCGCAGGAGATATGACACAAGCTGGTGTCCCATATCTCCCGCAAAACCCTTTCCGGCACGCCATCGCCGCTTGATTCAAACTCCATGATCGCGCGGCTAAACCGCGCTGCATGACCGAAACCCGCCCCACGACATACAAGGCTGCCTATGCCCGGCGCGCCCGCGAGCAATATGCTCACGGCTTCACCGATCGCGAGCTCGCTGCCGAATTCGGCGTCTCGCGCAGCACCATCTTCCGCTGGCGCGCTGCCTATCCCGACTTCGCCGAGGCCACCGCGCTCGGCAAGGCGAAGGCGAACGAGCGCGTCGAGCGCGCGCTCTACGAACGCGCCATCGGCTATGAGGAGGAGGCCGTGCGCGTCTTCCTGCCTGCCGGCGACACGGCCCCGGTCATCTTCCGCTATGCCCGCGAAGTCCGGGCCGATATCCGCGCCGGGCTGCAATGGCTGCGTGTCCGCGATCCAAAGGCATGGGGCAGCCTCGGAGCAGGCGATAGCGACGCCGATGGCCTGGTCGAACGCCTGCACAAGGCGATGGCCCGCGTCGCCGACAGACAGGTGCCCTATGTCCCGGATTAAGCCGCCGCGCGCGATCACGCCCGTTTCCGCCCTGGAGAAACGGCACGTCCCGGGGGCGGTCGAAGCTCATGTCGCCGCATTCAGGCACGATCCCCTCGCCCATGCCCGCTTCGCTTATCCCTGGGGCGAAGGCCCGCTCGCCGGCGTCTCGGGCCCGCGCGCGTGGCAGCGCGAGGTGATGGAGACGATCGGCGCGCATTTGTCCGATCCTGCCACGCGGCACATGCCGTGCCGCATCGCCCGCGCCTCCGGCCATGGCATCGGCAAATCGGCGCTGATCGCGATGCTGATCAAATGGGGGCTCGACACCGGCATCGACACGCGCATCGTCGCCACCGCCAATACCGAGGTGCAGCTGCTGACCAAGACCGCGCCGGAGATCGTCAAATGGCACAATCTGTCGATCACGAAGGACTGGTTCAGCGCGACCGCGACCTCGCTCGTCTCCACCGTGGCGGGCCACGACAAGAGCTGGCGGTCCGATCTCGTCACCTGGAGCGTCGCCAATACCGAGGCGTTCGCCGGGCTGCACAATCAGGGCAAGCGCATCATCCTGATCTTCGACGAGGCATCGGGCATCGCGCCCAAGGTGTGGGAGGTGGCGCTGGGCGCGCTGACCGACGAGGGGACCGAGATCCTGTTCCTCGCCTTCGGCAACCCGACGCACAATACCGGCCCGTTTCGCGACTGTTTCGGGCGGCACCGGCATTTGTGGAACGGGCGGCAGATCGACAGCCGCAGCGTGGAGGGGGTGAACCGCGCCTATCTCGACGAGCTGGTCGCGACGTACGGCGAGGACAGCGACGTGGTGCGCGTGCGGGTGCGCGGGCAATTCCCCTCCAATTCCTCGATGCAGTTCATCGGGCATGACCTGGTCGCGGCGGCGCGGGCGCGCGAATTGTTCGGCGGCGTCACCTGGGATCCGGTGATCTTCGGGCTGGATTGCGCGCGCTTCGGCGACGATCATTCGACGCTCGCCATCCGTTGCGGGCGGGATGCGCGGACGCGGCCGTGGAAACGCTGGCAGGGAGTGGACGCGATGACCATGGCGGGCGACGTCGCGCTGCAGGTGCAGGGCTTCCACCCCGATGCGATCTTCGTCGATGCCGGCAATATCGGCGGCGCGGTGGTCGACCGGCTGCGCCAGCTCGGCGTGCCGAACGTGCATGAGGTGTGGTTCGGCGGCAAGGGGCGCGAGGCGATCTGGGCCGGCGAGATGCGGGTGCAATGCGCCAACAAGCGATCCGAGATGTGGACCAACATGCGCGGCTGGCTGTCCGGCGGGGCGATCCCCGACGAGGAGGCGCTGGCGGCGGACCTGACCGGGGTCGAATATGGCTATGCCGCGGACCAGGTGTCGATCCTGCTCGAGAAGAAGGAGCATATGAAGGCGCGCGGGCTGGGCTCCCCCGACGATGCCGACGCGCTGGCGCTGACCTTCGCCGAACCGGTGCTGCACCGCGATCCGAGCTGGCTCGACCCGTCGCGCTACGGCGTGACGGAGCAGCGGCGGAGCCGGGACGAGGAGGAGGATCTCTACCGCGACCTGGACGACGGCTACGATCTCTACCGCGAGCTGCGAGAGGCGGAGTGAGTCTGGCGGGACGTTTGACGATCCTCCCTTCTTTCCCTCTCCCCCTGTGGGAGAGGGTGGCCGAGCGAAGCGAGGTCGGGTGAGGGGGAGTGAGGTTCGGGGCCGCAACAACGAATGCCCCCCTCACCCTTCCCACTGCCTTCGGCAGCGGGCCCAGCGTCGGGTCGGTCATGCCCCCGGCATGACCTGAACAGCGCGGGGCGCTGTTCACCCGACGCTCCTCTCCCACAAGGGGAGAGGGAGAACGCGCCCCTCCCCGTGCCGGGGAGGATTGACACCCCCCCAAACGGTGGGGGCTGAACCCCTCTAGCGCCGCGACCTTCGGTTAGCGAAGCCCGCCGGATGATGCCGTCCTCGACTCATGACGTGCCACGCCGGCCTTGATGTGCATTGTTGCCGGCGCGCCACACTTCCGGGCGAATATGCGCCCTGCCGGCTTACATGGCCGTAACGGTCATATCCTCACTTGACCTTCGAAAACATGGGAATAGCTTTTGTTCATCTAAATGAAAGGTTTCGGACGCGTTCCGAAAACGGGGGATTATCAATGACTAAGACCGCTTCTCTCGCGTTATCCGCACGCTCGCGCGCGGTGCTGCTCGCTACGGCCGCCACGATGTCGATCGTCATTGCAGGCTCCGCCCAGGCGCAGAGCTCGAATGTCGAGCTTCCCACCAACAGCTATCTCAGCGCGCAGGATGGCGGCGCGGGCGCACCGACCAGCGCATTCCTGGAGGCGCAGGACAATCGCATCAGTGCGCCGGTCAGCGATTATCTGGAGCCGCAGATCGTGATCGCGAACCCGGGCACGCCGACCACTGCGCGCGACCCGAACAACGTCACCGGCGTCGGCCAGATGATCGTCGACACGCAGGACGGCTTTATCGGCCTGTGCACCGGCACGCTGATCAACCCGCGCACGGTGATCTTCGCCGCGCACTGCGTGAACGAAATGCCCGCCACCAGCTATGGCCAGAATTCGGGCGGGCGACCGATCGGCTTCGGTTTCGGCAACAACAACAATGTCGCGGGCGCCAGCGCATTCGGCGGCTGGCTGGGCAATTACGCGACCAACGTCTCGCGCTACATGTATGACGTCAACCAGGTCCGCTACAACCCGCTGTCGCTCGAGCCGGAGTCGGCCGGCTTCCTTTATGGCGACGTCGCGCTCGCCTCGCTCGATACGCCGGCCGAGGACATCCCGACCTGGGCGCTGCTCTTCTCCGCCCTGCCCGCCACCACGATCACCGCCGCCGGCACCGGCTATCATGTCGTGATCGACGGCTATGGCAATAACGGCACCGGCACCACCGGCTCGACCGGCGGCATCGATTACCGGCGGCGCATCGCCGAGAACACGCTCGGCGCCCTCGCCTCGCTCGACGAGTTCGAGACCTTCATCTTCGGCGAGCCGAACGGCCTTCACCAGAATCTCTACTGGATCGATTTCGACGATCCCCGTCGCGGCACCGCTCAGGCGAGCCCGTTCGATTTCAACGCGTGGCGCGACAATGCGCTGCCCAGCGAAGGCATCACCGCGAGCGGCGATTCGGGCGGTCCGCTGATCCTCGACAAGACCTTCGCCAAGCAGGTCGTGATCGGCGTGCTGTCCGGCGGCTATACCCGTTTCTTCAACGGCCAGGCGCCGAACGGCTATGGCACGGCCAGCTTCTACCAGCCGCTCTATCTCTATTGGGACTGGATCGCCGCCAACAACCCCTATCATTATGTCTCGGCCAAGGCCGGCGACGGCAAATGGTCGGACGCGGCGCACTGGGTGACTGAACTCGATCCCAATTACCAGATCATCGGCCCCAATGGCCAGCTGGTGAACGGCGTGCCGACCAGCCCCGGTGCCGGCACCGCCGAACAGCCCGGTTTCGGCCAGGCCTGTTTCGAGAGCGGCGGCGTGAGCGACTGTCTCGATATCGCGACAGGCACCGAAAAGGTGGTCGTGCGCCCGATCGGCCAGGACACGCCCGGCGTCGCGAGCGACGATCGCGGCACGGCGTCGGTCGCCGATCTGACCGGCAGCGCCGGGAGCCAGAGCGCCAGCGATTCCCAGACCAGCGCGGCGGTCGCCGTGGCGGCGCTGCCGTCCGCGACGCTCGCCAACGGCCTGCCCGGCGCGACCAATTTCGTGCCMAACAACAGCGACGGCGATCGTCTCAACAACATCCTGTCGCGCTATTTCGACGTGACCTTGTCGGCGGCTGGCACGACCACGCTCGATACCGCGGTGACGGTCGACCGCTTCACCATCCGCGGTGCGGCGGCGCTCAACATCACCTCGGCCGGCTCGCTGACCAGCCTGATGGACATCAACCAGTTTGCCGGCACGATCAATGTCGACGGCCTGTTGCGGACGCCGGGCGACTTCTTCATGATGACCGGCGGCCTCAGCGGCGCGGGCACCATCCGCAGCCCGTTCTTCACCAACGTGGCGGGCACGATCTCGCCGGGCACCTCGACCACCACCGGGACGCTCACCTTCGAAGGCAATATCATCCTGTCGTCGGGCAGCCTGGTGGCGATCAACCTCGGCGCGAACGGCGTATCGGACAAGATCGCGGTCAAGGCGACGACCTTCGGTACCGGCAACGTGCCGACCAACGGCATTGCCAGCCTGGGCGGCTTCGTCACCTTCGCCCCGGCCGCCGGCTATATCATCCGCGCCGGCGACAATTATACCTTCCTCACGGCGGATCGGCCGATCGAAGGGAGGTTCGCCACGCCGGCCGCGCTCAGCGCCATCCTGACGCCGCGCCTCACCTACCAGGCGCAGTCGGTGTCGGTGACGATCGATGCCGGGCTCTATGCCAATGTCGTCGGCAATACGCCGGTGCAGACGGCCTATGCGAAGCTGCTCGACCAGGACCGCGTGGTCTATAACGGGCTGCGCGACCTCTACGGAATCCTCGACCTGCAGAGCGCGGCGACCATCCGCTCCACGCTCGAAGGCCTGGCGCCGCGCGCCGCGACCACCCGCCAGGCACTGGCGACCGCGTCGGTCGACAATACCGGCCGCTTCTACCGCGATCGCCTCGCCGCGCTCGAGGTCGGCAATCTCGGCGGCTCGGTCGCGATGATCGGCAAGCCGTTCCAGATCGCGGCGCTCGCCTCGTCCGGCCTGCCCGGCACGCAGGAAAGCCGCACGGACGCGGGCGGCGGCATGGTCACGCAGGAAGGCAAGCTGCCCGAGACGATGAGCGCGTTCCTCGCGGGCGGCTATATCGACGGCGACAGCGAATCCATGCCGACCGCGGTTCCGGTCGCCCGCCGCGACCAGTTCAACGGCTGGTTCGTCGCCGCTGGTCTCGAGGCCGAGGTCGGCGAGCGCGGGCTGCTCGGCTTCTCCTTCGCCTATACCGATCTCGACTCCACGCCGTCCTTCGCCGGCCAGGAAGCGCGCAGCAAGCTGTTCCAGGGCACGCTGTACGGCAAGCTCAGGACTCCGGGCGGCCTGTTCGTCGACGGCACGTTCAGCGCGGGCGTGTTCGACTCGCACACCGTGCGCAACGTCAGCCTGGCCGGGACCAGCTATCGCCTGGTCGGTGACGATCAGTCGCTCTTCATGTCGGGCGAGGTCGGGGTCGGCGGTTCGGTGCCCGTCGCCAGCATGATCGCGTTGGATCCGCGGGTATCGATCCGCGGCACACGGATCATGTTCGACACCATCAACGAAACGGGCGGCGGCCCGGCGCTGGTCTACAAGCCGGGCACCCTGGACAGCGCCCAGGCCCGCGCCGGGTTCAACGCCCACAGCACCAGCGCGACGGTCAAGCCCTATGTGTCGGCCTATTGGGTGCATGATTTCGGCCGCCAGCCCGGCTTTGTCGGCGCCAACTTCGTCGGCGGGGTCGGCCCCAATGCGCTGTTCGCGGTGGCGACCTCGGACCGTGACTGGGGCGAAATCAGCGGCGGCCTGAGCATCGCGGCCGGCGACAAGCTCCGCCTCTCGGTCGGCGCCAACACCACGATCGGCCGCAAGGATGTCACCAACCAGAGCTATCACGGAACGGTCACCTTCTCCTTCTGATGGCCTGTTCCTGACCGGCAAAGGGGCCGCTTCCACATCCGGAAGCGGCCCCTTTCTTTTGTCCTGGCATCGATTCAACCAGGGCGCTGGATCTGGCACAGCATCCCGCGCCGGTCGTGTCGGCGCGCTCTTTGCCATCGTCGAGAAGTTCTTACCGTTCGGGTGAACGGAGAGGGAATATCTCAGCCAACCGGATTGTGTCTCTGATTAACGCCCACCCCGCGCCCGGCGCAGCACGATGTACAGCGCCCCCGCGCCGCCATGGCGCGGATGCGCGCCGCGCACCGCCGCGATCGCGGCGGCGTGGCGCGATCCGGCCAGCCAGTCGCCCACCGCCGCGCGGATCGCCCCGCGCGCGTGCGGCCGCTCGCTCTCGGCGCGCGGCGGCTTGCCGGTGACGAGCAGGATCAGCCGGTCGCCCGCGCGGATCGACCGGTCGAGCGCTGAATCGAGCAGCGCGTACGCAGAGGCGAGATTATGGCCGTGGAGATCGATCGTGTCGTCAGGCGACACCAGGCCGCGCGACAATTGCCGGTCCCAGCTGCCGTCGAGCGTTCCCCCTTTCTTAAGCCCTTCCCCTTCGGGGGAAGGGGCAGGGATGGGCACGCGCGTCTGCGCGCTCGAAAGACTCTTGCTCTTGGAACCCACCGCCCCGGTAATCAGCAAACCGGGTGTTTCGCTCGCCCCACGCCGAACCGCTTTCTTGACGGGGAGGGGTTTGGAAGACTGTGCCTGCACGGCAGCCCTGGGCGCGGCCTTCGGCGCGGGCCGGATCGGCCGCACCGTCGCCATCACCTTCGCCCAGAGCGCGGCTTCGTCAGGGGTTAACGGGCGCTCCGCCACTGGCCCTCTCCGTTGCGAGCCGCGCCAGGGTGCCGGTCGGCAGTAGCAGAAAGGCCGTGCCCCGCGCCGACATGCCCCCCGCGATCGCGCGCGCGTCGTCGCCGGCGCCCCAGAAAGTATCGAAGCGATTGCTGCCGCGGATCGCGCCGCCGGTATCCTGCGCCACCCACAGCCCGGTCGCGTCGGTGCGGTCCATCGACAGGAAGACGGGCGCGCCGAGCGGCACGAACCGGGGGTCGGCGGCAGCGCTCACCCCGCCGGTCACCGGCAGGCCCAGCGCGCCGAGCGGCGGCGTCTGCTGCTCGCGGAAGAACACATAACTCTTGTTCTCGCGCATGATCGCGGCGCCCTCCACGGGGTGGCTGCGCAGCCAGGCGACGATGCCCTGCATCGATGTCTGGCCGGGTCCGAGCAGCCCGCGCTGCTTCATCAGCGCGCCGATGCCGGTATAGTCGCGGCCATTCTGGCTCTCATAGCCGATCCGCATCACCGATCCGTCGGGCAGCCTCAGCCGCCCCGACCCCTGGACCTGCAGGAAGAACAGCTCGACCGGGTCCGCCGCCCAGGCGATGATCGGCGCGCGCTGCGCCAGCGCGCCCTGCTCGATCGCGGTGCGGTCGAAATAAGGCACGAAATTGCTGCCTTCGACCCGGCCGCGGATCTTCTTGCCCTTCAGGTCGGCGTTGAACTGGCCAAGATCGACATCGACCAGATCGGCTGGCCGGCCATAGATCGGCACGTCGTAACCGGCCCGGCGCTCGCGCGACCCCGCGATCTCGGGTTCGTAATAGCCAGTCGCGAAGGCCTTGCCGTCGCCGACCTGCACCGTCTCGAACCAGTCGGCGAAAAAGCCTCGCGCGCGCCCCGACGCGACGGTTGCAGCGGCGGAACAGGCAGGTTGCCAGTCCCCGCCCCGGGTCAGGCCCGAAGCATCGGTGCGGCGTTGCAGGGTGGCACAGCTGGTGCGGAACGCGGTCAGTGCTCGCACGGCCTGGGCTTCGGTGAGGGGCAGCGAGGTAAGCGGCGGACCGGCCAGCACACCCGCCCCGGCGGCGGTGGCGGTGCCGGGCGCGACCACCGCCGGCGCCGGCGCGATCGGGATTGCCGCGACGGGCTTGCGCGCGGGCGGCTCGGCACTGGTCGATGGTCCGGCGGGGCGCGGCACGACGCCGCTGCTACAGGCGCTCAGCATCAGCGCCAGCGCGACCGTTCCCCCGCGCCGCATGACGATCACGCTTCGTCGGTGTCGGCGAGCTTCCAGTTCGGATCGCTGCTCTTCAGCGTGCGAGCGAAGGTCCAAACGTCGTGAGTCTCGACCGCATCGGTCATCGATCCGGCAACGAGATTGCCATCGGCATCGCGCGTCACCGCAGCGATATCGGCGTCGAAGCGCACCGTGATGCGCGCCTGGCGATTCTCGACCGACGCATCGGAGATCATCGCGCGCTCGATCGACACCAGCCGGTTGTCGAGCACATGGCCCGCGGCGGCGCGTTCGGCGATCGCGTCTACAAAGGCACCGCGGACCTCGTCGTCGACCAGCCAGCCGAGCGTATCCTCTTCGCCCTTCCAATAGGCTTCGAGGATCATGCGATAGGCCGACTGGGCGCCTTCGATGAACTGGCCGACGTCGAAACCGGGCTCGGCCGCGACGATGGCGCGAAGGCCGGCCTCGGCACGCGGATCGATATTGCGAGTCGAAACCTCGCGCGGCTCCTGCGCGATCTCGATCGGGCGGGGCAACGGCGTTACCGGCGCGCGCTCCTCGGCGGGCTTGGGAAGGACCTGTTCATGCCCCGTCCGCTTGCCAAGCACCATATAGAGACGCAACGCCAGAAAGGCGGCGACCATCGCGAGAAGAACTACAAAGAGCACCTTGCCTCCATTATCGGCTAATGGCCTACATAGGCGTAACGCGCCAACGTTTCAAATGGCCCAACGCAAGATAGGGGCAGCAGCCGTTGAACTGCCCGCCGCCCCCTGCTAGGCGCGCGGTCGCCGGCACGCCACAGGGGGCGGCCGATATTTCGATCTTCAAGGAATGGACTTTCGATGAGCGAGCAGGACGACGGTATCATCACGGGCACCGAGCCCCTCCCCAACGGTGCCGACACGACGCCGGCGGCCGGGTTGATCTCGCAATATGTGAAGGACCTGTCGTTCGAGAATCCCAACGCGCCGGCGATCTTCCAGATCACGACCCCGCCGCAGATCGACGTGCAGTTCAACATCGGCACTGCCCAGGTCGGCGAGGAAGTCCATGAAGTGGTGCTCCGCGTCGAGGTCCGCGCCGAGACCGAGGGCCAGGTCGCGTTCATCGTCGAGCTGACCTATGCCGGCATCTTCGGCCTGCGCAACATCCCCGAAGAGCACGTCCAGCCCTTCCTGCTGGCCGAGGCACCGCGCCTGCTCTTCCCGTTCGCGCGCCGGGTGCTCGCCGATGCGGTCCGCGACGGCGGCTTCCAGCCGCTGCTGCTCGAGCCGATCGACTTCGCCGCGATCTACATGCAGCAGGCAGAAGCGCGCGATCAGGCCGCCGGGGAAATCGGCACCGCCTGATTCCGAATTCTATCTCTTCCGTTCGTCCTGAGTAGGGACTGAGCTTGTCGAAGGCCCGTATCGAAGGAGATGGGCCGGGCATATCCTTCGATACGCCGCTTCGACAAGCTCAGCGGCTACTCAGGACGAACGGTGACAGGACAGGCTATTCCATGAACCTCACGCGCGCGCTGGGATCGATCGGGGGTCTCACCCTGGCCAGCCGCGTGCTGGGGCTCGTGCGCGATTCGCTGTTCGTCCGCTTCGTCGGCGCGAGCTTCGCGTCGGACGCCTTCCTGGTCGCCTTCCGCCTGCCCAATCTATTCCGCGCGCTGTTCGCGGAGGGCGCCTTCTCGGCCGCCTTCATCCCGATGTTCAACCGCAAGGTGGCGGACAAGGACGGCCCCGGCCTCCCCGCCGGCGTCGCCTTTGCCGAGGACGCGCTGTCGGTGCTGCTGCCGGTGCTGATCGTAATGACGATCATCGTCGAGATCTTCGCCTGGCCGGTCACGCTGGCGCTGTCCGGCAAGTTCAACGGGATCAGTAACGATCAGTTCGCCTTCGCGGTCGAGCTGTCGCGCTTAACCTTTCCCTATCTGCTGTTCATCAGCCTGGTGTCGCTGCTCGGCGGCATCCTCAATTCGCTGCACAAATTCTGGGTCAATGCCGCGGCGCCGATCCTGCTCAACCTCACGCTGATCGCCGCGCTGCTGTTCTTCCACAATCATGATCCGTATCTGACCGCGCGCAACCAGGCGATCGCGGTCAGCGTGGCGGGCGTGCTGCAATTCCTCTGGCTGGCTCATGCCTGCTGGTCGAACGGGGTCAGGCTCCGCCTCAAGCTTCCCCGGTTCAGCCCCGATGTGAAGAAGCTGATGGCGCTGATCTGGCCCGCCGCCGCCGGCGCCGGCGCGGTGCAGATCAACCTGGTCGTCTCGACCGCGCTCGCCGCCTCGCTGCTGCCGCACGGCTCAGTGACCTATATCTATACCGCCGACCGGGTGAACCAGTTGCCCCTCGGCCTGATCGGCATCGGGCTCGGCACCGTCCTGCTCCCCCTCATCTCCCGCCAGCTCGGCGCGGGCGAGGAGAAAGCCGCGATGGAATCGCAGAATCGCGGCATGGAGCTCGCCCTGCTGCTCACCTTGCCCGCCACCGTGGCGCTGGTGTTGTGCGGCGCGCCGATCGTCGCGGCGCTGTTCGAACATGGCAAGTTCACGGCGCAGGACACCTATTTCACGGCCCAGGCGCTGTCCGCCTTCTCGATCGGCCTGCCCAGCTACATTCTCGTGAAAGTGCTGACGCCGGGCTATTACGCCCGGTCGGATACGAAGACACCGGTGCGCTACGCAACGATCAGCATGGTAGTGAACCTCGTGCTCAACCTCGCCCTCATCGTGCCGCTCCAGCATATGGGCCCGCCGCTGGCGACCGCGCTTGCCTCGACCGTCAATGTGTTCCTGCTCTATCGCACCTTGCGTCTGCGCGGTCATTTCGAGCCCGACCGGCGTCTGCTCCTCCGCGCCTGGCGGCTCGGTGCCGCGGCCCTGGTGATGGGCGCCATCCTCTGGCTGCTCGAAGGGCTGCTGACACCCTATCTCCATGGCAGCTGGGTGATCCGCACCGGCGCCATGCTTGCGCTGGTCGCCACGGGCGGCTTCGTCTATGCGGTCGCCACCTTCGTCCTGGGTGCCTTCACTCGTGACGATCTTGCTTTCCTGCGGCGCAAACGCGCCCCCTGACACGAGAACATCATGCGCGTCGTCTCCGGCATCCAGCCCACCGGCAATCTCCACCTCGGCAATTATCTCGGGGCGATCAAGCAATGGGTCGCGATGCAGGACTCGATGAAGCCGGGCGAGGACTGCCTGTTCTTCCTGGCCGATCTCCACGCCCTGTCGCAGCCAGTGGTGCCCGCCGAGCTGGCCTCGAACTCGATCGAGATGGCGGCGACGCTGCTCGCGTGCGGCATCGATCCGGATCGCGCGATCCTGTTCAACCAGGCGCGCGTGCCAGCGCATAGCGAGCTTGCCTGGATCCTGGGCGGCACCGCGCGTATGGGCTGGCTCAACCGCATGACTCAGTGGAAGGACAAGGCGGGCAAAAGCGGCGAGAGCCAGAGCGTCGCCTTGTTCACCTATCCGGTGCTGCAGGCCGCCGACGTGCTGCTCTACCAGGCGACTCACGTGCCGGTCGGCGAGGACCAGAAACAGCATCTCGAGCTCGCGCGCGATATCGCGACCAAATTCAACAACGACTATGGCGTGGAGCTGTTCACCCTGCCCGAGCCGTTCGTTTCCAAGGCCGCACCGCGCATCATGAGCCTGCGTGACGGCAGTGCGAAGATGTCCAAGTCCGATCCGTCGGACGCGTCGCGCATCAACCTGATCGATAGCGACGACACGATCGTGCAGAAGCTCAAAAAAGCGAAGACCGACCCCGAGCCCCTGCCCGCGACCTTCGCCGAACTGGCCGAACGCCCCGAGGCGAAGAACCTCGTCACCATCTATTCGGCGCTGGCCGACACCACCACCGATGCGGTGATGGCGGAGTATGGCGGCAAGGGCTTCGGCGCGTTCAAGCCGGCGCTGGCCGATCTGGCGGTGGCCAAGCTCGGGCCGATCCGCGACCGGCTGACGGCATTGCTGGGCGACCGCGCGGCGGTCAGCGCGGCGCTGGCCAAGGGCGGTGCGCGGGCAAATGCCATCGCCGCGCCCACGCTTCTGGCGGCGCAACGGGCTGTGGGCTTGCACGTCTGATCGGCTTCCCCATCTTGGGTTGGACCGGTGTTTTCCGGGGGATTTGCATCGCGCCATTCAAGCGCTATTCATAACGGCAGCAGCACAATTGCAACCGACTGACTTTCCGACGCTTTCTCCCGATCTCTCGCCTTCTCCTGCTCAAGGTCGCAAGCCCATGAAGATGTTCTCGATCGCCGCTATCGCCCTGCTCGCGCTGGGCGGCTGCGCCACGCCGTTCAACGCCCGGGTCTCCCGCTTCCAGCAGCTGCCCCAGGCGCAGGGCCAGAGCTTCGTGGTCAAGGCCATCGACCCGCGCAACGACGGCGGCATCGAGTTCGGCCAATATGCCCAGCTCGTGTCGGCCAAGCTGGCGGCGCAGGGCTATCAGGCGGCGGCCGACCCGACGCGCGCCGATCTGGTGGTGAAGATCGGCTATGGCGTCGACAAGGGCCGCGAGAAGGTCGTGACGACGCCGGGCTTTGGCGGCGGCTTCGGCTATGGCGGTTATGGTCCGGGCTTTGGCCGCTATGGCGGTTATGGCGGTCGCTTCGGCTATTATGGCCGCAGCCGCTTCGCCTTCGGTTTCTACGACCCGTTCCTGTTCGACAATGATGTAAGCAGCTTCACCATCTATACCAGCGAGCTGGACCTGCGCATCGACCGCGCCGACAATGGCAAGAGCGTGTTCGAAGGCACCGCCAAGGCCCAGTCGCGCAGTGACGACCTGCCCTATCTCGTCCCGCGGCTGGTCGAGGCGATGTTCACGGGCTTCCCGGGCAATTCGGGCGAGACGGTGAAGATCACGATCGCGCCCGAGAAGAAATAGGCCTCTTCGCCCCTCCCTTTCAGGGAGGGGCGCGCAAGATCACCCCTCAAGCTCGCGCAGCAGGGTTCGCACCGCACCGTCTATCTCGCGATCCTTGTCGCGTAGTTCCTCGATGCGGCGCACCGCATGGATCACGGTCGAATGGTCGCGGCCACCGAACTTGCGGCCGATCTCGGGCAGCGACCGGGTCGTCAGGCGCTTGGCCAGATACATGGCGATCTGGCGCGGACGCGCCACCACCACCGCGCGCCGCGCAGACACCAGATCGATCGGCTTGAGGTCGAAATGCGTTGAAACCGCGCGCTGAATCTCGTCGATCGTCACGCGCCGTTCGGCCCCGCGCAACACCTCGCCAAGCGTGGCCACCGCGAAATCCATGTCGATGGTTTCGCCGGTCAGCTGGGCATAGGCGACCAGCCGGTTGAGCGAGCCTTCCAGGTCGCGGATATTGGCGGTGATACGCGACGCCAGCAGATCCAGCACTTCGACCGGGACCCTGGCGTCGGGCACGTCCGACAGCTTGCGGTCGAGCACCGCGCGCCGCAGCGCCAGGTCGGGCGCCTTGATGTCCGCCACCAGACCGACCGACAGGCGCGAGGTGATCCGCGCCTCGACCCCGTCGAGTCCCTGGGGGCAACGATCGGCGCTGATCACCAGCCTCTTGCCGGCCGCCATCACTTCGCTGACGGTGTGGAAGAATTCCTCCTGGGTCCCGTCCTTGCCGGCAATGAACTGCAGATCGTCGATCATCAGCAGGTCGGCGGCGCGCAGCCGCACCTTGAAGCTGTGGGTGTCGCGCGCGCGCAGCGACTGGACGAACTCGAACATGAATCGTTCGGCCGACATCAGCACCACGTTGGCGCTCGGGCATGCCTCGAGATAGGCGGCGCCGATCGCGTGCATCAGATGAGTCTTGCCCTGCCCGGTGCCGCTGTGAAGGAACAAGGGGCTGAAGCGAGGCTTGCCGGCCTCGGCCAGCGCCTGGGCCGCATTGAACGCTACTCGATTGGACTGATCCACCACGAACCGGTCGAAGGTGAAACGCGGGTCAAGCGAAGGGCGCGCCGCGGCAACAGGAGCCGCTGAGGCCGGAACCGGATCAACGGGCGCGACGATGGTCAGTACCGCAGGTGTAGCCTTGGCCGAGCGAGTCTCGATCGAGACGCTGCGCACATCCGGCAGGATCGCGTGGAATTCCTGGAACAGCCGGTCGGCATAATGATTGCGGACCCAGTTCGTCATGAAGGCGGACGGCAGCGCGAGGCGAATCGTGTCCGACTCGGCGTCGTCGATCAGCTCGATCGGCTTGAGCCACTGATCAAACAGGCGCACCCCGGCAGATTCACGCAGATGGCCTCGTACCGTGTTCCACGCCCTTGCTGCATCGCTCAATCGAGCCGCCTCTCCGGTAACAGTCCCCGCCAACACTCAATCCTTCTCCCGGTACCAGGGCACGTCGCCCCGGGCCGCCTGACTTCAACCAGACAAGCCTCCCCCCAGCCGGAATCACGGTCCGTCTGACTTCGAAGGTCTCAATAAGGCTGCGGGACTGAACGTCCGCGCTGCAAACCTCGATTATGAAGATCGAAGCGAGTCGGGCAAGAGCCGCGTGCGTAACAAAACCGAAATAAACGGGATTGACTCGGGATACGCCAAGGATTCCCGTCAAAAATCTTACAAGATACTGTGAATCATCGATAATTCCCTATCGCAACAAGCGCGACTATTGCGAATCGTGGGGAATCCTGACTTTTCATGATTCGGGTACGGAGCGGACCCAAAATGGTACCAAATCTTGCATGGCACCATAAACGTGTTGCGTGCTCATGACAAAAGACCCGCCGGAAATGTCCCGGCGGGTCTTTGTTCCGACCGATCGGTAGAGATCAGGCGAGCGCGGTGAGTCGCTTGGTCAGGCGCGAGAACTTGCGCGAAGCGGTGTTCTTGTGGAGCACACCCTTCGCGACGCCCTTGGCCAGCTCGGGCTGCATCGCTGCAACCGCGGCGCTCGCGGCATCCTTGTCGCCCGACGCCAGCGCGGCCTCGGCCTTCTTCACGAAGGTCCGGATACGGCCAACCCGGTTGCCGTTAACTTCAGCGCGACGTGCGTTGCGCCGAATTCGCTTTTTCGCCTGTGGCGTGTTCGCCATGAAGCCCTCTGATCTGAAATAAAGAAAGGGCGCGGACGGCAAAGCCCGCAGCCCCGGAAAGCGGGCCTCTTACCCACGAAGACTGAGTCGGTCAACCGGCCGAATGACGGTCGTGTGACGATTCCCCCCGTTCCTCAGGAACAGGACCGGCCCCGATCATGCTCCGCCCTGATCAGCGCGGCGATATCGTGGCCCATGATCGTCAGCCCGTCGACATTGGCGGCATCGATCGTCACGCCCGACAGGTTCACGTCAGTGATGGTCGTGCCGGAAAGGTTGATGTTGTTGAATGTCGAGCCCGACAGGTTGCAATCGTCGAAGCTCGCCCCGGCGAGATTGCAGTTGCCGAACAGGATGCCGCCGAGATTCCGATTCTCGAATCGTGGTCCACTCATCATCCGATCCTCTCGTTCAACGCTGGCATTTCGGGCACCAGAAGGTGGACCGTCCACCCTCGCTGTAACGGGCGACCTTCCCCCCGCAGTCGCAGGGTTCGCCCTCGCGGCCATAGACCCGCCATTGCTTGGAGAAATAGCCGAGCTCGCCGTCGGGTCGGGCATAGTCGCGCAAGGATGATCCGCCCGCCTCGATGGCTGCCTCGAGCACGGTGCGCACCGCTGCGACGAGCCGTTCGAGCCGCGCCAGCGAGATTTGCCCGGCCGGCCGCATCGGCGCGATGCGCGCGAGATGCAGCGCCTCGCACACATAGATATTGCCCAGCCCCGCGACGATTCGCTGGTCGAGCAGCATCAGCTTGATCGATGCGATCCGCCCGTCGAGCGCCTTGAGCAGGTAGCGCGCGGTGAAATCCGGCCCGAGCGGCTCCGGCCCCATCGCCAGGAACGGCGGATAGCGGGTGAGCGACGCGGTCGGCACCAGGTCGAGCGAGCCGAATCGCCGCGGATCGTTGAGCGCCAGCCGATGCGTCGCCGTCTCCAGGATCAGGTGATCGTGCGGGAGGACCTCGCTCGGATCGACTCGCCATCGGCCCGACATGCCGAGATGGAAGATCATCGTGTCACCGCGATCGGTATCGATCAGCCCATATTTGGCCCGGCGCCCCAGTCCGGTCACCATAGCGCCGGTGAGCCGCTGCCCCAGATCGGCGGGGAACGGCCGGCGAAGATCGGGCCGCCGCATCTGGACCAAAGTGATCCGCTGATCCTGCAGCACCGGGCGCAGTCCGTTGACGGTGGTTTCGACTTCAGGAAGCTCAGGCATCCGGCTTCTTCACGGAAACAGCACAGACAAGTCAAACGTGACGGTTTGCGCTGGCCGCGCCCTCCGCTAGAGCGACGCGAATGAGCGACACTGTTTCCTTCGGCTATGAAGACGTGGCCCCCGAGGAGAAGACGCGCCGGGTCGGCGGAGTCTTCTCCAGCGTGGCCTCGCGCTACGACATCATGAACGATGCGATGTCGGGCGGCATGCATCGGGTCTGGAAGGACCGTTTCGTCCGCCGGGTGAAGCCGCGCGAGGGCGAGCAGATCCTCGACATGGCGGGCGGCACCGGCGATATCGCCTTCCGGCTGGCAAAGTCCGGCGCCTCGGTGACGGTCGCCGACATCAACCCGCAGATGCTCGAAGTGGGCATGGAGCGGGCGCAGAAGCGCGGCGTGGATGGCCTGGTCTGGACCGAGGCCAATGCCGAGACGCTGGCTTTCCCGGATCGCTTCTTCGACGCCTATACGATCGCGTTCGGCATCCGGAACGTGACCGACATCCCCAGGGCGCTCCGCGAAGCACACCGGGTGCTGCGGCGTGGCGGGCGCTTCTTCTGCCTCGAATTCTCGACGACGCTGTGGCCGGGCTTCGCCGACATCTACGACGCCTATTCGCACAAGGTGGTGCCCAAGGTCGGCCAGTTGCTCGCACACGACGCCGAAAGCTATCGCTACCTGATCGAATCGATCCGCCGCTTCCCCGACATGCCGACCTTCGAGCGGATGATCGGCGAGGCCGGCTTCGTGCAGACCAGTGTCGAGCCCATGCTGGGCGGGCTGGTCGCGATCCATAGCGGCTGGAAGATTTGAGTCAGTCCTCATGACCGCACCCGCCGTGCATCTCTGGCGGCTCCTGAAATGGGGGCGAATCCTCGCGCGGCACGGCGCGCTCCGCGGGATCGAGCGCGATCCGAACACGCCGACGCGAATCCGCCGCCTCGTCCGCGTCGCCCGGCTGGGCGCACGCGTTCCCGAGACGCCGGCCTATGCCGATGCGCTCCAGGCGATCGGCCCGGCCGCGATCAAGCTCGGCCAGACGCTCGCGACCCGCCCCGACATCGTCGGCGAGGCCGCGGCGAAGGATCTGATGCGGCTGCAGGATTCGCTGCCGCCCCTGCCCTATGACACGATCTACGCGGCGATGACGCGGGCCTTCGGGCGCTCGCCCGAAGGCCTGTTCGCCACGATCGATCCGGTGCCGGTCGGCGCCGCCTCGATTGCCCAGGTGCACAGCGCGATCACCACCGATGGTCGGCATGTCGCGGTCAAGGTGTTGCGCCCCGGCGTCGAGGAAGAGTTCGCCAAGGCGATCGACACCTATCAATGGGCGGCGGCGCAGATCGAGGGACTGGGCGGCGAGCTGTCGCGCCTGCGCCCGCGCCTGGTGATCGAGACGTTCAAGCGCTGGACCGCGCGCGAGCTCGACCTGCGGCGCGAGGCGGCCTCGGCCTCGGAACTGGCCGAGGCGATGGAGGCCCAGCCCGACTTCATCGTGCCCGCGATCGACTGGCAGCGTACGACCAGCAAGGTCCTGACCATCGCCTGGGTCGACGGTATCAAGATCGCCAATCGCGCGGCGCTGGTCGAGGCGGGGTATGACCTGCCCAAGCTCGCCAACACGCTGGTCCATGCGTTCCTGCGCCAGGCGATTGCCGAGGGTTTCTTCCATGCCGACATGCATCAGGGCAATCTGTTCGCGCTGCCCGACGGGCGGATCGCCGCGATCGATTTCGGCATCATGGGGCGGATCGACCGGCGCGCCCGGGTGTGGCTGGCGGAGATCCTCTACGGGCTGATCACCGGCAACTACAAACGCGTCGCCGAGATCCATTTCGAGGCAGGCTATGTGCCGGCGCACCACAATGTCGCCGAGTTCGCGACGGCGCTCCGTGCGGTCGGCGAGCCGATGCGCGGGCTTGCGGTCAAGGACATGTCGATCGGCATGATGCTCGATGGGCTGTTCAACATCACCCGCGATTTCGACATGCAGACTCAGCCGCATCTGCTGCTGCTGCAGAAGACGATGGTGATGGTCGAAGGCGTGGCGACCAGCCTCGATCCGGATATCAATTTGTGGGATGCGGCCGCGCCGTTCGTGCGCGAATGGATCAGGACCGAGCTTGGGCCGGAAGCGGCGGTGGCCGACCGGCTCATCACTGACCTTCGCACCCTGGCGCGCCTGCCCGACCTGATCCGCAACATCGAACTGCGCTATCCCGCCCCCGGCGGCGCGCCCCCTGCCCCGCCGCTCAAGGAAATCGAGGTCGTCCGCATCGGCGGCGGCTGGCGCTATGTCGTCGTGTCGGTGGTGAGTGCCGCGATCGCGGTCGCGACGACATGGCTGGTGCTGCAGTGATCGCCCCGCGCCTTTCTGCAACGCCTCCCCTGCAGGGGAGGAGCAGCGGCGAACCGGGCTCGATGCCCCGATCGTCGCTCCGGCGCTTGGTGAAACGAGTCTATGTAGGCGCGCAGACGCGCGCACCCACCCCCAACCCCTCCCTAAAAAGGGAGGGGCTTGAATAAAATGGCGCGCCCGCAGGCTCCGCTCTGGCTCACCGGCCCCACCCGCTTCGCAGCGCTGAAGCGGCCGACCGCGCAGATCGTTCTGGCACTGCTCGCGATCCTGCTCGTTGCGAGCATGTCCGCGCTGGTCGCCCCAGGGCCACCGCCGGTCAGCCATGATCCTGCCCAGCGCGCCGACGACGAAGCCGATGTCGTGCTGTACGAGACGATCGTCGCCGGCGTGCGCGGCGGCGGCGACTATTATGCGGTGACGGCGCAGGCGCTGCGCAGCGGCAATTATCCCCTTCGCCCCTTCGTTACCTTCCGCCTGCCGACGCTCGCGACCCTGCAGGCAGCGATACCGCCGATCGGCACGGTGATCCTGCTCTATGTGCTCGCGGCGGCAGTGACGCTCGCCTGGTTCGTCCGGCTGCG
Organism: Sphingomonas sp. P2_B6; assembly: GCF_056404755.1. Classification (NCBI taxonomy): domain Bacteria; kingdom Pseudomonadati; phylum Pseudomonadota; class Alphaproteobacteria; order Sphingomonadales; family Sphingomonadaceae; genus Sphingomonas; species Sphingomonas sp. P2_B6. The sequence continues at coordinate 27,301 of NZ_JBFUDK010000009.1, forward strand.
CCCCGCCTTTGCCCGCGCGCCGCCGCTGGCCATCGCGCTGGTGCTGCTCGCGGGCGGCATGATGGCGTTCGTCCAGCCTGAGCTGGCGAGCTTCCACGAGATATGGGCGGGTCTGCTGATCGCGCTGTCGCTTGCGCTCCGGCGCCGCGACCGCTGGGTCGAGGCCGTGGCGTTCGGCCTGATCGCGATGCTGATCCGCGAGACCGCGGCGCTTTATGTCGGGATCATGCTGGTGCTCGCGCTCGCCGAAGGGCGCCGCCGTGAAGCGATCGGCTGGGGTGTCGCGATCCTGGCACTGGCCGTGGTCATCGGCTTCCACGCGCATGCCGTCAGCCTGGTCGTCCGGCCGATCGACCCCGTCTCGCCCGGTTGGTCGGGCATGCTCGGCTTCGGTTTCTTCGTGAAGACCATGTCGCTGTCGACCGCATTGAACCTCGCCCCGACCTGGCTCGCGGCGCTGCTCGTTGCCTTGACCCTGTTCGGCTGGGCCGGGTGGAACGAGGAGCTCGCGCTCCGGGCGGTGGCGGTCTTCGCTGCCTATGCCGTGCTGCTGAGCCTGTTCGGGCGCACCGACACCTTCTATTGGGGATTGATGATCGCGCCCGTGATCCTGGTCGGCCTGGCCTTCGTGCCCGACGCCCTGCGCGACTTGGTCACCGCCGCATTCCACCGACGGCGGATCATCGTGACGCGAATGGTCAGATAGGATGGCGCGATGAAGATCCTGCTCATCGTCGGCGGCGGCATCGCTGCCTACAAGGCCTGCGAGTTGATCCGGCTGTGCCGCAAGACCGGGATCGAGGTGAAATGCGTGCTCACCGCTGGCGGCCAGCATTTCATTACGCCGATGACGCTTGCCGCCCTGTCGGAGAACCAGGTCTACACCACCCTGTGGGACCTGAAGGACGAGGCCGTGATGGGCCATATCCAGCTCAGCCGCGAGGCCGACCTGGTGGTGATCGCCCCCGCCACAGCCGATCTGATGGCGAAGATGGCCGCCGGCATCGCCGACGATCTGGCGACCACCCTGCTGCTCGCGACCGACAAGCCAGTGCTCGCTGCGCCCGCAATGAACGTGCGCATGTGGGGCCATGCCGCGACCCGCCGCAACGTCGCCACCCTGCGCGGCGACGGCGTCACCGTGCTGGAGCCCGACGAAGGCCCGATGGCGTGCGGCGAATATGGCCCCGGCCGCCTGCCCGAACCCGAGGCGATCCTCGCTGCGATCCAGCAGGCGCTCGCCACCTCATGACCTTGGCCGGCAAGCATATCCTGGTCACCGCCGGGCCGACGCATGAGCCGATCGACCCGGTCCGCTACCTCGCCAACCGATCGTCCGGGCGGCAGGGCTTCGCCATTGCCGCGGCGCTTGCGCAACGCGGCGCGCGCGTGACGCTGGTCGCCGGTCCGGTGACGCTCGACACGCCGCCCGGCGTCGACCGCGTCGATGTCGAGACGGCGATGGAGATGGCCAATGCCGTCGCCCAGGCGCTGCCGGTCGATGCCGCCGTGATGGTCGCCGCCGTCGCCGACTGGCGCGTCGACACCGCCGGCCAGAAGATCAAGAAGGGCGTGATGCCGCCTGTCCTCCATCTCGTCGAGAATCCCGACATCCTCGCCACCCTGGCAAAGAGCCCCCGCCGGCCCAGCTTGCTGATCGGCTTCGCCGCCGAGACCGAGCATGTCATCGAGCACGCGACCGCCAAGCGCGAACGCAAGGGTGCCGACTGGATCGTCGCCAACGACGTGTCGGGCGATGTGATGGGCGGCACCGCCAATGCGGTGCATATCGTCACCGCCGACGGGGTCGAGAGCTGGGAACGGCTGCCCAAGGAAGACGTGGCGGCGCGGCTGGCCGACCGGATCGCGGCGGCGCTGACCCGATAGCATTTGTTCTTGATCCGTTCCGATCGCCACGGTATTTCGCCCGCACTTGAGGGAGAAGAATCATGGCGGGTTACATGACGCTCGGCGCCCTGGATTCGGCAAAATCCAGTGCTTTTTACGATGCGACGCTGGCGATCATCGGCTGGTCCTCGCACATGTCCTTCGGGGAATGGCGCGCCTATTCCGAGCGCGGCACCGGCGAGGGATTCACGGTCTGGATCTGCAAGCCGTTCGATGGCGCGCCGGCCAGCGCGGGCAACGGCACGATGATGGCCTTCAACGCGAAGTCGCCCGCCGAGGTGGATGCGTTCCACGCAGCGGCGATGGTGCATGGCGGCAGCTGCGAAGGCCCGCCCGGACCGCGCCCGGACTATGGCCCCAAATGGTACGCCGCCTATCTGCGCGATCCGACGGGCAACAAGCTGGCGGTGGTGTGCAACCAGTGACGGGGGCAAGTGACGGGGGCAAGTGACGGGGCACCGGCTCAACCCATTCTTTGCCCCGACGAAGCGGAACGGCCTTCAAAAAGGCGGATTGAGCGGTAGGAAGGGGGCATGACCTCTTCTCTGTCGATCCACATCAAGCGCCTGCCGCACGGCGACGGCCTTCCCCTGCCCGCTTATGCGACGGAGGGCGCCGCCGGCATGGACGTCGTCTCCGCCGAGGACCTGACTCTCGCACCGGGCGCGCGGGCCGCGGTCGCGACGGGTTTCGCGGTGGCGATCCCGCCGGGCTATGAGGTGCAGGTGCGCCCGCGCTCGGGGCTGGCGCTCAAGTTCGGCGTCACCTGCCTCAACACGCCGGGTACGATCGACAGCGACTATCGCGGCGAAGTGAAGGTGATCCTCGCGAATCTCGGCCAGGAGGATTTCGTCATCGCGCGCGGCGACCGGATCGCTCAACTCGTTCCGGCCCCGGTCCAACGCGCCGTGCTGGACGAAGTCGAGACGCTGGAGGATACCGTACGCGGAGCCGGAGGATTCGGCTCGACTGGGCGTTGATGCTGTTCTTTCTCCTTCTTCAGATCGCCTCGCCGGCCGTGCCGGCCGACTGGTCCACGCTTCCTTCGCTGCCCGCCGCGATGGCGCCACAGGTGACGCCGCCGCTCACCCGCTTCGTGGCGGACGAAGTCGCGGCTGGGCGCTGCGTCCAGCCGAAGCCGGCCGACGGCCATTATGTCCTGAAGGTCGATGTTGCCGCCCTGATCGGTACCGACGGGTCGATCCGCCGTTCGCTGCCCCGCGCGATCGATTGCCCGACGGTCGAGCAGTACAGCGCCGGCCTCGTCGTCGGCGCCGCCCGGGCCAATCCCCAGCCCCATGCCAGCGCGACCGATCTCTGGTACCGCGCGACCATCGTCTATGACTGGCGCGGATGAGCCTCACTGACGCCGAGCTGGAGCGCTATGCCCGCCACATCGTCCTGAAGGAGGTCGGCGGAGCCGGCCAGCTAAAGCTGCGCCGGGCGACGGTCGCGATCATCGGGGCCGGCGGGATCGGGTCGCCCGCGATCCAGTATCTAGCGGCCGCCGGTGTCGGCCGGCTGGTCGTGATCGACGACGACCATGTCGACCTGTCGAACCTCCAGCGCCAGACCCTGTTCGGCGCCGACGATATCGGTGCGCCCAAGGTCGAGGCCGCCACCGCCGCAGTCGCGCGGCTCAACCTCGGCGTCGCGGTCGAGACACATCGCACCAGAATCGACGCGACCAACGCCCGCGACCTCATCGCCGGCGCCAATGTCGTGCTCGACGGCACCGATTCGTTCGCCACTCGCCTCGCCGTCGCCGATGCCGCGCTCGCGCTGCACATCCCGCTGGTCTCGGCCGCCGTGGGCCAGTTCGAAGGTCAGCTCGGCCTGTTCCGCGGGTGGGAAGCCGACAAGCCCTGTTATCGTTGCTTCGTCGGCGGCGATCCCGACCGGCCCGAGACGAGTTGCGCCGAGGCAGGCGTGCTCGGCGCGATGACCGGCGTGCTGGGCAGCCTCGCCGCGCTCGAAGCGATGCGCGCCATCATTGGCTTTGGCGAGGACAGCGCGGGCAAACTGCTGTTGGTGGACGCACTGGCCTTCCGCTTCCGTACTCTCACCCTTCCCAAGGACCCCGGCTGCGCCGCTTGCGGCCAGCATGACCCTGAGCCCGTTCGCGCCAAGGGGAGTCCGTCTTCGTCGAGTCCGGAAATGAAAACCCGCCTGGCCTGATGGACGGGAGATTGATTTTCATTCACGACGTTGCAGGCTGAGACCGGTAAACGACCTCGAATCAGATCGAGAACCATAGGGAGGAAAAGGCTCGCATGCGCATATTCGGCTTATGGTGCATGGCGTTCAAACATAAGCCCGCAGCCGGGTCCAGGCGCGGTTTCGAAGGCAATGTCTTCGCCCGGTGCAAGGTCTGCTCCGGGGAGTTGTTCCGCGATCCCAAGACCGGCAAATGGCGCAAGTCCAGGCCGGAGGATCACCGGCCCCGCAAGCTCACGCTGTTCGGCGAAGAAGGCACGCCCGAGCGGCGCGTACGCGGATCGCGTCGATAAGCTGCTGCGCGCCGCGGCGTCTACCCGGTCAATCGGCAAGCCCATGCCAGCCTCGGCGGGCACCGCAAACGGCTCGGCGCCGACAGTAGAACTGGACCCCATGCCCCAAATTGGTAAGGCAGGCTGAACTGGTACGATCGCGGTCGCGCCAAGCATGGAGCTGTATCGATGACCAAGACCGCCCTGATCACCGGCGTCACCGGGCAAGACGGTGCGTATCTGGCTGAATTGCTGCTGTCCAAAGGCTATGACGTGCACGGCGTGAAGCGTCGCTCGTCCTCGTTCAACACCGGACGCATCGACCATATTTATCAGGACCCGCACGAAAAGGGCGCGCGGTTGCATCTCCATTATGGCGACATGACGGATTCGACGAACCTCATCCGGATCGTCCAGGAGGTAAAGCCCGACGAGATCTATAATCTCGCCGCGCAGAGCCATGTGCAGGTCAGCTTCGATACCGCGGAATACACTGCCAATGCCGATGCGATCGGTACGCTGCGCCTGCTCGAAGCGCTCCGCCTGCTGGGGCTGCACGAGACAACCCGCTTTTACCAGGCCTCCACATCCGAGCTGTACGGACTCGCCCAGGAGGTGCCGCAGTCGGAGACGACCCCCTTCTATCCGCGCTCTCCTTATGCCGTGGCGAAGCTCTACGCCTATTGGATCACCGTCAATTACCGCGAAGCTTATGGCATGCACGCGTCGAACGGCATCCTGTTCAACCATGAAAGCCCGTTGCGCGGCGAGACCTTCGTGACGCGCAAGATCACCCGTGCCGTCGCGGCGATCCATCTCGGGCTGCAGGATATTCTCTGGCTGGGCAATCTCGATGCCAAGCGCGACTGGGGTCACGCGCGAGACTATGTCGAGGGCATGTGGCGCATCGTTCAGCAGGACAAAGGCGACGATTTCGTGCTGGCGACCGGACACACCCAGACCGTCCGGTCCTTCGTAGAACTGAGCTTCGCCGAAGTCGGCATCGAGATCGAATGGACCGGTACAGGCGTCGAAGAGGCTGGCCGATGCACCAGGACGGGCAAGCCGCTGGTCAAGGTCGATTCACGCTATTTCCGCCCGACGGAAGTCGATCTGCTGATCGGCAACCCTGCCAAGGCCAAGCGGGTTCTGGGCTGGGAAGCGACGACCACTCTTGCCGAGCTCGTCTCGGAAATGGTCCGCGAGGACCTGAAGGTCATCGCGCGCGAGGCCGAGACCCGCCGGCCCGACGAGGAGCGACCGAGCTCGCTGTACGCGATCAAGGGCTGAATATCCGCTCGACCTGCTGACCAACCTGCCCGCATTCAGCGAGATCGAACGCGCGGGCGCGAGGGTGTTCGGAATGCCGCTGCGGGCATCGTCCGCGCCTTCGCCGAATGGCGTGCAGGCGAGATTGCGGGCGCCTGTGCAAGCGCCTATCCGCGTGCGGCGATCATCGGCGATAGGCGAAATTGCTGTAAGGCGCACGGCGCCTTCAACCAGAACAGGGATGTGGCAAGATCAAGATGAGCGACGTGTTTTCCCTGACCGGCAAGCGAGTCTGGGTCGCCGGCGAGCGTGGCATGGTCGGCCGGGCGATCGTCCGGCGCCTTGCGAACGAACAATGCGAGATCGTCTCACCCACGACGCGTATCGACCTGCGCGATCAGGCGGCGACCTTTGCCTGGATGGCGGCCAACCCCGTCGACCTGATCTTTCTCGCCGCGGCGAAGGTCGGCGGAATTGCTGCCAACGACTCCTTGCCGGCAGAATTCCTGTACGACAACATGATGATCGAGGCGAATGTGATCGAGAGCGCGCGCCGCACCGGTGCAGCAAAGCTCGTGTTCCTCGGATCGTCCTGCATCTACCCGAAACACGCCGACCAGCCGATGCGCGAAGACGCGCTGCTGACCGGCCCGCTCGAGCCGACAAATCAATGGTATGCGATTGCCAAGATCGCCGGGATCATGCTCGCTCAATCCTATCGCCGCCAATATGGGTGCGACTATATCTCGGCCCAGCCGACCAACCTGTATGGACCCTTCGACAATTTCGATCTGCGGGGAAGCCATGTCCTGCCCGCGCTGATCCGCAAGGCGCACGAAGCGCGGCTGGCTGGCGCCGCAACCCTGCCGGTCTGGGGCAGCGGTACACCGATGCGTGAGTTCCTGCATGTCGACGACCTGGCGGATGCACTGGTCTTTCTCGCCAAATCCTATTCAGGCGAGGAGATCGTCAATGTCGGATCGGGTGACGAGATCAGCATCGGCGATCTCGCCCGAATGACCGCCGACATCGTCGGCTTTCAGGGCGACATCGTGTTCGATGCGTCCAAACCGGACGGCACGATGCGCAAGCTGGTCGACACCGGCAAGCTGAACGCGCTTGGCTGGAATGCGCACCGTTCGTTGCGTGAGGGGATCGCGGACACCTATCGCTGGTTTTTGGATACGGGTAACGTCGTGCGAATGGGCACAACAGCCGCCTGATTGCTGGCGCGAAATTGCCCCGCGACCGGCCTTTCCCGCCGTGATGCAGCGTGCGGCAGGGTTGACGGACGGAGCCGCGCGGTTAAAGGTTCGGGGGGCCTATAACCACATAAACCGGCGGCGATAAATCGTCGCGATTCGTCACGCGTAGGATATTCAGAATGACAATCATGCATCGTCTGCGCACGATGGTCGTGGCCCTACTCGTCCCGGTTGTCCTGGCTGGTTGTTCGACCGGGCGAGGCGGTTCGGTTCCCTATGAGGTCAAGGATTTCGGGCGGCCGGATGCTCCGGTGGCAGCGGCGGCGGACGTCGAATACCGGATCGGCGCGCTCGATCAGCTCGCGATCACCGTGTACCGTGTTCCTGATCTTTCGGGTGAGTTGCCGGTCGACGCCAGCGGCAAGATCACGATGCCGCTGATCGGCGAGATGACCGCTGTCGGAAAGACTTCCGCGGAGCTCGCCAGCGATATCAAGAAAAAGCTCGGCGAGAAGTACATCAACAACCCCGAGGTTCAGGTCATCGTCAAGTCGGCGTCCAGCGCACGGATCACGGTCGACGGTGCCGTTGGCGCGCCCGGCATCTACCCGATCGCCGGCCCCACCACGCTGCTCCAGGCCGTCGCGATGGCCAAGGGCACGACAGAAGATGCCAACCCGCGCCGCGTGGTCATCTTCCGTCAGATCAACGGTCAGCGCCAGGCCGCGGCGTTCGATCTCAAGTCGATCCGTCGCGGGGAGATGTCCGACACACCCGTCTTTGGGGACGATATCGTCGTGGTCGACGGATCCGAATCCAAGAGCGCGTTCAAGAACGTCGTCCAGACCATTCCATTGCTCGCCCTGTTCCGACCCTTCTAAGTCCGCGATCTTAAAGACGAAATGGATTGCTTCCCGTTATGACCGATACGATCCAAGCTTTCCGCGGCAGTGGTCCTACATCGCTTCCGACCGCCCAGACCGGCGGCGCGGTTTCGACCGCACTGACCCTTCCACCGCCTGAGACGCCAGAGTTCGAAATGAACCTGCGCACGATCCTGCGAATCCTGCTGAAGTGGCGTTGGTTGTTCGTGGCATTCGTGGTCGCTGGCCTCGCCGCTGCCACCGCGATGACATTGCTGGCGACACCGCTCTACCGCGCGACCTCGACGATCGAGATTAAGCGGCAGGAATCGCAGATCATGAAGGAGTCTTCGCTCGAGCCGGTCGCGGTCAACGACCCGGCGGCGATGGCGACCCAGTTCGGGCTGTTGCAGAGCCGTGACCTCGCAGTGCGTGTAGCGCAGCGCCTGAACCTGGCGTCGAATCCGGCCTACGCACCCCAATCGCTTCCACGCGAAGCGCGTGAGAACATCGCGGTAGGACGGTTGCGCAGCGGGTTGAGTGTGGCACCGGTCGGCAACAGCCGCCTGATGAACGTGAATTTCGTCAGCGCTGACCGTAACGAGGCGGCGCGCATCTCCAACGCCTTTGCAGACAGTTTCATATCGAGCGGGCTGGAGCGGCGCTATGACGCGACGGCTTATGCCCGCAACTTCCTGCAGCAGCGCATCGCCGCAGTGAAGGCAGCGCTTGATCAGTCCGATCGTGCGCTTGTCGCCTATGCGCGCCAGCAGGGGATCGTGAACATCGAGAGCGCGCCGGGACCGGACGGCCGTCAGGGTACTGGAACCTCGCTCGACGCCTCCTCTCTGACTGCCCTCAATGGATCTCTGTCCGCAGCACAGGACGCCCGGATGGCTGCCGAGGGTCGGTACAGGGAGGCTCGCGGCAACGGCATGACGACCGAGGCCCTCACCAACCCGACGATCAGCGCGCTGCAGGGAGAGCGTACCCGCCTGTCCGCCGACTATCAGGAGAAGCTGGGTATCTATAAACCCGACTTTCCCCAGATGAAGGACATGCAGGCCCGCATCGGCGTGCTCGACGCGCAGATCGCGCGCGAGCGAGCGGCCGTTTCCAGCGCCCTCCGGTCGGAATATGAGGCAGCTCTGTCTCGTGAAAACGCGCTCAAGAGCCGCGTGAACGAACTCAAGGGATCAGTGCTGGATCTGCGCGACCGCAGTATCCAGTACAATATCCTGCAGCGCGAGGTGGATACCAACCGCTCGCTCTATGACGCGCTGCTCCAGCGCTACAAACAGATCGGCGTCGCCGGCGGCATTGGCGAGAGCCAGGCTTCGGTGGTCGATCACGCGATCCCGCCGGGCGGTCCGTTCAGCCCGCGTCTTGGTACCAATTTGATCATGGGCCTGCTGATCGGCGCGCTGCTCGGCATCGCGGTGATCCTGGCGATCGAATATATCGACGACACCATCAAGGTGCCGGAGGATGTCGAGACGAAGCTGAAGGTCAGCGTGCTCGGCGTGATCCCGAAGCTGGCTCGCGACACGACCCTGATCGAGGAACTGTCGGTCTCGCGATCGAAGATATCCGAAGCCTATTTTACCGCCCGGACCTCGCTCCAGTTTTCGTCGCCCGAGGGCACCCCTCGCGTACTGCTGGTGACGAGCACCAAGCCTTCGGAAGGAAAGTCGAGCTCGGCACTCGGCCTGGCGCAAAGCTTCGCCAAGGTTGGCCTGAAGGTTCTCCTGATCGACGCTGACATGCGCAAACCGTCCTTCACCGCCAAGGAGGGCGACGGCACTGGCCTGTCCGCACTCCTGGCGGGCGGCAATCTCGCGGAGCCGAAAATACTGTCGACCAACGTCACCAACCTGCATCTGCTACCCAGCGGGCCGATCCCGCCCAACCCGGCCGAATTGCTGGCGAGCCAGAATCTGCCGCGGCTGCTCGCGATCATGCGGGAGCGTTTCGACCTGATCGTGGTGGACGGTCCGCCGATCCTTGGCCTGGCCGACGCGCCGCTGCTTGGCGCGGCATGCGACGGGACGGTGGTGATCATTGAATCCGGCGCGATTCGCCGGCCTGCGGCACTCAACTCGATCAAGCACCTGCGCGCTGCCGGTGCCCGGGTGATGGGTGTGGTATTGACCAAGTTCAACCCGAAGTTCGAAGGCTATGGCTATGGATACGGCTATGGATACGGCTACAGCTACGGCTATGGTGCCGATAAGGGCGAGAACGAAAAGGATCGGCAGCGGCGCATCGAGCTGATGTCGTAAACGGGATGACGGCAACAGGGGGAAGCAGGACCAGGTCGGTCGGGTTCGCGCTTCTCGGCGCGTCGGCAGCGGCGGTTGGACTTGCGGCGGCCCTGGCTAATCTGGTCAGTGCATCGGTGAGTGATGCGCGTCCGACGGGGTTGGCGGGCTTGGCGAAGGACAGCGTTGCGGCGCTGCGTCATGAACTTGCCGCCGAGCTCGCGCCAGCTAACGGCCCCAATATCGCGATCAATGCTCCCGACAGAGCCGAGCGGCTGCTGGTCGCCGACCCGCTCGATCCCGTGGCACTGACCTATCTCGGGCTTGCTGCGGACCGAAAGGGCGACACGATCCGCGCCCGGACACTGATGACACTGGCCGTGCGCAGCGACGGGCGCGCCCTTCGCGCTCGGCTCTGGCTCCTGGATCAGGATCTGCGCCACCGCGACTATCGCGCGGCGATCGAGCATTTCGACCGGCTGGTGAGGATCGGTCCTCCCGGGACCGCCGCGCTGATCAATGCGATGGCCGGCGTTGTCCGCGATCCCGCGAGCCGCGCGCCGCTGGCTCGCAAGCTGGCGACCAACCCGCCGTGGCGCGCCACCTTTCTGTACGCACTCAACCAGCAGGGCGTGTCGCCCGACGTCATCTATCAGCTGACACCGCAGGACTCGGCCAAGAGTCAGGTGCTGTTCGAACAAGCAGCGCTGCTTCAGTCGCTGCTGAAGAACAAGGAATATGAGCGCGCCTATCTGGCTTGGATCAATTTCCTGCCTGAATCATCGCTCAAACAGCTCGGTCCGGTCTATGATCCGCAGTTCCAGAAGCTTCCTGGACCTTTGCCATTCAATTGGCAATTGACCGACAGTGCGGAGGGATCGAGCGAATTCAGCAAACCGCACGGGCTGAACGTTTCCTATCTGGGTGGTAGTGCCACGCCCCTTACGGAACAGACATTGCTGCTGTCGCCGGGCCGTTATCGCCTGACAGCGGTCGCATCTGGCTCCGATGAAAACAACCAGCTTTCATGGACGGTAACCTGTCCGGGTGTCGGTGAGCCTTTGCAAACGATGAAGATCACTGGCCTAAACGGTAACCATCAACGCTACACCACCCAATTTGATGTCCCGGCCGCCGATTGCGGTGCGCAACGACTCGCTCTGATGGGGTCGCCTGCCGAGTTTCCACGGACCACGAGCGTGCTGTTCGAGTCGGTCATGGTCGAGCTGGTGAAATGAAGCGATGAAACCAAGATCCACCACTCGCCGTTCGACCCGCACAGTCGCCACGACACCGGCGACGATGATCGGTCAGTTGCTGATCCCCGGCTTCATGGCACTCTGTATCCTGCTGGGTGGATCAAGCAGCGGCGGCCATCTGGCCAATGCGATGCTGCAACTGATCGCTGCTCTCCTATTCGGGTATAGCGTGGCACGTTTCGGGGCGACGCCCTTGTCACGGACGTCGACATTGCTCATCGTGATTGTTGCGAGCTGGCTCCTGTGGACATGCCTGCAGCTGCTGCCTCTGCCCCCGTCGATATGGGTGCTGGCGCCGGGCCGCGATGTTCTGGTGCAGAGGCTCGCGGCGGGCGGAAATACGCAGCCCTGGCTACCGCTATCGCTGCATCCGGCCGGCACGATCTCGCATCTGGCGTCCTTGCTGCCGCCCTTGGCGATCGGCGCCGCGATCCTGTCCCGTCCCGCCGCCGATTCAAACGGGCTCCGATGGCTCATTCCCCTTCTGGCTGTAATATCGCTGTTGCTCGGCGTGGCCCAATTGATCGGCGGGGTTACATCCCCCCTGTATTTCTACAGCACGAGCAACCAGGGCCTTCCTGTCGGCCTGATGGCGAACGCGAACCATCAGGCGACGCTGATGCTATGCGCGATCCCTTTTGTCGCATCGCTGGCCGGCTCGGAAAGGACGGTCGGATCCAAAGGCCAGGGTCGGGAGCTGCTTTTCGCGGCGATGGTGGCGATGTTCCTGATGGGTATCGCCATCTCGCAGTCCTATGCAGCCTATGTGCTTGCCCTGCCGGTCACCGTCGCAAGCTGGGCGATCGCCAGGCCACGTTCGCTTGGGCCTGCACGCTATATCGGTACCGCGATAGCGGTCGTGACAATCGGAGCCCTTGTCGCAGTCATCGTCATCGGCCCCGCTATCGTCATCGATCCGGCCTTGTCGCAAAGCCAATTGTCGCGACCAGCCATGTACAAGATCGCGGCAAACGCCCTCTGGCATTTCTGGCCCCTGGGAAGCGGCCCCGGAAGCTTCGTGCCGGTCTTCAAGCTGTTCGAAGAACCGGGCATGGTGACCAATTTCTTCGTCAACCACGCCCATTCTGACTATATTGAGTTCGTCCTCGAAGGCGGCATCGTCGGGGTGCTGGTAATAGCCTGCCTGGCTCTCTGGTGGGCCCGCCGCGCAGCGACGATATGGTTTGTCCGGGCGCCGACCAGAATTGATCGCGCGGCGGTGGTCGCGAGCGCCGCCATCCTGGCGCACAGCATGGTCGATTATCCGGCGCGCACGAGTGCGATCGCGGCGATCTTGGCGGCCTGTCTGGCGCTGATGGCGCCAAGGCCCGACGTGAAAAGCGAAGAAGCCTCATCAGGTGGTCGACACCTGAAGGCCGAATGAGCACCCCGCAATGACGGCTCTTCACCGCGATGGGCATACCCGGTGATCGCGCAGTTCGACGTGAACACCATCTGGCGTCGGAAATTCGGCCAGGCGCTTCAACGCCGCAAGCCGGACACGCTTTTGTTCGCCCCCCGCGCCTGGAGATCTGTCGGCGCGATGCCCGAGGAGGAAGGACTGACCCCCGTCTCCCTGCCGCCGGGCTGGGCAACCCGCACCGCGATCCTGGCGATGCCGATCCTGCTCCGCCGGGCCAGCGCGCTGGCTGCGGCACGACGCGGGAAGATCGACACAGCGATCTTCACTTCTTTCCACTATCTTCCCCTTGCCAAACGCCTTCGCCACCAGGCCCGCATCTTCTATTATTGCTCCGACGATTATCGCAGCTATGTCGGCTGGGACGGTGACGCGGCAATCACGCAGGAAGCGGAGCTTTGCCGGATCGCCACCTTGTCCATCTTCGTCAGCGCCGCCCTGCGCGACCGCGCGGTGGCTGAATATGGCCTCGATCCGAGCGCCTGCGTCATAGCGCCCAATGCATCGGAGCCGCGCTTTATCGACACGACCCCGCGCCCTGTGGAACTGGCCGGATTGCCAGGCCCCGTCTTCGGCACCGTCGGCGTGTTCAACGACCGGATCGATTTCGGCTTTCTTGATCGCCTGGCCTGTTCCGGCGAGGTCGGTTCGCTCGCCCTGGTCGGGCCGCTACAGGATTGCCCTGATCCCGACGGATTGATCGCGCGGCTACGCGACAACCCCAAGGTCCATTGGTTCGGCGCCCGTCCACACGATCAAATTCATGCATGGATGTCCGGGATCGACATTGCCGTGATCCCCTATGCGCCGACCCGGTTCAACCATTTCTGCTCGCCGATGCGGCTCTGGGATCATCTCGCGATCGGCCAGCCGATCATCGCGACCGATGCCTGCGACCAGATCGTGCGGCAGGATGGCATTTTCGTCGTCGCGCCGGGTGACGCGCTTGATCGATCGATTCGCTCTGCTAAGACGGCCGCGGCGCGGGGGCGACGCCCGCGCCTTGAAAGTTGGGACGACCGCGTGGCGTCGCTGGCGCCTTGGATCAGTTAGGAAACACCGCGTGATCGCCAAACAGATCCGCCAGCTGATGTCGTGGCATGCCGCGACCCGTGCGCCGTTCAGCAACGCCCTTTACGTCTTCTGCCGGCGCTATGTGATGGCGTGGAGCAACGCCGAGACCGACATCGATCTGAATGGCGAGCGCTGGCTGGTCGAGACGATCGCCAAACGCGCTCCGGAAAAGGATGCAGTATTCGTCGATGTCGGCGCAAATGTCGGCGACTGGAGCCGGCTGGTGCTCGACTACGCGCCCGGCGCGAGGCTGATTGCGTTCGAACCCGTGCCACAGGTCCGCGAGCGACTCGCTGCCAATCTGGCGCGTGGAGGGGCCGAAATCCTGCCCTACGCCCTGTCCAACGCGGTGGGCACCGTCGAAATCAACTATACGCCTGGCAATTCGCATTTTTCGTCGATCGAGACGATCGGCGAGGATATGTCGATGGCGAGCGAAGTCGTCGAAGTACAGCGTCGCACCGGAGAGGACGTCTGCGCGGAACTGGGCATCACCCATATCAGGTTCCTCAAGGTCGACACCGAGGGGCACGATCTCAAGGTGATCGAGGGCTTCCGGAGCCTGATCGATGCTGGCAGAGTCGACGTGATCCAGTTCGAATATAATTACATGTCGATCTTCTCGCGAACCTTTCTGCGCGACTTCTTCGCGTCGCTCGCGCCACAGATGCGGATCGGCCGGCTGTTGCGTGACAGAATCGAGTATTTTGAATATGCGCCGGCGCTGGACAATTTCATTCAGGCAAACTTCATTGCCGTTCGAGCCGATCTTGCGGAAGGCCCAYTGTCCTTCCTTGCGCGTCGATAACCCCATGACAATGGTGGAGAAACGCCTGTGAGCCCTTCGCTGATGATCCTGTCGGGGCTGATATTGGCATTAGGCGCCGTGCCCCTTCTCGCGCCACGCAAGATGTTCGAATACCCCTTCGTCGTCGGCATGTTCCTGTCGGTGTGGCTTCTGCCGCAGGCTTGGGCGGTCGAAAAGGACGGCTTGGCCGATCCGTTCGATCCAACGATCGCCTGGACCTATATGACCCTTGCGATCATCTTTCTCTTCGTAGGATATCAGCTCGGGCGCATGCTGGGCAAACAGACTGCCGAGAAGAAGCAGGCCGAAATCGCGACGATGTACAGCGAGAAGCGCATGGCGCAGGCGTCGCTGGTCCTGATCCTGGTCGGCGCTGCCGGCTTCTTCATGATGACGCGGACCGCCGCGTCAACCACCTATGAAGGCGGGTGGACCGGCATCGTCCTCGTCTACGCGATGCTGGCCCAAGGGCTGGTGTTCGGCGCCGCGCTGAATTTCCTTATCTTTCTCAGGACGAGAAGCCGCATCTCGCTGATCCTGTTTTTAATCGCCGCGGGGATATTCTCCCCGGGCCTGCTCGTCGCCGTCAAACGGGAATTCATCTTCGAATTCGCTATCATCGTTTTCGGTAGCCTCTTTCTCGTCCGCAACTTCGTCATGCCGAGGTTCTTCCTCTTTGCAGCCTGCCTGATCGGCGCTTTCATCGTCAACCAGGCGGGCATGTTGCGTGGCTATGTAAAGAACAACGATACGACGCTGGTTGGCGCGCTTACCTCTGGCGAGGTACTTTCGGGCGAATATGGCAAGAATATGCAGGTCGCTGCCGCGCCCGAGATCACCGGCGCGGTGACGGACATCGCGATCGCCACTGACCTGGGCGATTATCGCCCCTTCGTATCGCTATATAACGGCATGATGTCCCGGTACTTTCCCGCGCTCATATTCGGGCGTGAGGCGAAAAATGCAGTGATGATCAAGACCGCAGATAATCCGCTAAGCAACCGCTACTACGCCGCCGGCGCAACCAGAACGGGCTTTTCCGACACCTTTCTCGACTATTGGTATTTCGGTGTCTTCGCTTTCGCTCTCTTGGGTGGGATCTTCGGCTGGCTGTTCAGCATGGCATCCGTAGGCGGCCTCAGGGATCAGTATCTCTATGTGTCCCTGCTGGGTACCGGCCTCCACGGCATTACGCATGCCTTTCAGGAATTCATCTGCTCGTTGCCGTTCCTGCTGCTCGTCGTCTGGCTGCCCTTCCGCTACGCGCGCATCACCATTGCCGAAGGGAAACGCCTGAAGCTTGCGCCCCAATTGCAGGGCGGATCGTGAGCCCGACCGCTATTTCGAGCGGAGGCACCGACATGTCGATGCGCAGCATGTTCACCTGATGCGTTTCGCCCGTTCTCGACGGTCGCTGGCGGCCTGACGTGACGACCATGGCGGGTCGTGCGACGATCAAATACCGACGGGACATCGACGGCCTCAGGGCGCTTGCTGTGCTGCCCGTGCTGCTCTTCCATAGCGGCCTTCCCCTGTTTCAGGGGGGCTTTGTCGGCGTCGACATATTCTTCGTGATCAGCGGATTTCTGATAAGCAAGATTATCTGGACGGAGCTCCAGGAAAACCGATTTTCGGTCTTGCGCTTCTACGAGCGCCGCGCTCGACGCATCCTGCCCGCGCTGTTCGTCGTCATCGCGGCCTGTTTCCTGATCGGTTACCGGCTGATGCTGGCGACGCACTATGACGGCTTCGCCCAATCCGCCATTGCCGCCGTCCTGTCGGTGAGCAACATCTTTTTTTGGCGGCAGTCCGGATATTTCGCGCCCGATCTCAATTTCGCTCCGCTCCTGCACACGTGGTCGCTGGGGGTTGAGGAGCAATTCTATCTGTTATTCCCCCTGATCCTGATTCTGGTTCGTGGCGCGCCCATGAACATCAATCGAGCCCTTTGGCTGCTCCTTGTCGTCGCCTTTGCGGGAAGCGTCTATTTGTCGTTTACCCGTCCCTTTGGAGCCTTCTACCTGTTGCCGGCCAGGATCTGGGAGCTTTTGATTGGAGCCTTGCTTGGCATAGGTGCCGTCCCGCCATTGACGCGTCGGGCGAGCGAATGGGTCGGACTGGCCGGGTTGGCGTCGGTGGTCGGATCGGTATTCCTGATCAATGCCCAGCAGCCCTTTCCGGGCTTTGTTGCTCTTTTGCCATGCCTCGGCGCTGCTGCGCTGCTGCACAGCGGCGTCCAGTCAACCGTCACCGCGCGCCTGTTGTCCTGGCAGCCGTTGGTATTCATCGGACTGATCTCCTATTCCCTTTATCTCTGGCATTGGCCGATCTTTTCGTTCGCGAGGATGCTCACCGCAGCGATCGATCTCGGATGGCAAGCGATCCTCGGCGCCCTCCTCACCTCCTTTGTTCTGGCTACGGTGAGCTGGCACTTCGTCGAGCGCCCGTTTCGAGACGCCCGGCGATGGCCAGCAAAGGCGATCGCGCGCTTTTCGGTGGGCGGTGCCCTGGTTCTGATCTCGGCCGGATTTGTCGTCACTTGCTTTAACGGCCTGCCGGCGCGCCTTAGCCCGCCCGTGCTGGCGGCGCAGGCTGCGGCGCTCGACATCGACCCCCTGCGTACGCCCTGCACCGGCTATGAGACTGGCGGCCGTTCACGGGAATGCCGGTTCGGCCCAGGCCAGGGAGACCCCAGCTATGTGATCATCGGTGATTCGCATGCCGCGGCACTGCGTCCGGCGATCGAATATGCGATGGCGGGCAAAGGTCGGGGCACCCTATGGTGGTACCAGGGATGCCCGCCGCTGCTCGGCGCGGAGATGGTGCCGATGAATGACCCGGCATGCGACGCCTTCCGTCAGCATTTCCTGGCCGACCTCGCCCGTTCGCCTTCGATCCATACCGTCTTCCTCGCCGGACGCTGGGCTCCGTTGGTGAGCGGGACGGTGCCGGAGGTCGGCGGTACGTTGCGGACCTTCCTCAGGGACGAGATGACGAGTGTCCCCACCGCGCAAGAGACGTTGCGGGTCTTCGAACGCTCGCTCGATCGCACGATCCATCAGATGCGGGCGTTGGGTAAGACGGTTGTCGTTATCGGAAGCGTTCCCGAACCAGGCTTCGACGTACCATCCATACTGGCACTCGCGCGCCATAACGGCGTCGGACAGGTCCGGCTGAACACGATGGAACGTGCCCGACTAGCTGACGCCCCCGCCGGCACCGTCCTCGACATGATCTCCAAGCGACAAGGAGCTCTCTACGTGCCATTGCTGGCACCCTTCTGCGCTGTGGTTTGCGCGCTGGAATCGGATGGTCGCCCCCTCTACAGCGACAGTAACCATCTTTCGCTGCATGCGGCCCGCGATGTGCTCGGGCCCTGGTTGAAAGATACTGGATTGCCTCAAAGCGCTCCGCAAGGAGAACCGCGCCGGTGAAGACGATCCTGATCCAGCCTGGCGCGCGGCACGGCTATGCCCTTGCCCGCTTCCTTCAAAGGGCAGGCGCGCTGCAGGCGCTCTATACCGACTTTGCCGTCGCGGAAGGGTCGATCGAGCAATTTCTGGTAAAGGCCGCGATGGCGGGTCATTCAAAAGCACAGCCCTTGTCGCGGCGCGTGGTTTCTGGATTGCCGCGCTCAGCGCTGCGCCGCCTTCCGATGGGCTCTCTGCTCGCCAAGAAGCGCGCACCCGACGAGCCTGAACGATGGGCGTTCCGGGAGCGCGACCTGCGTGAAGCCGATGTCATCTATTCCCAATATTTCGCTGGTGGATTGCAGTTCGACGAATTGACGACGCACGGCGCAAGGTTCGTCTCGGACGTATTCATCATGCCCTCGGCCCATCGGATCGTGAACCGCGAGGCAGAGAAATTCCCCCAGTGGCGCGAGACGCCCTACTCGCCTGAGGCGGCCGCGGCCCTTGATTTGGTCAGCCAGGCGATGATCGACCGTTCGGACGGCCTGTTCTGCCCTTCACGGAGCGTGATCGACGATGTCGCCACCTATAATCCCGCAGCGCGAGCCAAATGCCGACTGGTTCGATACGGGTCCAGCCTCACCTTCGAACAGCCCAACGATCCGATCCCCAAGCGCGTGCTGTTCGCCGGCTCGATCCATCTCCGCAAAGGGCCACAATATCTCGCGCTCGCCGCGGCGAAGATCGCCCACAGCGATCCGTCAATCCAGTTCATTTTCGCCGGCGGGGTGACGGCTGCGGCGGCGGAGCAGCTTCGCGCCCCGAATATCGAGATACTGGGGCATATCTCGCGCGACAGGATGCGCGCCGAGTTCCTGCGCGCCGACATTCTCGCTTTCCCATCGCTGGCCGAAGGGTCGGCGGGCGTCGTGCTCGAGGCGATATCCGCTGGACTGCCGGTCGTCACCACGCGCGAGGCAGGGGTCGATTTCAGCGACGGCGAGAGCGGAATCCTGGTTCCTCCGACCGATGTGGATGCGCTGACCGACGCCATCCTGGCAATTGTTGGCGACCGGCGGCGGCGCAATACGATGGCGCGGTCAGCGCGTGCGGAATTCATGGCGTATGATGAACGCGCCTGGGAAGACGCCTTTGTCGGCGCGTTGCGGGAGTTTTCGCGCGATGGCTGAAAACACCGATCTGCCGACCGCCCTGGATTCGAAGGCGCGGCCAGGAAGTTGAGGCAGGACAGATCGAATTCCAGCTAATATAGACGCGTTGACAGGAGAATCTCACGATGGACCACGCTTGCAAAAACCGGTCCGAAGGTCTCGCTTGAAATGGCTGGCTTCGGTTCGAAACTAGCCCGCAACGCGGCCAGCCTTGCTCGCGATCCCGCCATGGTCGGAGAGTATCTGGCGTGGATTGCCAGTTCCGCCCGATCGGGGGGCAATCCCTCCCGGCATCTGCTTGACGGCATCGAAGTGGGCGGCTTCTCCAGTTTCTCCGAATATCACTCGGTGCCCGAGTTCATCAACGCGGCGGAGCGGCGCTTCTTCGAACAAAGCTCGTTCGGCGACGGGCCGATCATCGACGTCGGCGCGAATATCGGGCTGGTCAGCCTCGTGCTCGCGCGCCGGTTCCCGGATCGGACCATTCACGCATTCGAACCTAATCCGACGACCTTCGAAACGCTCGAAGCCAATATCGCGCGCAATGGCGCGAAGAAGGTGTCCTGCCATCGCTATGCCGTGTCGGATGCGGATGGAACGGTGATGTTCGACAACGACCCGGTCAAACGCGGCACAGCGAGCATCAGCAAGGATGGTGGCGGCCATGCGGCTGAAGTGCCCGCGACGACGCTGGACAGCTTCGCCGCCAGGCACGGGATCACCGACATCGGCTTGCTGAAGATCGATGTCGAAGGATATGAGACGCTCGTCCTACGTGGCTCTCGGCAGGTGCTGAACAAGATTCGCCCGGCGGCGATCTATTTCGAGGTATGCCCGGCCCTGACCGAGCGTGCTGGCTTCGACCCCGCCGACCCGGCGCGGATACTGCTTGACGCTGGCTATGACCTTTATCGGTTGACCGACAGCGGCGCGCTGACGCACGCGGCGATCGACGAAATATCGGGCATCGCGCTGGAGAATTGGCTAGCCACTCCGCGATGAAGCTGCTCGCCTATGTGCATCTGCGCCGGATTCATAACGCCACCGGTGCAGGACGCGTCATACGAAACATCGTGGAACAGCTTGATCTCCTGGGCCAGGACGAGATCAGAATCCTGGCCGACCGTGCTGATCGTCGCGAGGTGATTCCAAAGGTTGGGAAGCCTTGGAGCGACTATCGCTATCTCGACTTTTCACTGGACACGTCCTGGCAGCAAGCCTTGTGGATCGCGACTGATCGACCGCGTGCCGAGCATTGGTGGCCGGACGCCGAGATCGTCTACTGCACCAGCGAATCCTACGTACCGACTCGACGCGCGAAGAGCGCGGTCACGCTTCACGACGCGTCTTATTTCGAGCCCAGCGCCCTGCCCCGCGATTCGGGCTTCGCCCGGCAAAAGGCGAAGTGGCAGATGTTGTACCGCAAGCTCGAACGCAAGGTGGACATGTTCCACACTGTCTCGCAGTTCTCCGCCGAACGCATCGCGCATTTCCATCCGGCAATGCGGGATCGTCTCCGCGTGGTTCACAATGGCGTAACCGAGCGCTTCTTCCAGCCGCCTGACGCAGCGGGTCAGGCGGAGCTGGGACACCTGGGCCTGAGCGGTCGGTCGTTCATCCTGTTGCCGGGTGGCCTGTCCTACCGCAAGAACGCCGATGTCGCGCTGGCGGCATGGCCCATAGTGCGAGCGATGCACCCCGACCTCCTGCTGGTCGTTACGGGCCAATGCACGCCCGGCTATGCCGAGCGGGCAAGGGCGGTCGGCGCATCGATCATCATGCCGGGCTTCGTCAGCGACGATACGCTTTGCTCGCTGTATCACGCAGCCCAGCTCGTCTGGTTTCCTTCGCTTTACGAAGGTTTCGGCATCCCGGTGATCGAAGCGATGGTCTGCGGCACCGCGGTGGTCGCCAGCAACAGTTCCTCGATCCCCGAAGTCGCGGGCAACGCAGCCTTGCTGGTCGATCCATCGTCGCCCGCCCAGCATGTGGCGGCGCTGGACAGCCTCCTGTCCGACGATTCGGCCCGCGCCGAGCTGGTCGCCCGTGGGTTGGAACGCGGCGCCGGATTCACCTGGAAGGCGGCGGCTACCAGGCTGCGGGGCTATCTCGGTGCGTTTGCCTGAGCAAGATCATCGCCCACAAAGTTTCCCTCGCGGTTGCAACAAAACCGCGATACCAGCCTTGAGTACGCAGGGAGCGGTAATATTCGCGTAGCGATCGCCTTCGACAATTTCGGCCCATATCATATCGCCCGTCTCGCCGCGGCGGCGAAGGAGGTCGATGTTCTTGCCGTCGAGCGGGCGTCGACAAGCAGTCTTTATGCGTGGGATTCTCCTGACGCTCCCGAAGGGCTCGCCCGGGTCGTGCTGAGCACGACAAAAAATTCGGATCGCCCCGGCGACATCTTTGCCGCGATCGATGAAAAGGTAGGCCCTTTCAAGCCGGACGTGATCGCGGTTCCCGGATGGTCGTCCCAGATGGCGCTTGCCCTCGCGAGCTGGGCGGTCGCGCGCAATATTCCTGTCATAACGATGTCCGAGACGAACCCATGGGATTTTCGGCGCAAATGGGCCACCGAGTTCCTGAAGCGGCAGGTTTTCGAATATTTTACCGCTGGCCTTTGCAGCAGTGACGGGCAGGCGGCGTATCTCCACACACTCGGCTTGCCGTCCGAGGCGATTTTTCGCGGTTATAACATTGTCGACAACGGCTATTTCCGGCGGATGGCAAATGCCGCCCGCGATGCTGCGATGCCCCTAGGCAATCGGGACGAGCGTCTTCCCGAGGCGGCGCGGGGTCGCTATTTCCTCGCGTCAAACCGCTTCATCCCCAAGAAGAACCTCGCCGTCGTCCTCGATGCTTATGCCCGTTTCCGGCAAGCCCGTACCGATGACCCCGCAGATTGGCCGTTGGTCCTGCTCGGTGACGGAGACCTTCGCGCACAACTGGAGCGGCAGCGCGCGGCGCTGAATCTCGAGGGCCATGTTCATATGCCCGGCTTTCGGCAGTATGACGCTTTGCCGGCCTATTACGGAACTGCGGGGTGTTTCGTCCACGCCAGCACGGTCGAACAATGGGGATTGGTAGTGAACGAGGCGATGGCGTCGGGTCTGCCGGTTCTCGTCTCGGACCGGTGCGGCTGCACCTCGGTGCTCGTTCGCGACAGCGTCAATGGATTCACTTTCTCCCCGTTCGACACAGAGGCACTGGTTACGGGAATGAAGGCGATTGCGGCCACCGAAAGTCTGGCCGCCATGCGAGAAGCAAGCCGGTCGCTGATCGCGGCATGGGAGCCGAGCCGGTTCGGGCAGGGTATGGCCGATGCCGCTCGTTACGCGGTGGCAACGCCGCGCAAGCGCCCATCAGCGATGGCGCGAATTGCGATCGGTTTCGCAATGTGGCGGCGGTCGCTGCAATGACCGGCAGTATTCGCCCGTTGAACCTCGGTATCCTGACCGCATCGCTTAGTGCGGAGGCCGGCGGCTTGTTCGAATCGGTCAGGCTCCCGGCGAATTTGATGCATAATCGCGGACACATCGTGTCGGTGTACGGCGTCGTCGACGAGGGCCTGAACGTCGGCCGCGATGCATGGAAGGTGGATCGCTTTCGCGCGTTTCCCGTGGTCGGGCCGAAACGGTTCGCCTTTGCTCCCGGATTGGGCCGCGAGCTCAGCGCAAACCGCTACGATGCCCTCCACCTGCATGGCCTCTGGAACTATTCTTCCGTCGCCGCGCGTCGCTGGAACCGGCGGAACGAGGGCGCTCTGGTCATTTCGCCACATGGCATGCTCGACCCCTGGGCACAGCGAAACAGCCATGTGAAGAAGCGCGTCGCGAAATGGGCGTTTGAAAATGCCAATCTGCGCGGCGCCGCTGTTCTGCGTGCCTTGTGCTGGGCGGAGGCCGATGCCATCGAAGCGCTGGGTCTCGGGGTGCCGATCGCCGTCATTCCCAATGGCGTCGCGCTGCCCACGGACGAGCCGGAATCTTCATCCGCGAATCCGTCGCGGAAGAAACTGCTTTTTCTTGGGCGGATTCACCCGAAAAAGGGAATCGCCGAGCTGATCGAAGCATGGGCGATCGCGGGGAAAGCGTCGCGCGCAATCCGCGACGACTGGGAGTTGCAGATCGCCGGATGGGACGACGGCAATCATCTCCAGCAACTCACGCGGCTTGCAGAGGAGCGACAGCTCGGCAATGTGACATTCCCGGGCCCCTTGTACGGGCAGGAAAAGCAGGCCGCTTATGCCCAATGCGATGCGTTCATCCTGCCATCCTATAGCGAGGGCATGCCCATGACCGTGCTGGAGGCATGGGCCCACCGCAAGCCGGTCCTGATGACCGATGCATGCAACATACCGGAGGGGTTTGTTGCCGGCGCGGCCTGTCGCATCGACAACGAGCCCGGCGCCCTGGCCACCGCGCTTCAGTATCATCTGGATCAGCCGTCCGCTCTGGTGAGGACTGGCGAGCGCGGCCGTCGGCTGGTGGAGGAACGTTTCACCTGGGAGCGAATCGTGGATCAGCACATCGGGCTGTTCTCGTGGCTGGCAGGCCGGGGGCCGCGCCCGCATCATATCGCGAGCTGATCATGGCGGATACACCTCCATCCGACCGGACCGCACCCCGCATCGACATCGCGGCGAACCGGCGCACCTCGAACTATACGAGACGTGAGCGCCTTGCGCGGATCGCCTGGAGCATGGGAAGGCTGGTTTTCGCGGCGATCCCTCGCCCCTTCTTCGCCGCGCGCGCAAGTTGGCTGCGCCTGTTCGGTGCCAGAATCGGCAGGCATTGCCAGATTTATCCGACGGTGCGAATCTTCATGCCGTCACAGCTCGAGATCGGCGACTGGTCGTCGGTAGGCGACCGGGCGATCCTGTACAATCTGGCCGCGATCAGCATCGGCGAGCGGGTCACGGTTTCGCAAGGCGCACATCTCTGTGCTGGAACGCATGATTTTCGCGATCCCCACATGCCTCTGATTCGCGCGACGATCCGGGTGGAAGATGAGGCGTGGCTCTGCGCCGATAGCTTCGTTGGTCCACACGTCACCATTGGCGCGCGGGCAGTGGTTGGCGCGCGGGCGGTGGCGATGCGTGATGTGCCCGCTGGTGCGGTGATGGCGGGCAACCCCGCGCGCGAGGTCGGAAGGCGATGAGAATCCTGGTCACCGGCGGCGCCGGCTATATCGGCAGTCACACCTGCAAGAAGCTTGCGGCGGCGGGCCATGAACCGATCGTCTTCGACAATCTGTCTACGGGCCACCGGGGCTTCGCCCGTTTCGGTCCGTTGGTCCAAGGCGACATCAATGATGTCGGCGCGCTTCACGCTGCGTTGGCGCGGCATCTGCCTGACGCGATTATTCATTTCGCAGCCTCTGCCTATGTGGGAGAGTCGATCGCCAGGCCGTTGGCATATTACCGCAACAATGTCGGCGGAACGCGCAACGTGTTGGAAGCGGCCGTGGAGGCCGGCGTCACCAAATTTGTCTTCTCCAGTTCCTGCGCAACCTATGGGATCCCCGACGTCGTGCCGATCGACGAGGCCAGCCGGCAGCGCCCGATCAACCCCTATGGCGATACCAAGCTGTTCGGCGAAACGATGATGCGCGGCGTGAGCGCCGTGCACCAGATCGATTGCGTCGCGCTCCGCTATTTCAATGCCGCGGGTGCTGATCTGGAGGGGTATCTGGGGGAAGCGCATGATCCGGAAACCCATGTCATTCCGCTGATCCTTCAGGCGGCCGCGGATCCGGCGAAGCGCTTTTCCATCCTCGGCGTCGATTACGACACGCCCGATGGCAGCTGCGTACGTGACTTCCTCCATGTAGAGGATCTGGCCGACGCCCATTGTCGCGCCCTTGAAAGATTGAGCGGTACCGCCGGATTCGACGCGATCAATCTGGGAACGGGATATGGCCTGTCCGTCCGCGAGCTTATCGCCGCGGCCGAGCGCATCACCGGTCGCCATATCGCCGTTGACATCAAGCCACGCCGGCCCGGCGATCCGCCGGTGCTGGTCGCCGATCCGGCAAAGGCGCTGGCGACGCTCGGATGGCAGGCACGGCATTCGGATATCGACACGATCATGCGTAGCGCCTGGGCGTGGCTGCGCGCCGCCGACAATCCTGCGCGGCATACGGCCTGACGATGAAGGTCTCGGCGGTCATCCTGACCTTCAATGAAGAGGGCAATATCGCGCGGTGCCTGCAATCGCTGGCATGGTGCGACGATATCCTGGTCGTCGATTCCGGCAGCACCGACGCCACGCTCGCGCTGTGCGCGGAATATGGCGCGCGTGTGATGCACAATCCCTGGGTCAATTTCTCGACGCAGCGCAACTGGGCGCTCGCCAACGGCGACCTTCGCTGCCAATGGGTGCTCCACCTCGATGCCGACGAGGAAGTAACGCCCGAATTCAGGGCCGCGGTCGAACGGCTCGTTCCGCCGGCAGGCATCCACGGATATCGTATTCCGTCCAGGACGATCCTGTTCGGCAAATGGCTCCGGCGATCGGGCATGTATCCGGTCTATCAGGTGCGGCTCGGCGACCGCGACCTGTGTACCTTCCACGAACATGGCCATGGCCAGCGCGAAAACCTGACGGCCAGCCAAGTCGCCACGCTCGACACGCCTTATAATCATTATGCTTTTTCCCACGGGCTGAGAAACTGGTTCGTCAAGCATGTCGGCTATGCCCGTGCGGAGGCCGATCAGATTGTCCAATCACGGGCCGAGGCGGTGGCGCCGGACGAAGCAGGCCAGCTCAGCTCGACCAATCGGCGCCGGGCGATGAAACGCATGGCAAACAGGCTCCCTCCCCTTGCCCGGCCGCCTGCGCGCTTCTTCTACATGACGGTGCTGCGCATGGGCTTTCTGGACGGCCGCGTCGGTCTTTATTATTGCGTGATGAACGCGCTCTACGAAGCGATGATCGCCCTCTTCCTGATCGAACGCCGTTTTGCCGCGCGCAACATCAAGCCCTGACGGCATCGCCCATGCGACGCCCATGCGACGGCGCGGCAGATAGCCCGTCCGGCATCCCAGACCAGGCTCTACGCCGGCAGGAAAGAAACCATCAGTCGACGCATTTCCTTCGCCACGGCGTGCGCCGTGTGCCGGGCGAGATGGGCCTGTCGCGCGGCCGGATTCGGGTCGCGCGGTTCGCTTAACGCAGCCGCGAGCGCCCGTGCCGCATCAACGGGATCGCCCGAACGGAACAACCGCCCTTGTGTTCCCGCGGCCTGGGCCAATCCCCCAACATCCGAGACCACGGTGGCGCAACCGCCCGCCAGTCCTTCAAGCGCAACGATACCGAAGGGTTCCGGCCAGAGCGAGGGGACGACGAGAATCCTGTGCGCGTTCAACAATTTTCTGATCGTTGCACCGCGGGCCGGACCGAAAAATTCCACGCGATCGGACAAACCCAGTGACGCTGCAAGATCCCGCAGTTTTCCTTCAGCTGAGCCCTCGCCGACGATCGTGAGCCTGGCGTGATCCAGCGGGCCTCCCGGCAGTGCCATCGCCCGCAGCACCACATCGAAGCCTTTTTCGTCGACGAGCCGGCCAAGCGCGAGGATATCCTGGTCGCGCTCGACGCCTTCTTCCTCGTAGATCACATCCGCGTCATAAGGGTTGAGCAACGTGAGGCGGGGCCGACCCGGCGGCAGAGTGGCGGTGATGTAATCGCTGCACCCGAAATTGGCCGTGACATAACGCTTGATAAGCAAGCCCTTGAGTTGCGTCGGGTAGGATTGCTGCCGATCCGATCGGTCAGACAATCGATATTCATGCTGGTGCCAGACGAAGAGCGGCGTGCCCGAGGCAACGACCGACATGGCCAGCTTCAGCCCAATATTGGGCATGATGACGACATCCGCCTCACGACAGATGCGAAAGACCGTCAGCATGGAGGGATTCCGGATCAGGCGATAGGCACGCTCCGGCATTGGAGGGCCGTCATAAAGAGTCAGCACAGTCACGTCATCGCCGGCAAGCGCCTGCGCCTGCGCCATCATGTCGGCGATGTTCTCGATTCCACCGACGCGCGGCAGGAACGACGTGGCGCACCAGATAATCTTCAAACGCTGCTCTTTCCCAAATTGAAGAGAGGCCCCTGGTCTGGGCAGGCAGGCCTCATGGCCGTTCTCGGAAGGAATGGGGCATGAAGGAGGAAAGCCGGAATCGCCCCATAAGATCATGAATTAGTGTGTCGAATTCAACCGGACGGCGCCGGGCAAAAATGCCGATGGAAATAATCGAAAGGATGATGCCGACAGCCACCGGTGGCTGTTCAGGCAGTGCGAAGAGGCAGACGACCAGGCTCGCCAAAACGACACTCCCTTCCGGCGCGATGGTGGCAAGCAAGGTCTTTCCCGATTTCGTGAAGAATGCCCGGCCACTGAGATACATGATGTTGCGACCAAAATAAGCGACGCACGCGCCGGAGACACCCCAGAGATGCGACAGGCCCAACAGCAAGGCGCAATAGGGTGCGATGATGACGCCGGCGACATAGATGTTGGCGGCCGGCCGTCCCTGCCCGAGGATGCGGTAATAGAGCGAGCCGGAGAACATCTCGAGCCAGAACGCGGCCAGCAATATCTGCATGGGTAAAGTCGCCAGCAGCGCGAACGACGCCCCCATCCACAGGGTGAGAAAGGGCCTGGTTAGAAAGATGCCGATAACGAAGACCGGGCTGAGCACTGCGATCATTCGAAGCATCTTCTGCCCGAGAATTTTCTCTTCCTCGACAGCACGCGCGGCCAGTTGCGGCAGGGCCGCCTGACCCAGGCTGGCGGGAAAAACCATCACGCGGGAAATCGCGCTCGACGGCACCGCATAATAGGCGACCGCGCCGGAGCCCGCCACGGCGCCGAGAATCAACCGGTCGGCTGACGAGATGGCCAGCTCGAGCAGCCCACCGATCGACACCGAAGATCCATATCCAAGCAGCGCCCGCGCCGACGCCAGCGATATGGTGGGCCGCGCATTCTGCAGGAGGATTACCTGAGCGATCGTCATGGAAGCGATGACAAGTATCAATCTGCCGATCAGCGTCGCGATGATCAATGATTCAAGCGATGGCGAGATCAGCACTGCGGCCAGCACCGGCATGGTAATCGACAGCGCCAGGTTGATCGCCCCGAGCACGGCGCTGGTGACGAAATACTCGCGCGCTCGTAGCAGCCCCCCCGCCGTGGAATTCAGCACTGTCGAGAGCCCGATCGCGAGCAAAGCGGGCGTCGAGCGCAACAATTCGTCGCTCACCGCAGGGCTGAGGTTGAACAGGTTGCCGAAACCGCCGCCGACCAGACCGAACAGGATGACACCCGTCACCGCACCAACGGGCACGCTGATTGCCATTGCCGTCCAGAAATAGTCCGACTGACGGCTTCGATCATCCTTGCTCTCGCTCGCGATCCGATAGGTGAGGGCCGAGCCCATCCCCAGGTCGAACGCGGAAAAGAAGGTCAGGAACGCCCAGATGATCGCCAGGATACCGTAACGTTCGTTGCCGATGACATGGAAATACAGCGGCGTCAGCGTCGCGAACAGCACCAGCCCTACAAGGCTGCCTGCCAGATTGACGAAACTGTTGCGGCGAATTGCCATGATTGTGGCGGCTGTGCCTCAGCCCTTCTGAAGCTCGGAGAAATAGTCGATCGTCTTGATCAGGCCCTGCCGCAACGGAATCGATGGCTCCCAGCCCAAAGTCTCGCGGGCACGAGTGATGTCGGGCTTGCGCTGCATCGGGTCGTCCTGCGGCAATGGCCGGAACACCAGCTCCGATTTCGAGCCAGTCATCTCGACGACCAGTTCCGCCAGCTCCCGGATGGTAAACTCGACCGGATTTCCCAGATTGATCGGTCCCGACACTTCCGGGGCTGTATCCATGAACGCCATGAAGCCAGCGACCAGATCGTCAACATAGCAAAAGGAGCGAGTCTGCTGGCCGTCGCCATATAATGTGATCGGCTCACCGTTCAGCGCCTGCATCACGAAATTGGAAACAACACGACCGTCTGCCGGGTGCATGCGCGGGCCATAGGTGTTGAAGATACGGGCAACCTTGATCTCAAGCCCGTGCTGGCGATGATAATCGAAGAAGAGGGTCTCCGCACAGCGCTTGCCTTCGTCATAGCAGGAGCGGATGCCGATCGGATTCACATTGCCCCAATAGGCCTCGGTCTGCGGATGCACGCTGGGATCGCCATAGACCTCACTCGTCGAAGCCTGGAAGATCTTGCAGCGCAGGCGTTTGGCCAGGCCCAGCATGTTGATCGCGCCATGCACCGAGGTCTTGGTCGTCTGGACCGGATCATGCTGATAATGAACTGGCGACGCCGGGCAGGCGAGGTTGTAGATCTCGTCAACCTCGACATAGAGCGGGAAGCATACGTCGTGGCGCATGAACTCGAAGCGCGGATGGCCGGCCAGGTGGTCGACGTTGCGCTTCGTGCCGGTGAAGAGATTGTCCACACACAGCACTTCGTCACCGCGCTCAAGCAGTCGATCGATCAGGTGGGAACCCACGAACCCCGCTCCGCCGGTGACCATGATGCGCCTGCGGCTGTTATACAGTCTTGCCACGTTCGTGATGTCCCCGCCTAGTGAAACAGGCCTTTTGTTCGACGGCACCTGGGCACCGTTTGCCCGATCTGGCCCGAATTATCTCGCTGCTACAGGCTCGAACCCCGTCGCACCAGACGGCATGGGCACAAAATGCTGCGTTTGCACAGTTTGAGCCGCCCAGATCATATATCGCGCTCGTCAATGCTGATCATGCGCCGCTTCGCACCTTCGATCCGCAATGCCGTGAGGATGCCGGTCTGATAGGCGCCGGTATCGATCCCGATCCGGTTCTCCATCTCCTCCGGTGCTGCCGAGATCGTGTGGCCGTGCACCACCATGCAACCATGATCGGTTTCGTCGTTCAGGAACTCTTCCCGGATCCAGCGCAGATCATGCGGATCCTGGTCAGCCAGGGACTTGCCCGGCCTCAGCCCAGCATGGACGAACAGGAAATCGCCGAAAGTGAAGCTGTCGGCAAACCCTTCAATGAAGCTGAAATGGGATGCCGGAACGGCAGTGCGAATCATGGCGGCGGCCTCAGTCGGTGCGAGGGTGGCCAGGCGTCCGACCTCGACGCCATAGCTTTGCGCGAACTCGTAGCCGCCATAGGTAAGCCATTGATGCACTGCCTCAGGTTCATCGCCCAGCACGCGCAACATCATTTCTTCGTGATTCCCCATCAGAAAGATGGGCCGGATCCCTTCCGACGGCAATCGCATCAGGAATTCGATCACGCCGCGCGAATCCGGGCCCCGGTCGATCAGGTCGCCCAGCAGAATCAGATAGTCGCGGGCGCGACCATTATCGTGGCGGTCGCGATCGATCGTTGCGATCATGCGCTCGAGCAAGTCAAGCCGCCCGTGCACATCGCCGATCGCATAGGCGCGGGCACCCGAAGGGCCGCGCCATTCGGTGGGTGCTTTGCGCGTGGCACGCGATTGCCTGAAACGCGAGAACATCATTCGAGCCTTTTTGTACCTTGTAGCCGCAGCTAGCCCCGCGCGACGAGACTCTCAAGCGCGTGCGCCCATCGCTCCAGTGCGCCATCGCGCCGGTAACCGTGTTGCAGCATCGCACGGGCGCGATCGCCCATCGCGCGACACGCGGCCCGGTCGTCCGCCAACCCGGTGATCGCAGCGGCGAGACCGGTCGCATCGCCGGGCGCCACCGCCATTCCTGCTCCCGGACTACCGATCATTGACGGCACCTCGCCCATCGGATCGCACACCGCAACGATTGGCCGCGCCGCCGCTGCGATGCCGAACACCTTGCTCGGGACGATCAACCCCTCGAATTCGGGGCGGAGCGACAACCAATGGGCATCGCCCACCGCAAGGCTCTCCGACAGCCGCGCTCGCGGCTGATAAGGCTGGAAAACAAAGCGCTCTCGTCCCGCGGCGACCGCGTTGCGGCGAAGCTCGGTCTGAGCATGGCCGCCGCCAACGAACAGGAACCAGATATCCGATCGATGCGCGAGCAGCCCTGCGGCCGCAAGGAGCGTATCGGCCTCATGTGCGCGGCCGAGGTTCCCGGAATATTCGAGGACGAACGCGTCGGCCGGCAAACCCCAGTCGGCGCGCAACGCCGGGCTGTTCGACGCGGAGGGCGCGATGGCCTCATCATCACTCCAGTTGGCGATAGTGACGATCCGCTCCGCGGCCACGCCGCGGCGGGCAATCCGATCAGCCATGCGCCGGCCGATCGCGACGGTGAGTGCCGAGCGCCGCAACGCGACGTCACGGAGGGCGCCTAGTACACTGCCGACCGGCCCGCGCAATGCGCTCATGCCCATTGCGACCGCGACTTCCGGGTAGAGATCCTGAACCCAGTTTACCAGCCGCGCGCCGCGCACCTTGCACGCGACGAGCGCGACGAGCGCGATCAGGGGCGGATCGGTCTTGGCGACCACAATCGTGCCCCGGCGGAGGATGCGCAGAAGAGTCCAGCCGGCACTTAGATAGAAAGTCACATAGGCGAGCAGCCGTCCGATGATCCCCAGGTTCGTGCCGTTCACCGTCGCGACCCGCGTGACCGTCACGCCGTTGATTTGCTCTCGCGGCGACAGGCTTGCGCCCACGGTCCCATAGATCAGCCGACTGGTGACGATCTCTACCACCCAGCCCTGCCCCGCCAGATATTCGGCGAGATCGGTCAATATCTGCGCGGTCGCCGAATGATCCGGCGCGTAGAAGCGATTGACGAAGACGATGCGGCGACCAGCGATCTCGCACGCAGGGCGGCGCCTGGAAGAATCCGAAACCACGGGCCGACTATTTCGAGCCGAAGCCGTTGAGCATCACGACCACGGTTCGCATCGTGATCAGCACGTCCAGCCAGGCGGAGAAATTCTTCACGTAGAAAAAATCATATTGAAGCTTCATGTTGATCTCGGCGAGATCGGCGACATGGCCCTGGTTCACCTGGGCCCATCCGGTGATGCCCGGCCGGACGATGTGGCGATAGGAATAAAAGGGTATCTCCGCCTCATACCATGTCGACAGGTCTATCGCCTCCGGTCGCGGACCGATCCAGCTCATTTCGCCCGCCAGAATATTGAAGACCTGTGGCAGTTCGTCCAGCCGTGTACGGCGAAGGAAACGGCCGATGCGGGTGATACGATCGTCATCCGCCTGAGTGATCGAGCTCCTGCGTCGCGCGTCCTGATCGGCCTCGACACTCCGCGGCCGCATGGTGCGGAACTTGATCATCGTGAAGGAACGACCGCGATATCCCATACGCTGCTGGCGAAAGAAGACGGGGCCTGGAGAATCCAGGCGAATGGCAATGGCGATCATCGCCATCGCGATCACCAGCGGGGGTAGAATGGCGAGGCAAGCTGCGAGGTCGAGCAGGCGCTTGAACTTGCGATAAGCGAGATTGGGGAGAAGCGATCCAAAACTGTTCTCCGACAGATGCTCGATCTGCACCCGCCCGGTGAGCAATTCCCGGACTTGCTTCACATGGTAAACCGGGACGCCGTTGATCGCGGCGTGGGCAAGCATCCGTTCCCAGGGCGAATCGAGATCGTGGTGAAGGTCGGCGACGATCATCACGTCTCGTCCGACAGGAACCTCGGGTCGAGCGAGCGGCAGCCATTCCGCCCCCTCGATATCCTCGAGGAAGCCCGTCCGCCCACCCGGCACGACATGGAAGCGCCGGACCGCCCGGCGCGCGCTGAGATAGGCAAGGGCGTAGGCCGCGGCCACGCTGAGGGTGAAGCTCGCGATCAAGACCGTTCGATTATAGTCGAGCCGCAAGACCACGGCGGTCAGGATCGCCAGCCCGAACGACATGGAGAATGTCGGGAGCACGTAAATGAAGGTGCGGGTTCCCGGGAAGCCGCCGATCCGGCGCGACAACAATGTCGCACTGACGACGCTGAAAAGGGAAAGGACGAGGCTGGCCGGAGCCGATGGATGCTGATCGTAATTGGAATGCAGGCCGTAGCGCGCGGCGAGCGGCAGGAGCACGCCCAGGAACACCTCGACACAGAGCTGCAACCGCAATGACGAAATCCACCGCGCGTTGCCGACAAGGCTGGACAGATTGCGTTGCATCAGCATGAATCAGGCCCGATCCCATCGCCCCGAAACAATTGCCATCGCGCTACTCCAGCCGTGAACACGAGCGGATGCCAGGCATATGTCATCCGCCCGCACCGCCACCCATCCTTGATCCAAATCTTCGGCCAAATCCAGCCACCTCCCGCAAGTGCGAGATATTCTCATCAAGGCCTCGATCGGTCGGAAGAACGATCGAGCGGTGATCGCCTCTATATCATCACCGTGTCGCCACCGCGACAGAGCATGTCCGATCGGTCGGTGCCGTCCCCGGCCCCAAGAACGCCAACAGGCGATGCTCCGAATCGAGAGGCGGCGGAAACCAGCGCTTGCCAAGCGATTCGAACACCCGCGCGCCCATCCGGAGGACGCTCATGACAGCCGCATCAAACGGCTTAACCATTTGTTTGGTATAGAAACGACATACGACGTCACACATCATTACGGGAAACCTTTTGCACGGTGTGGCGTTACGGCATCAGTTCGAGACACTGTGCAGATGCGAACGTTTTGGGTGGACAAAATACGGGCTTGAGGCTAACCCCAGACCGTGAGCCTACTTCCAAGCGGTTCAGGAGGAGACTGAATATGAAATTTTCGCGGGTAACCGCCGCCATCTTGATGGCGAGCCTTTCTTCACCGCTGTTTGCCGGTGCTGAGCAGTCGGTCGGCAAGCTGACGGCAGCCAGCCAGGGCACCTTCGTTTCGCGCGAGGGCAAGCTGATTCCGGCGAGCGTCGGCCAGTCGCTCTATGCCGGTGATCGCGTCGTGACGCGCGGCCAGGCCCAGGCCAAGGTCGCCTTCCCAGGTTGCAGCTACACCATGGCGCCGACCTCCGTGCTCTCGGTCAGTTCGTCGAGCTGCGCGACCGCTCCGAAGTCGTTCGCTCAGGACGGCGGCTCGGGCGAAGAAGGCGCGGGCGGCGGCGGTGCCGGTGGTGGTGTCGTGCTCGGCCTTGGCATCATTGCGGCCGGTCTCGGCGCCTATTTCGGCTTCAAGAACGACGATTCGAAGCCTGCCAGCCCGTAAGCGCTGCAGCCGATAACGAACGATAACGGGGTCGGATGAAAATCCGGCCCCTTTTCGTATGATGATGGTGCTGCCTTTCAACGGTGCTCCCCGCCGACGTGGCAATATATTTCTATTTTTCCTCCTCTCCTAGCCTTAGCTGTCTGGCTATCGCAACGGGTTGAAGCGCTACGACTACCGCCTGACGCTTGCCAATCAGGCCACCTCTTCCTAGGCCCCGAGGTGGGGAGCAAATGACCTGATGCGCATTCTCGTGACCGGCGTGGCCGGCTTCATCGGCTTTCACGTGGCTCGACACCTTATCGCAGATGGCGATACGGTCATCGGAATCGACAATCTCAACGATTATTACAGCGTCGCGCTGAAGCAGGCGCGGCTGGCGCAACTCGCCAAGCAGGGCGGTGACCGATTCCAGTTCGCCCGGGTTGATTTCTCGGACTGGCGCAGCCTGGATGAGGCATTTTTCGACCTGGAATTCGACCGGATCGTTCACCTCGGCGCGCAAGCAGGCGTACGCTATTCGATCGATAACCCACGAGCCTATGTCACGTCGAACGTCGCCGGGCATCTCAACATCCTGGAACTCGCCCGCAACCGGAAGACCGATCACCTGGTCTACGCTTCCTCGTCTTCGGTCTATGGCGGCAATGCGGCGCTCCCCTTCCGGGTCGAAGACCGTGTCGATCACCCGCTGTCACTCTACGCCGCCACCAAGAAGGCGGACGAGCTGATGAGCGAGACCTATGCGCATCTCTATCGCGTGCCGCAGACTGGCCTGCGCTTTTTCACGGTCTATGGCCCTTGGGGCAGGCCGGACATGGCGATGTGGCTCTTCACCAAGGCGATACTCGCCGGCGACCCGATCCGTGTGTTCAATGGCGGCGACATGCGCCGCGACTTCACCTTCATCGACGACGTCGTCTCAGGCGTCGTTTCATGCCTGCACAAGCCGCCACGCGATGACGGTACGCTCAAGGCCGGAGGCAGCGTGGCGCCCCACGCCATTTACAATATCGGCAATCACCGTGCCGAGGAGCTCCACCGGCTGATCGCGCTGATCGAGGTCGCATGCGACCGGGAGGCGATCAAGGTCATGGAGCCGATGCAACCCGGCGACGTCCACGCGACCTATGCCGATATCAGCGCGATCCAACGCGACATCGGCTTCGAGCCCTCGACCAAGCTCGAGACCGGCGTACCCCTATTCGTCGAATGGTACCGCGACTACCACGGCATCTGAGGACCAGCTTCAGCGCAGCAGGTCGACCGCGAACGCGCGCACCGAAGAGCCGATATCCTCACGGGCAATGGCAACGGCCAGATTGGCCTGGACATACCCAGCCTTGTCACCACAATCGTAGCGGCGACCGTCGAAGGTAAGGCCGTGAAAGGGCTGATCGCCGATCATCCGCGCCATCGCGTCCGTCAGCTGGATCTCGCCGCCGGCGCCCTTTTCCTGGGTTTCAAGCACGCGCATCACTTCCGGCTGAAGGATATAACGGCCGATCACCGACAGATTGGAGGGTGCCGTGCCGGGCTTCGGCTTCTCCACCAGGCCCTTGACCTGCGTCAGCGCGCCGGCGCGGACCCCGGGTGTGATCACGCCGTACATATGGGTCTGATCGTCCGGCACTTCCTGCGCACAGATCATGTTGCCGCCGACCTCCATATAGGCGTCAACCATCTGCTTCAGGCAACCGGGCTTGCCGACCATGAAGTCGTCTGCGAGCAGAACCGCAAATGGCTCGTCGCCGACGATATCGCGCGCGCACCACACCGCGTGACCCAGGCCCATCGGCTCCTGCTGGCGGACATAGGCGACAGCACCTGGCCGCAGGCGCGTCTGATGCAGCAGCTCCATCGACTTGCCGCGATGGGCCATGGTCGTCTCGAGCTCATAGGCGATGTCGAAATGGTCCTCGATCGCCGACTTGCCACGACCAGTGACGAAGATCATCTGCTCGATCCCCGCCTCGATCGCCTCGTCCACCGCGTACTGGATCAGCGGGCGATCCACCACCGGCAGCATCTCCTTCGGCAATGCCTTTGTCGCCGGCAGAAAGCGGGTACCAAGACCACCCACAGGGAACACGGCTTTGCGCAGCGGCTTGATCGGCATCCTGTCTCACTCATGAAGCTGGAAACGACGACGTCGTATCGTGGGAATCAACTCCTCCGCCCCTAGTCGGGCGGCAGGCGAAAGGGAAGTACCGTCAGCATCGCGACACAACGAACTCACCGGCCGCCGGTGACGAAACGCAATAGGCCCGGCATCGTCTTCAGCAGCACCCAATAGGCCAGGACAGCGAAGGCAATGATCAGCGCCGGCAGTACGGCATAGGCCGTCAGCACTGCCTCCGCCGTCATCGGCAGTGCGCGGAACGTCAGCTTCTTGCCGACCGTGACCAGCGGCTCGTGTACGGCAAACACGAAGAAGGACGTTCCGCCGAGCCAGGCAAGCGGCCCGCGCCAACGATCCGACTCCGCCAGCCAGCGGCTCGCCTTCAACGCCATGACCACGCCAATCGCGACCGTCGGTCGTAACAGATAGTTGAGCAGCCCCGCGCCGTGGCTGACATAAAAGCCCCATAGTCCGAGCACGAAGAACGGCGCGATCCACCAGCTGGCACGATCGACGACGAACAGCGAGCCGCCCCGGATTGCGATCATCGCGCCGAGATAGAAGAACAGGACTGGCTCACCTTCCGGCAACAGCAACGGCCAGACCACACTCACCCAGGCGCAGAGCAGGACGATCAGCGTCGGCCAGGCAAGATAGCGCGCCGCCAGCCACACCAGCGGCGAGGCGACAACGAGGATCATCAGGTCGCGGATGAACCAGAATTGGTAGGCGATCGGATAGCGCGTGAAACCAAAGATCGCGTCGATCAACTGGAAGGCAGACATACCCCGCACCGCAAGGTTCTGGCTGTTGAAGAGCGGCGCGAATGCGGGGACTGACTGAGCAACTGCCACGAGCAAGAGCAACGCGATGTTCCAGAAGAGAAACGGGACCAGCAGGCTGCGCACCCGCGCCTGAAGCTTGGCGTAATAGATTGCGGGAGAGAAGGACGCGCCCCGGAAGAACAGGAAACCCGACATCAGGAAGAAGAGCGGGACGGCAATACGCGCGATCGAGGCGGTGAAAAGCTGGACATTCTCGACGGTTCGCGCATCCGTCATGCCGCGCGCGCCCTCGGCGAAGTTGGCGGTCACGCCGCAAGCGTGGAGATAGACGATCAGCACGATGAGTGGAAAGCGCAACACGTCGAGTCTTACGAGATGTCCGTCAGCTTCCCCGTCCATCCGTCGTTCCCCCATCCCGATGCCAGTAACACGGCGTCAGCGCCGGAAAAAGACAGCTCAGCCCTTGAGCCACCACCGAAGCACGCCTGCCACAGCGCCCAGGGCGGCGACGCTCGCCGTCCAGATCGCCGCCATCCAGGCAAGCCGCTTCCACAGAGGCGCAGTGTCGGCCTGCATCAATGATAACCGTGCGTGCCGACCTTGCCGCGGAACACCCAATAGGCCCAGCCGGTATAGCCGAGGATCAGCGGGAGCATCACACCGGCGCCGATCAGCATGAAGACCTGCGCATTCTCCGGTGCGGCGGCATCCCAGATCGTCAGTTGGTCTGGCACGATGTACGGATACATGCTGATGCCCAGTCCGGCGAAGCACAAGGCGAACAGGGCCAGCACGAGCAGGAACGGCGCCGACTGCGCGCCCCGCCCCAGCGCGCGCCAGAACATCCATCCGAGCGCCGCGACTAGCACTGGAACAGGCGCGGTCAGCAGGATTCCGGGCATGGTCAGCCAGCGCGTATAATAGTCATGCGCCAGGAACGGTGTGGCGGCGCTGACCGCGGCGATGGCGATCAGCGTGATCACGCCGTAGCGCCGGGCGAGCCGATAGGCCTGTTGCTGGGCCTGCCCCTCGGTCTTGGCGATCAGCCAGCAACTGCCGAGCAGCGCATAGCCAGCGAGGACGCTGGCACCGGTCAACAGGGTGAACGGCGTCAGCCAGTCGAGCCAGGCGCCGCCATAGCCGCGCCCGCTGATCTTCACGCCCTGCAACAGCGCGCCGAGGATGATGCCCTGCGCCAGCGCGGCGACGATCGACCCGGCGGTGAAGCCGAAATCCCAAAAGGCGCGGTGCCGTGGATCGCGCCAGCGAAACTCGAAGGCGACACCGCGGAATACCAGCCCGAGCAGCATCGCAATGATCGGCGGATAAAAGGCCGGCATCAGCACGGCGAAGGCAAGCGGGAAGGCCGCCATCAGCCCTCCCCCGCCCAGCACCAGCCAGGTTTCGTTGCCGTCCCAGACCGGCGCGATCGCGTTCATCGCGACGTCGCGCTCCTCCCCGATGCCAAAGGCCGGGAAGATGATGCCGATACCGAGATCGAACCCGTCGAGCACGACATAAGCGAAGACAGCAAAGGCGATCAGGAAAGCCCAGATCGTGGCGAGATCGTAATTGTGGCTCATGACGCACCTCCGCCACGTTGGGCAGGCCCGGGCACGATCCCCGCCGTCCGGATCGGGGCATTGCCGAGTTCGGATTCGCCCCGCTCGACGCCCTTGTCGATCAGCTTCAGGATATACCAGATGCCGACACCGAACACCGCGAAATAGACCAGCACGAAGGCGATCAACGAGGCGCCGACCGCCGGCGCGGCAAGCGGCGAGGCGCTATGGACGGTGCGGAGCAGGCCATAGACCGTCCAGGGCTGACGCCCGACCTCCGTGGTGACCCACCCGGCTATGACCGCGA
Source organism: Sphingomonas sp. P2_B6 (assembly GCF_056404755.1). NCBI lineage: Bacteria > Pseudomonadati > Pseudomonadota > Alphaproteobacteria > Sphingomonadales > Sphingomonadaceae > Sphingomonas > Sphingomonas sp. P2_B6. The sequence goes on from NZ_JBFUDK010000009.1 coordinate 66,386, forward strand.
CAAAGCCGGCAGGCCCCATCAGGACGCCAGCCCGGTGCAGCCATGTCCAGTCATAGAGCTTGCCCCGCCACCGCGCGACGAGGCTCCACAGGCCGAGCCCGAAGATCGCCAGGCCGAGGCCGACCATGATGCGGAACGACCAGAACACGATCCACACCGGCGGCTGGCGATCCGCAGGGATTGTATCGAGCCCGGCGAGTGGGGCGTTCAGGTCGTGCTTCAGGATCAGCGACCCGATTTTGGGAATCTCGACCGCATAGTCGATCCGCTTCTCCCTGGCGTTCGGGATGCCGAACAGGATCAGGGGTGCGCCGTCCGGGTGGCTGTCATAATGACCTTCCATCGCCATGATTTTCGCCGGCTGGTGTTCGAGTGTGTTCAAACCATGCTGGTCTCCGGCGAAGATTTGAATCGGTGCGACCAGCGCCGCCATCCACATCGCCATCGAGAAGATCTTCCGCGCATGCGGATCGCTGCTGTCCCTGAGCAGGTGCCAGGCACCCGTCGCGCCGACGACCAAAGCGGTGGTGAGGTAAGCAGCGATCACGGTGTGGACGAGGCGGTAAGGGAAGCTCGGGTTGAAGATCACTGCCGCCCAGGAGCCTGCGACGACGAACTGGCCCTGCGCGTTGATCGCATAGCCGACCGGGGTCTGCATCCAGCTGTTGGCGGAGAGGATCCAGAAGGCGGAGATAGTGGTGCCGATGGCGACGAGGCAGGTGGCGGCGAAGTGCAGCTTGCGGCCGACCTTCTCCATGCCGAACAGCATCACGCCGAGGAAGCCTGCCTCAAGGAAGAAGGCGGTGAGCACCTCATAGGCCATCAGCGGCCCGATCACCGGCCCGGCCTTGTCGGAAAAGACCGCCCAGTTGGTGCCGAACTGATAGGACATGACGATGCCCGACACGACGCCCATCGCGAAGGTGACGGCGAAGATCTTCAGCCAGAAGCGGAAGATGTCGAGATAGAGTTGCTTGCCCGTCCGCAGCCACAGCGCCTCGAGCACGGCGAGATAGCTCGCCAGGCCGATCGAGAAGGACGGAAAGATGAAATGGAAACTGACGGTGAAGGCGAACTGAGCACGGGCCAGCACGATCGGATCGACGGCATCGAACATGAGCGCTTCCCCCTGGTTCGCTCAGCTCTGCTCCCGATCCGACCTTGGGGCAAGTAGACCGAACGCCCAGGTCGACCTATGCCGAGGTACAGCCGCCCGACGCCGGACGGCTAGCGCCAGGCTTATTTCTTCGGTGCGGGTGCCGCCGGCGGGGACGCGCCTGCACCAGGAGGCATCGCGCCCTGCATCTGCTGCTGCATCTGCATCTGGCGGATCACTGCTTCGGGCAGGAAGTCGAGCAGCTCGACGTCGAACACCAGCACCGAATTGGCGGGGATCGGGCCCGTCACCTTGTCGCCGTAACCGAGGCTCGGCTTGATCCAGAAGCGGTACTTGGAGCCCTTGGGCATCTGCTTCAGCGCCTCGGAGAAGCCCGGCACGACCTCATTGACCTTCATCGGGGTCGGCTGCTGCGACTTGTCGAAGGTGGTGCCGTCGGTCAGCTTGCCTTCGTAATTGACCAGCGCGACGTCGGTCTCGGTCGGCTTCGGCCCGCCCTTGCCGGGCGTGATGATCTTGTATTGCAGACCCGAGGGCAGCTCGACCACGGTCTTGTCGCTGCTGCGGTTTTTCTTGAGGAAAACGACCGACGGCTCGTTCTGCACTTTCCACCAGGCGATGCCCTGAATCGCGCCGAGCGTGGCGAGCACCCCGAGGACGATACCGAGCGCGATATAGAGGATCGGCTTCGCGTCGAAGGGCTTCTTGGCGGTCGGGGGCGTGGTGGCCATGGGGAGGCTCCTGGGCGCCGCGGCGCGGGGCCCGCGCGGCGGCTGGAAAAGGGATCAGCGGATCAGGGCGCCGCGGGCGGGCCGCCCTGAGGCAGTTGCTGCATCTGCTGTTGTTGCATCGCGCGCTGACGATAGACCGCTTCGGGCATGAAGCCGATCATGTCGACATCGAAGATGAGAAGCGAGTCGCTCGGCATCTTCGCCGGGTCGGGCGACTGCTTGCCATAAGCCAGCTCTGGCTTCAGCCACACACGGTACTTCGCATCCTTGGGCATCAGTTTCAGCGCTTCGACAAAACCCGGAAGCGCGCCGCCCGCCGACAGCGGAATCGGCACGGGCTGCTGCGAGGCGTCGAACACGGTGCCGTCGCGCAGCTTGCCGACATACATGACACCAGCGAGGTCGGTCGCGGTCGGCCGCGGCCCCTCGCCGGGCTTCAGCACCTGATATTGCAGGCCCGACGCCGTCTCGACGACGTTAGGGCGAGTCTTGTTCCAGGCGAGGAACTGCGCGTTCGAGCCGCGGAGCGCGACGACCTCGGCCGTGCCGCGAGTCGCCAGCCAGCCCGCCGCCAGCACCGCGAGCAGGATGCCGATCCACAGATACACCAGAACGCTACGCTTCGTAGGCTGCAGCGGCACTGCGGTGATCGTGGACATCGTCAGGCACCCTTAACCGGCGCCTGAAGGGCGGCCGGGATTGAGAAGACAGGAAGCGCGAGGGCCAAGCCCCCGCGCCGACGGTTTTACCGCGCCCCGTCACGCTCCAGCCGCTTGCGCTCCAGCTTGCGGGCGCGGCGGACGGCAGCGGCACGCTCACGGGCGCGCTTCTCGCTGGGCTTCTCGTAATGACGGCGCAGCTTCATCTCGCGATAGACGCCCTCGCGCTGCAGCTTCTTCTTCAGGGCGCGCAGCGCCTGGTCGACGTTGTTGTCGCGAACGATGATTTGCATAAACCCGCAGGTCTCCGGTCAATAGAAATAGGTCGTCGCAAACATGGGTTTGCGCCGTGTGGGAGGGCCCGTACCAGCGCTCAGGCGCATTTTCAAGCAATTTGGCACTTCGGCGACCGGGTTTGCGGGCGCCCGCCCTCGCGGCTATGGCCACCGCATGACCGGCACGCCCCTCACCCTCTACAACAGCCTGACCCGCTCGCTCGAGCCGTTCAGCCCGATCGACCCGACCAATGTGCGCGTCTATTCGTGCGGGCCGACGGTCTATAATTACGTTCATGTCGGCAATTTGCGCGCCTATGTCTTCACCGACACGCTGAGCCGGGTGCTGACCTGGAAGGGTTATCCGCTCACCCATGTCATCAACATCACCGATGTCGGGCACCTGACCTCCGACGCGGATGCCGGCGACGACAAGATGGAAGCGGCGGCCAAGGCCAGCGCGCAGAGCATCTGGGATATCGCGGCGCATTATACCGCGGCGTTCAAGGAGAATATCGCGGACCTCAACATCCGCACCCCGACTCACTTCCCGCTCGCGACCGACCATATCCAGGGCATGATCGCCTTTGCCGAGCAGATCGCGCCCCGGCATTGCTACGAGCTGGAGAGCGGCCTGTATTTCGACGTGTCGACTGTGCCCGATTACGGCCGGCTCGCCCGCGTGGCCGATGACGAGCGCGAAGGGCGGATCGATCCGGTCGCCGGCAAGCGCAACCCGCAGGATTTCGCGATCTGGCGCAAATCCCCGCCGGGCGAGAACCGGCAGATGGAATGGGACTCGCCCTGGGGCCGCGGCGCGCCGGGCTGGCACCTCGAATGCTCGGTGATGAGCCAGCATTTTCTCGGCGCGCGCTTCGACATCCATACCGGCGGCATCGACCACCGCGAGATCCACCACCCCAACGAGATCGCGCAGAACCAGGCGCATTGCGAGTGCGCGGACACCGGCGCGACGATCTGGATGCACAACAACTTCCTGGTCGAGCGCGAGAAGGGCAAGATGAGCAAGTCGTCGGGCGACTTCACCCGGCTGCAGACGCTGATCGATGCCGGCATCCACCCCCTCGCCTATCGCCTGATGTGCCTGAGCGCGCATTACCGGAGCGAACTGGAATTCAGCCCGGATAATCTCGCCGCTGCCGCGACCCGGCTGAAGCGGCTGGTGATGACGGCGCAGGCCCTCCGCGCGCGTAATGACGGCACCGAGTCGGGCGATGCGTCGCGCTATCTCGACGCGCTGGATGCGGCCGTGTCCGACGACCTCAACACGCCGCGCGCCCTGCCGGTGCTCGACGAAATGCTCGGCGACAAGAAGCTGTCGCCGGCGACGCGGCTGAAGACGCTGGCGGTGTTCGACGACGTGCTCGGGCTGAAGCTCGCCACGCTGACGCGCGAAGCGTTGCGGGTGAAGCCGGCGGATACGGCGATCTCGCCCGAGGAAATCGAGGCGCGGCTGGCCGAGCGCAAGGACGCGCGGGCGGCGAAGGACTTCGCGCGATCCGACGCGATCCGCGACGAACTGTCGGCGGCGGGCGTCGAGGTGATGGACGGCGATCCGCTGGGCTGGGACTGGAAGCCCACGCTTTAGTGTGCTGAATCTGACGTTCGCTCCATGACAAACCTGCCGTCATGCTGAACTCGTTTCAGCGTCCAAGGCGCAACAACCAATGCCACTGCTTGTGGAGCATTGGATGCTGAAACGAGTTCAGCATGACGCAATTCAATAGTATCGAACGAACAGTTCCCAGGTCATCAGCCCCAGTTCCCAGGTCATCAGCCCTAAAGCTCTCCAACACGACTCGGTCATAGGCGGCGCATTTTTTCTTTCCGCTGTTATGTTGGATTTTCGATGCGGATTCTCGCTTGCGCTGCAACGGCTTGCGGACGGGTTCCCTGTTATCGCGTAACAGCGGTAAAATCGCCGCGAAACAGCCGAACTTCCGCTGTTCCGCGGCAAAAACCGCGGCAAAAACGTCCAACATTGGTCGACGATATCAAAGAGCAGGTGCGCGGTCGGTGGAGACTTTGCCCGGGCCCATCCTGCGCGCTTCCGGTGGAGCATTGAATCGATCCGCCCGCGCGGCTGCCGGGCTTGTCGTGGCGGAAGCCGCGCGGCATGAACCGGCTGCGATCCCGGAAAGATCATCCGGGGCCATGAGAGGTGTCCCGATGAAAGCCGTCCTCCCTGCCCTGGCCCGTCCGCTGATCGAACCGCGCCTGCCCGCCGGGCTCGATGTCGCCTGGTTCGCCAGCCGCGAGGACGCGATGGAGATGATCGTCGACGCCGACATCGCCTGGGTCGACATGCAGCGCACCGGCACGATCGGCGAAGCGGTGCTGCGCGCCAAGCATCTCAAATGGCTGTTCACGATCCTGGCCGGGATCGATTTCCTCGACCTGCCCGCGCTGCGCCGTCAGGGCACGATCGTGACCAACGGCACCGGCATCAACGCGCTGGCGGTCGCCGAATACGCGGTGATGGGCATTCTCGCCGCCGCCAAGCGATTCGACAAAGTGGTGCGCATCGCCGACCGCCACGAATGGACCTTGACCCCGCCGGGGCAGATCGAGCTGTTCGAGACCAAGGCACTGATCGTCGGATACGGCACGATCGGCGCGCTGATCGGCGATCGGCTGAAGGCGTTCGGCGTCGAGGTGACCGGCGTGACCCGATCGGGCCGTGACGGCACGCTGACGCCCGATGCCTGGGCTTCCAGGATCGGCGATTACGACTGGGTGATCCTGGCGGCGCCCTCGACCGGCGAGACCAAGGCCCTGATCGGCGCGGACGAACTGGCGGCGATGAGGCCGAGCGCCTGGCTGATCAACATCGCGCGCGGCGACATGGTCGATCAGGACGCGCTGATCGAAGCGCTGACCAAACGCCGGATCGCAGGCGCGTTCCTCGACACGGTGACGCCGGAACCGCTCCCGCCGGAGCATCCGCTATGGGATGCGCCGAACACGATCCACACCATGCATTTGTCGGGGCGGAGCCAGACCAAGATGTTTCAGCGGGCGGCGGCGCTGTTCCTGGAGAATCTGGAGGCGTTCATGAGCGGGCGGGCGATGCGGAACGTGGTGGATCTTGAGGCGGGGTATTGAGGGGATCGTCCGGAAAGGAAGCGGACATGATCGCGTTCGTCGACCCCTTCACGGTCGAGCCTCGAGCTTAAAAGGCCCCGCGCGTTCCGCGACAGGTCAGAAACGACGGGGGCGCTCAATCAAAACTCCTTTTACCGGTGAGGGCGGTTCCGAGTTCCACCTGTCTCCAGAGAGCGTTAACGGTTTCATTGCCATCCTGGAAAGCACCCCGGTCGCAAAACCAGAGGCTTGCTCCAAGGGAGTCGGTCGACAGGGCGAGAAGATCACGGGTCTGGCCGTCAGCGGGCAGCAACTCGTCGATCGGCCGTTCGGTCCGCTGCTCCCGCCTCTCGGGCACGAGCCGTATTTGGGCACGCCAAGACGCGAATACACCACCCCGCCCCCGGCTGCTCACGCCCTCGACGGCAGCTCCCTCGGCGCAGGTTCCGATCACGCCGCACATGGTGCCCTCGCCTCTGACCCCCACGCTGCTGGAGCCTTCGGCGAACGAGCCTCGGCCATGAACGCCTTCGACCTTGCCCGCGCCCCAGACCCCCACTCCGGCGGTGACCGCTTCGCGACCGAACTCGGCACCGCTTCCACCATAAACCCCGCAACGCCGCCCTTCGACGTTGACGCCATAATCTATCCTCGCTCCGTTAGTCTTGAAGGCCATGGCCGCAGCACCGTTCGCCACGAAGTAATTGCTACTCTCAGACATGACTTCCTCCTTACGATACCAGTTAAATCCTCATTCATAATGACCCCATCAAACAGCTTTACACGACGATACCAAGATTCGACAGGGCGGATGAATATCTCGCGATTCACTACCACCAATATTCCATTCATATGTGTAACATATGCAGGATGCTTCAAATACAAAACTGCAACTGTATCGGATCTGTAGCAGAAACGATCGCACCCGCACCCAGCTTCTCCGACGTTGCGACGCCCGCGCATTCACATCAAGAAGTTCGAATTCTCCCCCGCGGGAGGCGGTGTCGCAGCATTCATCGCTTTGAATTCGCGTTCATATGGGGCCGCAGCCAGGGCTACTGAACAATCTGAAATGCGAGGCGGCGCCGCGCCTTCCTTGCTCGACGCTCACAGGAGCCTCCGCGATCGCGGGGGCCTCCGGTCTTGTGGCGAATCACTATATATGGCTGTATATAGCTCAACCCGTTGGCGACGAGATGGCGAATGGCCCGTAAGATCAGGATCGACATGACTGGCCTGCGGTACGGCCGCCTGGTCGGGATCGAGTTTTCCCACCGCGCCGGCAGCCATGCGCATTGGCGTTTCCTGTGCGACTGCGGCAACGAGACGACCGTCGACGGCACTGCGGTGCGCGCGGGCAAGACCGCCAGTTGCGGGTGCCTGCACCGGGAGATCTGCGCGGCGCGGCTGCTCAAGCATGGCCGGCGCGCGAAGAAGCGCCATGACCCGACCTATCGCGCATGGCAGGAGATCAACACCTTTTGCACCAACAGGGATTCGCCGCGGTATCGCGATTTCGGCGGGCGCGGCATCGGCGTGTGCCCCGCCTGGAGCGCCGATTTCGAGGCGTTCCTCGCCGATCTGGGGGAGCGCCCAGCCGGCCAGATCCTCGTCCGGATCGACCCCGATGACGATTTCCAGCCGGACAATTGCCGCTGGGCGCCGGTGCGCAGCCGCTCCCGCCGCGCGGCCGATGGGGCGAGACGCCGGACCGAGGGAATCGGCGCGCCCGTTTGAGCGTGCGCGCGGGCTTTGGCGCTGTCCGTCGGGACCAAAATCAGCTAGTCAATGCGGGGGGACGCACCCCGACATCCAGCTGTGGAGGTCCGAGTGACCGGCAGTTACGACAGCATGGTTCTGGGCGAGCGTTTCCAGCTGCCGCGCGTGCCGACGGCGCTCGCGCGGACCGCATCGGTGGCGCCGATCGGCTTTGCACGGCTGAAGAGCGATATCCCCGCCCATAAACGGGCCAGGGAGGTCCCGACCGAGCGCGCCTATTGCCTACACGTGTCGCTCGCGCCGTCATCGGTCGACCTCTGGATCGACGGGCAACACCGTTTCGCGGCCGACGTGCCGACGGGCAGGTCGTTTCTGTTCGACCTGGCCTCCAACCCCGTGTCGGAATTCCACACACCGTTCGATACGCTGCGTTTCTACATCTCGCAGGCCTCGCTCGACGAGCTGGCGTTCGACCACGGGATTCGCGGTCCGGTGACCTTGCTGCCGCAACTCAGCGCGGACGACCGGGTGATGCACGGCCTGGCAAGCGCCCTGATCGACAGCGTCGAGCGGCCCAGCGAGCGAAGCACGCTGTTCATCGACCATATCGGGCTCGCTTTCCATGCCCATGTTACCGCCGTCTACGGCGAACGGCGGGCCCCCGCATCGCGGAACGGCGACCGCCTTGCCCCATGGCAGGTGCGCCGTGCGCTGGACTTCATGACCGCCCATCTGGACGGCGACCCGACCGTCGCCGAGCTTGCCCGGGAATGCGGCCTTTCCCCCGCCTATTTCGCGCGCGCCTTTCGCCGGACGACCGACACCACCCCGCATCAATGGCTGATCCGCCGGCGGGTGGAACGCGCGCGGGAGCTGTTGCTGGCCGGGGACCTGCCGCTGGCGGACATCGCGGCAACATGCGGCTTTGTCGACCAGAGCCATTTCAGCCGGCTCTTCGCCCGGATCGAGGGTGAGACACCAGGGCGCTGGCGGCGGCGGCATCGCTGACCGGACGTCCGGACGCCAGGCACTCCTGAGCCCTCGCACCGCAGGAATATCCCAAAATCCGCCCGGCTGATTGTCCAATACAGCCGGCGGCGCCGTAGCGGATAGTCGCGATCGACGAGCAATCCCGGAAGGGTCGCCCGGCTGCGAGGACCCCATGACCAGTCCGCTAGCCTATGACGAGCATCGCATCCCGACCGGCCAGGGCAATGTCCTTGCCCGGGACTATCCGGGCGCCGGCCCGACCCTGGTGCTGATGCACGGCTTCCCGGACAATCAGGGCATCTATGACGACCTGATCCCCCATCTGACCGCGGCGGGGCGCCGGGTCGTCACCTTCGATTTCCTGGGTTTCGGCGGGTCGGACAAGCCGGCCGGCGCGACCTACGGCTTCGATCAACAGCTCGGCGATCTCGAGGCAGTGGTCCAGTATCTGCATCTGGGCGATATCGTCCTGGTGCCACACGATTCCTCCGGCATCGTCGGGGTGAATTTCGCGATCGCGCACCCGCGCAAGGTCGCGGGCCTGTGCATCCTCAATTCGGCGTTCGAGGATTCGCCGCTGGCGGTGTGGCCGGAGATGATCATCCTGTTCGGCGATCCCTCGCTCGCCGCGCTTGCCCAGGCGTTGCGGCACAGCCCGGCGCAGTTCGGCTGGCTGCTGCAATGGCAACAGGGGCGGTTCGCCGCCGCGCTTTCACCTGAGCACCGCGCGCATTTCGAGCGCGTCATCGGGCCCCTGATCGCCGACAATTTCATCACCCAGCCCAGTTCCGCCCCGGCCTTCGTGCAGATGACCGCGCAATTCTATGCCGAGCTGAAGCGCAATGCCGGGCGGCTGAGCGAGCTCGCCGCGCTGGAAATGCCGGTCAGGGTGATCTGGGGAACCGACGACCCCTATTTCTCCGCGCCGATGGGCGAGGAACGGGCGGCCCGATTCAAGCACGGGTCCTTCCACCCGGTGGCCGCCGGCCACTGGCTGCAATCCGACGAACCGGCGCTGGTCGCCAAGGAGATATTGTCATGAACACCAATCCCCCGAGCCCCGAGACCGTCAAAGCCCTGCAGGATGTGCCCGTGACCCGGGTGCTCGCGCTGGGCCGCTGGACTGACAAGGCGCCGCCCGAAAAGCGCGGGCCTGTGATGCCGTTCGAGGCACGCGACACGATGCGGCTGATGCTCGCCGGCAAGATCGACCAGTGGTTTGCCCGGTCGGACGGCGAAGGCGCGGTCTTCCTGATGAACGTGACCGATCCCGCCGAGGCGCATGCGCTGCTGGAGGCGCTGCCGCTCGGCCAGGCGGGCATGATGGTGTTCGAGCTGATCCCGATCGGGCCGCTCTGGCCGCTCGGCCTGCTTACGCTCGACTGATCCCCCATCGAAAGGCGAACGCCGATGAGCACCACCCCCTCCCCCAGCCGGCGCGCGGTGATCGCCGGCGCCGGCGCCGCGGCGGCCGCGCTGGCGCTGCCGCACGACGCATTCGCCGCACCGATCAAGACAGGAGCAAAGACCATGTCCACCATGACCATGAAAGACGGCGCCAAACTCTATTACAAGGACTGGGGCACCGGCCCGGTCGTGACATTCTCGCATGGCTGGCCGTTGAGCGCCGATGCCTGGGACGCGCAGATGATGTTCCTGGGCAAGCAGGGATATCGGGTGATCGCGCATGACCGCCGGGGCCATGGCCGGTCCGACCAGACCTGGCACGGCAACGACATGGACACCTATGCCGACGATCTCGCCACCCTGCTCGACTCGCTCGACATCAAGGGCGCGACGATGGTGGGCCATTCGACCGGCGGCGGCGAGGTGGCGCATTATATTGGCCGGCACGGCACGGCGCGCGTCGCCAAGGCAGTGCTGATCTCCGCGGTGCCGCCGCATATGCTGCAGACCCCGACCAACCCGGTCGCGGCGCCGCTGAGCGTGTTCGACGGGCTGCGCGCGGGCCTGCTCTCCGACCGGGCGCAGTTTTACCGGGACTTCCCGATGGTGTTCTACGGCTACAACAAGCCGGGCGCGAAGGTTTCGCAGGGGCAGATCGATTCCTTCTTCGCGCAGGCGATGATGGGCAGCATCGAAGGACAATATGACTGCATCGCCGCGCTGTCCGAGACCGACTTCACCGGCGACCTGAAGAAGATGACGATCCCGACCCTGCTGCTGCACGGCGTCGAGGACCAGGTCGTGCCGATCGACATCGCGTCGCGCAAGTCGATCAAGATCCTGCCTAGGGGGACTTTGGTTGAGATACCGGGCGCGCCGCACGGCATGTGCGTGACTCATGCGGACCGGGTGAACGCGGAATTGCTGACGTTCCTGAAATCCTGAAGCGCCGTCTCGCGAATGGAGCGCCGACCCTTTGCGGGCTGACTGAGCCCGCAAAGGCACGCGGCACGACACCGCGTCCTTTAATGGTGGCGACGTTACGTGCGGCCAACCGTGCGTGCAAACCTTCCTCCCCGGCACTCTTCGCCGGTGATGCAAATGACACCTATCGTCGCTGCGAAGCGCACTCGTGGCGATGCAAACAATTGGCACAACAAATGCCGGTTTATATTGCGACGCGGATGCATCAAGCCTATGGCCGGCGCAGCGATTCCGGAGCGGAGCCGTCGACAATGGGAGAGAGCATCGGTGCGCTTTACGCGGATTTTTCTGTGCCTGTTCGGACGCCATCATCGCAACGGACGCCGCGTCGTACATGACGGTCAGGATTTCCGGAGTGCCTGCATCGGGTGCGGCATCGAGATGGTGCGCACCGAAGGGGGCTGGAAACCGGAGTCCCGTCGCCATGCCGGCTGAACCGGCCAGCAAGCAACGTCGCTTTATCTCCGCCCGCCAAAAGTGTATCGTTCGCGATCGGGCCGTGTGGCCATAACGGGGCCACGGAATAACCTGAACGCGAGACGGGCGGCGGCCCGCTCTGCCTCGCCAGGAGAGGCTCGCCATGGTTGCCATTCCCGCTACGCCCGCCGCGTCGTCATCACAGCCCCCCGTCGTGCGCGAGATCAGTCGCGGCGACCTGTCCTGGGCGTTGCACGAGGGCTGGTCCGACTTCCTCGACAAGCGCGGCGACATCATCCTCGCCGCCATCCTCTACCCCGTGCTGATGCTGGTCGTGGCCGGGGTGGCGCTCGGGGCGAGGCTGTTCCCGCTGCTGCTGCCGCTGATCGCCGGCCTGTCGCTGCTCGGCCCGCTGATCGCGGTCGGTTTCTACGAGCTGGCCCGGCGGCGCGAGGAAGGCCGCGACACGCAATGGGTGCATTTCCTCGATCCGTTCCGGGGGCCATCGGCGCCGCAGATCGCGGCACTTGGCATCTTCCTCGCCCTGCTCTTCCTTGCCTGGATCGGCATCGCCTGGGCGATCTACCGGGAAACGCTCGACACGCTTCAGCCGACCGAGCTGAGCAGCTTCGTCCGGCTGCTCTTCACCACGGCCGAGGGATGGCAGCTCATCCTGTTCGGCAACCTTGCCGGGTTTGTCTTTGCGGCGATCACGCTGGTGACGACGGTGGTGTCCTTCCCGCTGCTGGTCGACCGGCCGGTCGATTTCGTTCTCGCGGTCCAGACCTCATTGCGCGCCGCGTGGCGCAACCCGGTCGAGATCGCCATCTGGGGATTGATCGTCGCGGTGCTGCTCGCGCTTGCCTGCATTCCGCTGTTCATGGGGCTGGTGGTCGTGCTGCCGGTGCTCGGTTATGCGAGCTGGCATCTCTATACCCGGCTGGTGGATCGGAGCGTGGCGGGCAGCTGAAAACCACTCCTCCCCGTTCGGGCTGAGCCTGTCGAAGCCTTGTTCTTCTCCGCCATGAAAGAAAGAGCAGCCCTTCGACAGGCTCAGGGCGAACGGATATAGGGCAGCCTCAATGGCTCAACCCTCAGGCGGCCATGGCCGCCATGCGCCGCTGCCAGAAGGGCGCATCCGGCCAGCGCGCCGCGGCGGCATAATGATCGGCCAGGGCGCGGCGATAGTCAGTGATGCCGTGCGCCGCGATCAGGGCGTAGCGCCGGGCTGCCTCCTCGCCCCGGCCGTCCAGCGTGTCGGCGGCGGCATAGGCGGCGAGGATGCCCGAGCGCAGCGCATGGACGATCCCGCGCGAAGACAACGGGTCGGCCGCGAACAAGGTATCGCCCGTCGCGATCCAGCGCCGGCCGACCGCGCGGTCCAGCGTGGCGGTGCCGGCGGCGCGCACGATCGCCTGGTCAGCGCGAGCTCCCGGCGGCACCAGGGCGGCGATATGGCGGGTCGCCGCCAGCGCGCGGTGCCAGCCTTCGGCTTCGCGCAGGCCGAGACCGGCGGCGATGTCGGGATCCGTCATGCAGGCAACCACCCGGCGGGCACCGGGCAGGTCGGCGCTGTACCACCACCCTTCCGGCCGGGCCTCGATGACGATGCGGGAATCGCCGGGCGCGCCGGCGAAGAAGCGGGCGAAGGCGGCGAGCGGCTCTCCTGCCTGCAGCGCAGCGCCGAAAGCGCGCGCCAGCCGCCAGCGCCGGCCCGTCGCCCAGACGACCAGCCTTGTCTCGACCTTGCCGCCATCGGCCAGATCGAGGCGCCAACCGGTGGCGGTCTCAGCGGCGGATCGCACGGGCGACGCGAGGCGAAGCTCCGCGCCCGCCGCCGCAGCAGCCTCGGCGAGCAATCGGTCGAAGCGGGCACGGTCGAGCTGCCAGCCAGCGCCGTGCGCCGAAAAGATGCCGGGGCGTTCGACCAGCGTGTCGCTGGTCCAGGCGGAGTCGACCGCGCGGCCCGGAACGAAGCCGCCCGCCTCGAAAGCCGGCATCACGCCGAGCTGGTCGAGCAGGCCACGCGCCAGCGCCGGCAAGACTTCGCCCAGCTTCGGCGCGTCGTAGCGGCCCGCCTCGAGCAGCAGCACGCGCAATCCCGGCGCGTGCCGCCTGAGAGTCAGCGCGGCGGCGGCACCCGCCGGACCGCCGCCGATGATCGCGACATCGGCGGCATGCGGTGACTCAGCTGGCGCGGACGGCATAGAAGGACGCGACCACGCCCGCCGGGTGCGTGCTGCCCCCGCTCCCGGAATGGGGAATGGTGCGAGTCACCGAGCCGACGATCGCGGCGGTCTGGAGCTGATCGGTGCTGTTCGGCCAGACCGGCACGAGCCAGCCGATATAATCATAGATCCATTGCTCGCCGCCGACGACGCCCTTGCCCTGGAAGCGGATTTGCGCCGGCGAGCCATAGCCGGCGCTGCCATGCAGAGCGAGCGACCAGCCCGGCCCGCCGATCGTGCCGCCGATCTCGCCCGGTGCCGGCTCGGTGAAGGACAAGGTGCCGCGGCCGAATTCGAGATCCTTGAAATCGGTCTGCACATCGGGGTCGTTGAGCAGGCTGCGATAGGTCCAATCACCGGCGAACAGGTTTCCCATGATTCACTCCTCCGAATCCTCGACGCAGATATATTTGTAGGATGGCGACGGTGCGTCGATGCCGGCGCCGTCATTGCGCACGACGAAGCCGAGCTTCGACCATTCGGTGACCATCTTCAGGTCGCCGGCATTGGTCTGCGGAATGCCGCGCGCCCAGTTGCGCATCTGCGGATTGCCGCCGCCGGACACCGGGAAATAGACCTGCATCGGGCGATGCGCCGGCCACCACAACGTTTCCCAGACGCGCTGTTCCTTGACGAGCAGATCATTGCCGACGCTGCCCGGATAGAGCTTGTTCCATTCCTCATAGGTGACGTCGATCGTCTGGGTGGAGCATTCGTTGAAATCGGCCTGCCAGGGCAGGCCCGACAGCTTGGTGACGTCGCCGGGCTGGAGCCCGACCTTGAAATTGCTGCCCAGCGAGAGCGGATCGCTGGCATAGGCGACATAGCCCTCCTCGCCGAGCCCCGGTCCCCAGCGGTTGGCGTTCTGCTGTGCTGCGGTCAGCTGGAAACCATACCATTCGGGATCGGCCCTGAGCCGATAGGGCTCGCGCCAGATCGCGGGGTTGCGGATGATCCAGGTCGTCTCCCCGCCTGGGCAGAAGGCGCCGCCGAGCAGGTTGGAGAGCACGCCGCGATCGAGATCGCGCCCGGTGCGCGCGACCCACCCCTCATAGGGTTTCCACGGATCGACCGGCGGCGCGAAGCCGGCCTCGACCTCGTCGATGAACAGGCCGTCGGCCCATTGCCGCAACAGGAAGAGCTGCAGGTCGGTGAGGCGCAGGAATTTGCTGACCGCCTGGTTGTTGATCGGGTTGTCGCCGGCGAGCAGCGGCATCAGCGGCAGATGATAGGTCCGCGTCGCCGGGTTGCCGTCGAGCCGGAATACATTCTCCTCGCCGGGCTTGCGCAGCAGGTCGAACAGATATTGGCGCTTGGGCCGGCCGGGATCAGTGACCGCCTCGGCGGCGGCGAGATCGAGCGCTCGGTCGAGCAGCACGCCCGCGCGGTGCTCGAACCCGAGCCTCTGCAGCACCCGCTCGATCGGCTCGTCCGGGTCCTGCGGTCGATCGTGTACGGCGGGTTCCTGCCGCGCCGTGCTGCGCCCCAGCGCCAGCAGCATTGCCTTGGGCCTGGGCACCGCATCGGCGACGGTCGCGACCGCGGCGGCGATAGCCGCATCGAACGCCGCTTTCGCCTCGGCGTAGAAGGGCGACGGCACGTCTGCATTCTCGACATGGACCGCGTGCCAGCGCGCGGCATAGACCGCCGCATCCTCCCCGGCCTCCGGCGGACAGACGGCCGCGGCGAAGACCGCCGCGGCCTGAGCGAGCGGTCCGGCCGCCGCCTCCGCCGCGGCCGAGGCGCCGGGCGCCTGGGTGGCATCGAGCAGCATCAGCCCGGGCTCGAGCGCGGCCTCGACCAGCCGGCCCGACACATGATCCTCGATCGCCGCCTGCTGCTTGCGGGCAAGCTGGCGCGGCGCGACCCGGGGCGGCTGGCAGAGCTGATAGGGATCGAACGAACCGCGCGTCGACTGGTTGTGCGGGAAGTTCGACTGCTGGAGAATGTTGGTGAAATAGGAGAATTCGTCGGCTCGAAACAGGATCGGCCAGATGTCGCGCCAGAACCAGGGGCGATAGGCCGCATTCCATTCGACCGACCCCGCCTTCCAGTGAAGCAGCGCGGCCTGATCGGTCGGGTCGATCGCCTGCGGATCGGCGAAGGTGCCGGCGGTGCCGAACATGTCGGTGCGATAGGCGAATTCGCGGATCGACATGTCCTCGACCACGTCCTCGAGCGT
Organism: Sphingomonas sp. P2_B6; assembly: GCF_056404755.1. NCBI lineage: Bacteria > Pseudomonadati > Pseudomonadota > Alphaproteobacteria > Sphingomonadales > Sphingomonadaceae > Sphingomonas > Sphingomonas sp. P2_B6. Next base: position 82,200 of record NZ_JBFUDK010000009.1, read on the forward strand.
GATCATGTCGAGCACCTGCGGCGCGTAGCGCGGATAGCCGACGACCACCCAGGCGGGATATTCGACATCGACATAGCGCAGCTGATCGACATTTTCCGCGTGCATGACGAGCCGCGCCATCACCGGTCCATCCGAAATATCGTCGAACCAACCATCGCTATTGGCATATTGATCGATGCGCGGATGGCCGAAGCCGGTCAGGAAGCTGCCGCTGCGGCCATGGCCGCCCAGCACGAGCAACCGGCCGAGATCGTCGGTGAGCAGATCCCCCAAAGTGTCGATGTCGTGCGGCGCCATGCCGGTCGGCGGGAAATTGGCCGCATACATCGGGTTGCCGTCGCGGCTGAAGCTCGCCTTGCGGCGCGACCCGCAATCGACCGCTTGTGGCCCCGGATCAGTGATGAGCTTCTGCCGGGCCTGGGGATCCGTGATCGTCGGGTTGCGCAGCGGCGTGCCGGGCGGATAGCCGATCTCGCCGCGCAGACCGTCAAAGGTGAACCAGGCCGATTTCTTGTTGGCGAGCTGCACACGCCACTGGATGTCGACCAGCGTGCCCTGATTGCCGCCGCCCTCGATCGGATCGCCGATACGCAGCGGCTTCCCCTCGGGATTTTCCGCGTCATAGACATAGATCTGGAACCGCGCGGCCTGGCGCTTGATCCGCCCTTCCGCGTCCTTGAACTTGAACGACTTGCTGGTCGATTCGTCCTTGTGGACCGGATTGCCGGCGCCGTCGCACTCGATCGGCAGGCGGGCCGGCCCCTCGGGCGAGATGCAGAAGCTGTCCGGACTGTCGCCCAGGCGGGCGATGCCGATGGCCGGATGAATACGATAGACCGATGGCGCCGGCATGCTGATCTCCCCGCGCGCACCCTGGCGCGCGCCCATGTTCAGTCGAGAAAGTTGAGCGACACTCCGTCGAGCCGCAGCAGGTCGGGGTCCTCCTGATAGGAGGCGTCGATCACCACCAGGCTGATCGTGATCGTCCTGGCCCCCGCCGCGAGCAGGCGCCGCGCGGCGCGCGTCACGTCGATACGGTGGTTGCGCGGCGTGTTCATGCTGCGCTCGCGCAGGTCGAACTTGCGGCCGCGGTCGCCGGGCAGGTCGCAATGCCCCGGCCCGCCATAGCAGTCGCCGTGCCCGAACACCGCCGCATAGCCGGCATAGCCCTCATGAGTCAGCGGTGTCGACGCATCGGCATCGGGGACGTTGAGGAAGACGCGGATGAAGCACGACCGCGGCAATTGCGGCACCCGGTGGAGCCGGACCTCGGCCGAGCGGAAGCCCTTTTCCACCGTGTCCGGCACCGCGACCGGCGCCGAGACGAAGCGGCTGACCGTGGTGCCCAGCCCGACCGGGATGATGCAGCCGCCGCGCACATATTCATAGCCGAAGCGGTGCATGTCGAGCGTGTCGCGGACCGAATAGCTCCACGGCGTCAGCGCCGAATCGAGATCGGCCGGCACACCCTCGGGATGCTCCTGCTGCCAGTGCCACCACAGCCGGTCGATATTGACGTGGATCGGCCAGAAGACGGGATCATAAGAGGCCGTGAGATTGCTGAGCATGTCGCCGGTGGGCGGCTGGGAATAGAGATCCTCGCGCTGGTGGAACTTGCGCCCGGCGACGCTGACCGCGCGGTTGCGATCGACCAGCGCCTCGGGCGGCGGCTTGGGAAAGTCCGGATTGAAGCCGCCCGTCCAGATATGCATCGTATTGTGCGGGTTCTGGTCGAGGAAACCGAAGCTGTCGACGTAAAGACTGCCGCCGCCGAAATCGCGGAAGGTGCGCAGCGCAAGGATCTCGTCGAGATCGGCGGCGGTCGGGTAATGATAATGAATCCGGCTGTTGATCGTCTGGCCGGGGCCGAACTCGCCCGGATAGCGCAGCGGATACCAGAGCGCATTGGACTCGAGCAGCGCGTCGATGAAACGCTCGCGCGGCTCGCCCTTCGTGTAATCCGGCCCGATCGCGTCGGCGACGGCGGCAAGGAAATCGTGCAGGCTGGTATAGAGCACGCCGACCATGCCGCGCAGCCCGTCCGTCGGGATGCCCTTTCCGGCGAGAAAATGGAGCGACGCCTCGGTCAGGAAGCATTTCAGCGCGCGCGGGATGCGCTCGCCGCTCGGCGGATCGTCCGGGCAATAGCGCGCCGCGGGAAAATCCCACCAGGGGAGCGTCACGTCAGGGCAGAAATCCTGCAGGACCTGCTCGAATTCATAAAGATAGATGCGGTGCCAGGGCAGGAAGCGTTCCCAGCCATGCTGGCAGTGATTCTGGTGGATGAGGGCGAGGTTATTGTAGCTGCGCCAATCGCCCGGCCATTTGTTGAGATTATAGATCTCGCGAAAGGCATGACGCAGCCGGGCGATCTGCCCCTCGCCCATCGCGTCGATGTCCATGCGCTGGCGCAGTTCGCCGGCACGGTAGCGCCATTCGGCGGGATCGGTGGCGGGGGCAAAGACCGGCCCGGCCAGTCCCTTGACCTCGACCCGGCTGCTGCCGGCGATCTCGACCTCGCCGATCTCCAGCGCGCCGACCACCGCCCCGGGCGCGCCCTCATCGATCCAACGTTCGATCCGGTCGATATCGACATCCGCCACCGGCGCCCCGCCCCAGGGCAGGCGCGGATATTGCGTGCCGTCGAACGGGCTCTGGCCGCGCAGGCCGCGCACCAGCGCCGAGCGGGCACCGCGCCCCGAACCTCCGCCCCCGCAACAGGCGCCGCGCGACGCGGCCGGCTCGATCAGCGGCGTGCCCGAGAGCCGGAGCGCCAGGAATGCCGGCAACGGCAGGTCCCAGAAAGCGCCGAGCGGATCCTCGGGCGGCCGCGCCTGGCCATCGGCCGCCCCGCGCAGGATTTCCTGAACCTCGGCATAGCCGAACAGGGCCGTGTCGGTGTCGTCCTTGCTAGTCATGATGGTGGTCCGGCATGGGCATGGCAGCGCCACCAGGCGGAAGCGCACCGGGCGGCGTCTTCGGCGCTTCGCGCAGCGGCACCTGCGGCACCACCACCGCGACATTCTGCATCATGCCGCGATCCTCATGGTCGAGGATGTGGCAGTGAAGCACATATTCGCCGATATAGCGTTCGTAACGGGTACGGATCTTGATGGTGTAGATGCCCGACGAGCCGGGGGGCGGCGGGTTTTCCTCCCCGATCAGGCTCTTGATCCACAGCGTGTCCTTCCAGACGCCCTGCAGCCCCTCATATTGAGGATCGATCGAGACGCCGTCGCCCTTGTCCTGCGAGCCGGTCGTGCTGACCTCGTTGCCCATCGGATCCTTGATCGAGACGATCTGGAACGGATTGACGTGGATGTGGAACGGATGGCTGACATAATGCGACTGCAGCGTCCATTCGTCGACGCCGCCCAGCGTCAGTTTGCGGTCGATGCGGTTCGGATCATAGGGCTGCGCATCCTTGGTTTCGAGCGTGTTGCCGACCTGGAACTGGAGCGGCTTGGGCGGGACCTGGATGAAGAAGGTCAGCTCCTGCTTGCCGGTCACCTCATCGTCGGCGATGTCCGGATGCGGGGTGAAACTGGTGAATTTCAACCCATTGGTCAGATCGTCGACCACGGCAGTCTTCACGTCATCCGGCATCGCCTGTTTCGCGTTCGCCACCAGCGCATCGCGGACATAGTCGCCGATATTGGGCACCGCCGTCCCCGGCGCGACGCGGACGATGCCGAGGAGCTGCGGCCCGACCTGGATGCCATTGACCGTGCCGGATTTCGGCGCTGACGAATCGACCACGCAATAGGCTTCGGCCTCGGGGAACACGACCAGCGCGTCGTAGCGATAGCCCGGCTGGAAGGTGGTGATGGCGGTCTGGTGGCCGTGCGCCATGGTCAGCCCGTCGGCGGCGATGACCGTGTAGGGAAGCGGCGTGCCGCTGCACAGATCGGCGATCGCCTTGGCCTGATTCTCGGGCGTGAGCGTCGGCAGCGCCGCCTTGAGCTTACCGGGCCGGAGCTTGAAGAATTGCAGGCTGATCGTGTCGCGCACGCCGCCATGAATCATCCGCCAGCGCTCGATCCTGCCCTGGGTCGCGCGGAAGAAGGGCAGCACCTTGCCGTTGATCGAGGTGAAGCGGCCCGAGTTCGGCCAGGTATTGGGGCCGAACTGATCATAGCCCTCGATCCCGCCGACATCGTCCTTGTCGCAGATATAGCGGCCTTCCTTGGTCTGCTTGATCGGGCCCAGCTTCTCGCCGGGCTTCGGCTCGCCGCGGCAGGCATATTGGATCTGCTGCATCACCAGCACGCGCTCGGTCATGCCCTGCAGGAGAGTGTCGATGTCGCCATGGCGGCTGGTGGTGGGCAGCCGGTTGCCGCGCACGATGAGCGCGCCGGCCATGCCGCTCGACACCTGAAGCGCGGTCGAGCCGTGGCGGTGGGTGTGATACCAGAAAGTGCCCGACGGATGATCCGAGGGGATGTTGTATTCATAGGTGAAATCGACGCCCGGATTGATCGACAGCAGCACATTGTCGCCATTGCCGGCCGGATTCACCCACAGGCCATGGGTGTGGAGATTGGTGCCGTTGAAGCAATGCGGCGTATCCGCATTGTGATCGCTCATGCTGAGGCAGGAGGGGTCGGGATCGAGCTTGTTGTGCAGGTCGATCCGGACGGTATCGCCGGGCGCCACCTCGATCATCGGCGAGATGAACGGGTTCTTCGGATCGGTATCAGTGCCGACATAGCTGCGCAGATGCACCTTGTCGAAATGCTGGGTCTTGCTCGCCGGATTGCGGATCCGCCCGTCGAGATATTTGATGGTCAGGTCGAGGATCTTGTCGCGGCGTTGCACGGGCTGTGCCGCCGCCGTTTCAATTCCCGGCGTCGCGCCCACCGCCAGCGCGAGCAGAGGCCGGGGCGGCTCGGCGCGGGCCTTGAGCAGCGGCGGGTTGCTGACGTCGTCGTCAGGCACCTCCTGCGCGCTGGCGGGCATGGCGCCCAAAGCCAGCCCGAAGCCGATCGCGCCGGCCATCAGCCGTGCACGTGAAACGCGCGTAAATAGCGACATGACATCCCCTCCCTGTGTCGGTCGGATCGGCCAACCCCGTTCATGTTTTGGGTTGCCGGCCGGGTCGTGTCGAGGCGAGTTGAGGCCAGAACGGCGCTATCCGGCACACGGGAAGCGGGAAGAGTTATCGTCGTTATGGGGGTATATGCCGGCAATCCGTTTCCTTCACCCTGCATTCGCGCGATGCTGGCCATCGTCCGGCAGGGCGGCCCACCGCGAGCGCCGGCAAAACGCGCAACCGCGCGTCAGGGGGAGACGGATCATGACTTCACGCCCGCGCCGGGACGACCGCCGCTTTCCAATCGCCGTGCTGGCCCTGCCGCTGGTCGCCGCCGGCATCGGACTCGCCGGCTGCCACAGCGCCCCCGTTCCCGCGCCACAAGCGACCGCCACCAATCCGTGCGGCGCGCTGGCGCCGAACAGGACATCGGCGCTGCCGACCAATGCCGGGCTCAACCAGACTGAGGTGGATTGCTCCGCCTGGCAGGCCTTCATCGCGCTGAACTGGAAGGCTGACCCGAAGAAGAACGGCTTCCCCGATCCGGGCGCGCCCTGGGGCAGCTTCGGTACGCCGGGCGACACCAGCCCGACGGTGTGGGAAAGCTATCGCGAAGCCGCCGACGTGTTCGGCAGCATGAAGCCACTGGAAGGCACCTGGCAGGAGAAGCGGCCGGCGGTCAGGACGCTGAGCCGCATCTCCAAGCTGGGCAGTCTGGACCTGTCCAACATCGTCCAGGCGGGCGGCGGCGACCATTGGCTGACCAACCAGCGCGGCGATGTGACCTATTACGAAGTGATGATGAACCAGGACGAGTATGAGTTCATCACCAAGCAGACCGGGTTCGACCTGACCACCGCCGCCGGCCAGCTCAAATGCGCGACCCAGCCGGGCAAGGTGATCTCCGACGGGCCCCCGCCCCCACCCAAGGGGCCATTGCGCGGCGGGCTGAACTTCCCGGCGGGCTTTGCCAATGGCTGGGACGATACCGATTGCGTCGGCAACCGGGCCGCGTTCGGCCAGCAGGTCGGGGCGATGGAGATCAAGGCGTCCTGGACGCCGCTGCCGGCCGACCATTCGCTCGACTATCGCTACAAGACGGCGGTCGCCGAAATCCGCGATCCGACGACGGGCAAGATGCGCCAGGTGACCGTCGGGCTGGTCGGGCTGCACATCGCACGCAAGCTTTTCCCGCGCCTGCCCTGGATATGGGCGACGTTCGAGCATATCGACAACACGCCGGACGAGACGCCGGGCGGCGGCTTCGCGCCCCCTGTGCTGCCGGCCAATCCGAACCAGCGGCCATCGCCTGGCTTCACCTTCTTCGATCCCAAATGCACGCCGCAAAAGGACCGGATCTATCAGTGCCGGCACAATGTCCCGCCGGTGCCGTGCGGCAAGGGCGGCGTGTGCATGCCGTACTCGGCGCCGATGCAGATCACCCGGATCAACCAGGTCGGCCAGCCGGCGAACAGCGTGACGGCCTATGTGTGGAGCCTGTTGCCGGCGCAATCGGTGTTCAACTATTATCGGCTGGTGAACGTGCAATGGCCGCAGGCCAATATCGGCACGCCGCCCGGGCCGGGGCTGAGGGTGCCGCTGACCATGGGCCATCCGGCGCCGAGCGGCAGCGCCGGCGGGCCAGGCCAGATCGTCGCGAACACGACGGCGGAATCCTTCCAGCAGACCACCAACAGCTGCATGGACTGCCATGTCTTCGCATCGATCGCGACACCGGCGATGCTGCAGGCGACCGCGCCCGGCGGGTTGCGCAAGGTGCCAAAGGCAGGCGTCGACGGGTTACCGCAATATGCCGCGGACTATTCCTTCATCTTCCTGTCCGAGACGAAGAAGTAGCGCGGGACTTTGGAACGGGGCCCGCGGCAGATCGGCTGAAGGGACGAGCGGCAGGAGATATGGGACACCAGCTTGTCCCATATCTCCAGCCGCTCACCTTTTTGACGGATGCCAATATAGTATTGCATATCAGAACTTGGTCGACATTAACGATCTTCGCCCGATCGAACGGGACAAATTGCGCTTCGACTCCGGTGCGCGACCTGGTCTCAAGCTGCCCCCGTTTCCGGCGCGAACTGGCTCGTTTTGGGTAAGGAAGCCGCATTCGCGGATGCTGCGGCGACGGGCTATCCGATTGCCCGGACGTCGATAACCCGGTCGATCAGCGTCTCGTCAAGCGGGATCTGGCCGTCGAGCATCAGCATCGACAAACCGTGCACCAGCGCCCAGGCCTGCAGCGCAATCACCTGCGCATCGCCTCCCTTGCCTTCGGCCAGCAGCGCCGCGTTGGCGCGCAGAAACGCCATCGCATCGTCCTCATGCTTGCCGGAATGCGACGGCATCGCCTGGGGATTGGCGAAGATCAGCCGGAACAGCGCGGGGTTGGCGAGCGCGAAGCGGACATAGGCGGCGCCCGTCGCATTGAACCCAGCGACGCCACCGCCGACCGCATCGGCCGCGTCATGCTGCGCCACCGCGAGCCGGGCAAGCCCCTCCCCCGCCAGCGCCGTCATCAGCGCGCCCTTGTCGGGGAAATGGCGGTAGACCGCCGTCGCACTCACGCCGACCGCGCGTGCGACTTCCCGCAGGGACAGGTCGTCGGCGGTGCGGGTCTCGAGCAGCTTGAGCCCTGCCTCGACCAGCGCCGCGCGCAGATCGCCGTGATGATAGGCCTTTTTCGGTGCGGTCGATTCAGATGTTGACACTGTTACCTTCGAGTCGTATGTGAACACCGTCAACTTCTAGACGTGGAGGCCATAATGGCAAGCATGATCGAAACCGCAATCCGCAGCACGGTGTCGAAGGGCATCGGCGTGGTCGCCGAGTATAATCGCAAGCGGCTGGTGGCGACCGACCATCCTTTCCTGACCGGCATCCACAAGCCGATGGACCAGGAGCTGACCCTGGAGGACCTGCCCGTGACCGGCACGATCCCTGCTGCGCTCGACGGCCGTTACCTGCGCATCGGGCCGAACCCGATCGCCCCCGATCCCGCCGGGCATCACTGGTTCACCGGCGACGGCATGGTGCACGGCGTGGCGGTGAAGGATGGCAAGGCGCTGTGGTATCGCAACCGCTGGATCCGGTCGAAGAAGGTTGCCGCCGCGATGGGCGTGGCCGCGGCGCCGGGGCCGCGCCACGGCATGTCGGAGACGGTCAACACCAATGTGCTGGCGATCGGCGGGCGCACCTTCGCGCTGGTCGAGGCGGGCAGCTATCCGGTGGAATTGTCCGACACGCTGGAGGAGCAGACCTTCAACCCGTTCGACGACACGCTGCTGGGCAGCTTCACCGCGCACCCGCATCTCGACCCGCTGACCGGCGAGCAGCATGCCATCGCCTATGAGGCGACCAATCCCGAAATGGTGCGCCATGTGGTGATCTCGCCCGACGGCAAGGTGGTTCGCGAAGAGCCGATCGCGGTGAAGCACGGGCCATCGATCCATGACTGCGCGATCACGGCGCGGTACGTGCTGATCCTCGACCTGCCGGTGACCTTCTCGATGAAGGCGCTGATCGGCGGGCACAGCTTTCCCTATCGCTGGAACCCGGACCATCAGGCGCGGATCGGGTTGCTGCCGCGGAACGGCAGCGGCGGCGAGACGATCTGGGTCGATGTCGATCCCTGCTATATCTTCCATGTCGCCAATGCGTTCGACACGGCGGACGGCAAGGTGCTCCTCGACGCCTGCGTCTACGACACGATGTTCGCCGACAGTTCGCAGGGGCCGGACGCGAAATCCCGCGGGCTGGAGCGCTGGACGATCGACCCTGTCGCGAAGACGGTCGAGCGGCGTACGATCGACGCGACGCCGCAGGAATTCCCGCGGCCGGACGAACGGCGTTTCGGCCAGCCCTATCGTTATGCCTGGACGATGGGACTGCCGGAGGCGGACAAGGCGTTCATCGGGGAGAGCTACCTGCTGAAACACGATCTGGAGACCGGCGCGCGCACCGTGCATGATTTCGGCGAGGGCCGTTATCCCGGTGAGTTCGTGTTCGTACCGGCGTCCGATGCGGCGGCTGAAGGCGAGGGCTGGATGATCGGGCTGGTCGTGGATCTGCCGAACGAGACGACCGATCTGGTGATCCTTGATGCGCAGGATTTCGGGGGCGCGCCAGTGGCGAGCATCCGTATCCCGCACCGGGTGCCGCCGGGCTTCCATGGGAATTGGGTAGCTGCCTGACTCGTTCCTCCCCATCGCAGATGGGGAGGGGGACCAGCGAAGCTGGTGGAGGGGAATTGGAGCGAGGCTACGTTGCCGCGCTCCAATTCCCCTCCACCATTCGCAGAAGATGCGAATGTCCCCCTCCCCCGCTTCGCGAGGGAGGAATAAAGGCTCCGGAACGCCCCCAAAGTTTTCCTTGATTGCGCGAAGAGGCGATTTCCCGCAAGGGAACCGCCCTCATTCACCACTGGACTCGCATCATGGCCGCCAAATGGGCCCCCGACAGCTGGACTCAGGCAGAAGCCCGCCAGCTTCCGACCTATCCCGACGCCGCCGCGCTCGACGCCGCGACGACGACGCTGGAGAGTTTTCCGCCCCTGGTGTTCGCCGGCGAGGCGCGCAACCTGACCGCGGACCTGGCCAAGGTCGTCGAGGGCAAGGCCTTTCTGCTGCAGGGCGGCGACTGCGCCGAGTCCTTTGCCGAGCATAGCGCGAACAACATCCGCGATACTTTCCGGGTGATCCTGCAGATGGCGGTCGTCCTGACCTATGCCTCCAAGCTGCCGGTGGTGAAGCTGGGCCGCATGGCGGGTCAGTTCGCCAAGCCGCGCTCGTCCGATACCGAGGTGCAGGACGGCGTCGAGCTGCCGGCGTACCGCGGCGACATCGTCAACGACATCGCCTTCACCGCCGAGGGCCGCGCGCCCGACCCGCAGCGGATGATCCGCGCCTATAGTCAGTCGGCCGCGACCCTGAACCTGCTGCGCGCCTTTGCGACCGGCGGCTATGCCAATCTGGCGCAGGTGCATCGCTGGACGCATGATTTCATGGGCCGCAGCCCCTGGGCGAAGAAGTTCGCCGAGACCGCTGATCGTATCGGCGAGGCGCTGGAGTTCATGGCGGCGTGCGGGATCAGCCCGGAAACGGTGCCGCAACTGGCCGAGACGCATTTCTACACCAGCCATGAGGCGTTGCTGCTGAAGTACGAGCAGGCGCTGACCCGGCAGGATTCGCTGACCGGCGACTGGTACGACACCAGCGCGCATTTCCTGTGGATCGGCGACCGCACCCGCTTCGAGAATTCGGCGCATGTCGAATATCTGCGTGGCATCGGCAACCCGATCGGCATGAAGTGCGGACCGAGCCTGGAGCCCGACGTGATGCTTCGCCTGCTCGATACGCTGAACCCGGCGCGCATTCCGGGGCGGATGACGCTGATCACCCGCTACGGCCATGACAAGATCGAAGCGGGCCTGCCCAAGCTGATCCGCGCCGTCCAGCGCGAAGGGCATCCCGTTGTGTGGAGCTGCGATCCGATGCACGGCAACGTGATCAAGGCGTCGAACGGCTACAAGACGCGGCCGTTCGAGCGGATCCTGGCCGAGGTGCGCGGCTTCTTCGCGGTGCACCGCGCCGAAGGCAGCATCGCGGGCGGCATCCATGCCGAGATGACCGGGCAGAATGTGACCGAGTGCACCGGCGGCGCGGTCGACGTGACCGAGCAGTCGCTGGCCGACCGGTATCACACGCATTGCGACCCGCGGCTCAACGCCGGGCAGAGCCTGGAACTCGCGTTCCTGCTGGCCGAGATGCTCAACGTCGAAATGGCGGAGCGGCGTCGGGCAGCGGCCTGACCGGCTCAGGTTAAGCAACGACAATCATCGGTCAGGCGCTCGAGTCCGAGACTTGAGCGCCTCGGCTTCGTGCGCCTCGAAAAATAAAGTACACAAAAAAGTGTTTTTGGATGCAATTCTCCCCATTGCGCCGGCGAGTCGTGCGTGACATGCTATATCCTATAGGGTTCTCAAAAGAACCAACACCAGGGGAGATGCTACATGAAGAGGTTGTTCCTGCTTGCCGCCGCCGCTGCGCCACTCGCGCTGATGTCGATGCCGGCCCATACTCAACAGGCGCCCGGCCAGGCCTTTGCGGTCGATGCGCAGCCGGCGATGCCGACCAAGACCACGCGCACGGGCAAGCACGTCAACCGCATCATCGACATGTGGATGAAGGGCCAGCCGGTCTATTACACCCAGATTTCCGGTGGCGGTTACGAAGAGGGCAAGAAGCAGGCGGCGACCAAGGCCGATTACATCACTTATGAGATGGAGCATGGCCCGCTCGACTTCAAAGAGCTGCACGAGTTCATGCGCGGCCTGGTCGATGCCGGGCCGACCCGCACCGGACACCGCACCCCAGCCGTGATCGTCACCCTGCCGATCCAGGGCACGCCCGATGCCGTGCGCGCCAACACCTGGATGATTCAGCAGGCGCTCGCCGCCGGCGTGCACGGCATCCTGTTGTGCAACGCCGAGTCGCCCGAAGCCGCCAGGACGATGATCGAAGCGTCGCGCTATCCCTTCGCGCCGGTCGTCCAGGGGCTCGCCCAGGGTTTCCGCGGCAATGGCAGCCAAGCCTGGGCATCGCAGGTCTGGGGCGTGTCGCAGAATGAATATATGCGCCTTGCCGAGCCTTGGCCGCTCAATCCGGACGGCGAGCTCATCTTTGGCGTGAAGATCGAGAATCCCCGCGCCGACGCCAATGTCGAATCGACCGTACGTACGCCTGGTCTCGCCTTCGCCGAATGGGGCCCGGGCGATCACGGCTTCTTCCTGATCGGCGCGCCGAAGCCCCGGGCACCGGGCGCTGCGTTCGAAGGCTATCCGGCATCGATGCTGGCGGTGCGCGCGCGCGTGCTGGCCGCGACCAAGGCGAACGGCCTGCGCTTCCTCAACGCATGCAGCGAGCGCGACGTGATCGACCAGATCAAGGACGGGGTGATGATCTGCACCGGCGGCGATTCGCCTGCCGCCGACAAGGGTCGTGCCTATACCAAGCGCACCGACCCCTTCTGATCTGCGCGGATACCGACATCGGCAGGCCGCGCCGGGAGGCGCGGCCTGCTTCATGACATGAGAGAGGGACGCCCATGAAGACCAGCATCAGCCTCGCCGCCGCCGTCATCGCGCTCGCCGTGCCCGGCGCACTTTCGGCGCAGCTCGCCGTGTCGGCCAATGACGGCAAGCAGCTCCGCCCCGGCGATGCCGGCCGTACCGCCGACAGCGTGTCGGTGATCGACCTGCGCAGCTATCCGCCCAAGACGATCGGCACGGTCGCGGCACCCGCGAGCATGATCGGCCCGCCGGCGGCGGTCGCGGTCGCGCGCAATGGCGGCTTCGCGCTGGTATCCGCCGCGCAGCGCCTGAAGACGGACGGTACGCTGGAACTTAACGACGGCGTCTCGGTGATCGACCTCGCCGACCCGACCGCGCCGGCGCTGGCGCAGACGGTACAGGCAGGCCCGGGCGCGAGCGGCGTCGCGATCAACCGCGCTGGCACGCTGGCGCTGGTGGTCAGCACGGGCGACGACACGGTCTCGATCTTCACGATCAAGGACAAGCGCCTGACGCCCGCGGGCAAGGTGCAGCTGCCCGCCAAGGCACGGCCGACCGACGTGGCATTCCTGCCCAACGGCAAGGGCGCCGTCGCGGTCGCACAGAGCGCAGGGCAGTTGATGCGGCTGGCCGTATCGGGCGACAGCGTGACGCTGGCCGGCGAACCGATCTCCACCGGCGTTCAGCCTTACGGCATCTCGTTCAGCCCTGACGGGCGCTATGCCTATAATACCAACCTGCAGGGCAACACGCCGCCGGCCGGCACCACCCCGCCCCGCGGCCCGCGCGTCGGCACGGTGACTGCGGTCGAGCTGGCGACGGGCAAGGTCAATGCGGTCGAGGTGGGCTTCACGCCCGAGCATCTCACCCTGTCGCGCGACGGACGCTATCTTGCGGTGGTGGTGCATAACGGATCGGGCGGCGCGCCGGGTTCGGCGGGTTACTGGCCGCATGGTGCGCTGAAAATCTATGGCGTGAAGGGCATGGCGCTGACCCCGATCACCGAGACCGAGACCGGCGCCTGGTGCCAGGGCGCGACCTTCAGCGACAATGCGAAGACGGTGCTGCTGCAATGCGCGGTCGACAAGGACATCGAGGTCTATCGCTTCAACGGCCGGACGCTGGCCCGCGACGACGCGGCGACGCTGAAGTTCGACGCGCGACCGGGCGCGATCGCGACCCCGAGCAGCCGGTAGGCAATGCGCCCGGCTCCCGCGCAACAATGACATTGCGGGGGCCGGGCCCGGGACCTAGATCGACACGGTGACACCGGCCTGCATCGATGATTTCCGGCTGCTCGCGAAAGCGCGCCTGCCCCTGTTCCTGTTCGATTATATCGACGGCGGCTCCTATTCGGAATCGACCATGCGCAGCAATGTCGAGGACCTGCAGCGGCTGAAGCTGCGCCAGAAGGTCATGACCGACGTCTCGCAGATCGACCTGTCCACCACCTTGCTGGGCCGCACGGCATCGCTGCCCGTCGCGCTGGCGCCGGTCGGGCTGGCGGGCATGTATGCGCGGCGCGGCGAAGTGCAGGCGGCGCGCGCGGCGGAGGCGGCGGGCGTGCCCTTCATCCTCTCCGCCTCCGCCTGTTGCGGCATGGAAGAGGTAGCGGCGGGCGTCACCCAGCCCTTCGCCTTCCAGCTCTACATGATCCGCGACCGCGAGTTCATGAAGGACATGCTGGCGCGCGCCAAGGCGATCGGCGTGGAGACACTGGTGCTGACCGTCGACCTGATCGTGCACAGCGCGCGGTACCGCGACGTGCGATCGAGCCTGACCGGCAAGCAGGGCCTAGGCGCGCGGATCAAGCGCTTCACCCAGATCGCCACGCATCCGCATTGGGCGTTCGATGTCGGCCTGTTCGGCGGACCGCATACCCTGGGCAATTTCGCCCCGGTGATGCCCGAGGGTGCCGGGCTCGACCAGTTCACCGCCTGGGTCGCGCGCAATTTCGATCCGTCGATCACCTGGAAGGACATGGACTGGATCCGCCAGCATTGGGACGGGCCGATCGTGATCAAGGGCGTGATGGACCCGGCCGATGCGGTCACCGCCTGCGACATCGGCGCGACCGCGATCGTGGTATCCAACCATGGCGGGCGGCAGCTCGATGGAGCGCCCTCCTCCATCGCGGCGCTGCCGGGCGTGGTCGATGCCGTGGCGGGTCGTGCCGATGTGCTGATGGACGGCGGCATCCGCTCTGGCGTCGATGTGCTGCGAGCGCTGGGGCTGGGCGCGAAGGGCGTGCTGCTCGGCCGTGCCTGGGCCTATGCGCTGGCGGCCAGAGGTGGCGCGGGCGTGGCGCAGATGCTTGAGCTGCTGCGCCATGAGATGGCGGTGGCGATGGCGCTGACCGGCCAGACCGATGTGAAGACGCTGTCGCCGGACATGCTTCTGCGCTGACAGGCGTGCGCCATCTTGACGGTGAGCCCCGCTCACCGTAGATGCGCCGCTCCGCAAGGTATGGCCCCTTCGTCTAGCGGTTAGGACGTCGCCCTCTCACGGCGAAAACACGAGTTCGATTCTCGTAGGGGTCACCAGCGATTTCACTGGCTTACGGGCCATTGTCGAGACAGAATCTCGCGCCGTCGAATATTGGTGCAGAATGGCACTTCCGTTTTTGGGAGCAGTAAACTGCGACCAATGGAGACGGAACCGGCTGCGAATCGGACGTCTCGGCTCCTTGCCCGGCGGGCACTGCCTCGCGGATATCCCTTCGACTAGATTGCGCTCGATGAACGTGTCGAGGCCCGCGACGATGAGCATCGTCATGGGCTCCATCGAGGGTCCAGCTATGGAATCCACTTAAGGTATGTGTCGACGCTTTTAGCCTAAAGGCGCCTGGCATGTGCGAGCCTCCCGGCCGGATGGCGACCGATACGGTTCAAGTTAGAATCCTGCGACATCTTCCCCGCCGATAGACGTTCGCCTGCCTCGCCCCAGCCGGAGGCGCAGCCGGCGCAGGTCCCTGCCGAGCTTGCGGATGCCCATCCAGGTCCCTGTCCCGCAGACAAGGGTCACGGCCAGCAGCAGTGGAAGCACGACCAGGTCCCATAGCGGCCGCGTCCGCAGCACGGGGAAATCGAGGCTGTGCAGCCCGTTCTGCAGCCAACGAAAGCCGCGGCCGTTGCTGTCGATCGCCTGGATCAGCGCCCCGGAGCCCGGGTCGATATAGAGCCGGGTCGCCTCGGGATCGGACAGGATCGCGCGCCAGACCGGCAGCTTCATCGGGAATTTGTGGGTGTAATAATAGGCGTCTTCCTGCCCAAGCTTCTCGAGCGAGGCGACCGGCGGGCCATTGCGCAGCGCAACCTTCAGCTCCGCTTCCCGGAGCGGTGCTGGCCTGCCGCTCACATCGAAGCGGGTGATGCGGCCGTCCCGGTCGATCGCGACCAGAAAGACCCGTCCGCCAAGCGGCGCGCCTTGCACTCTCACCGTGCCCGCCGGCAGGACCGGAAGCTGTCCGGCGGCACCGCGGACATCGCCCCAGGTCATCGGGCCGGCGAGGCGCTGGCTTTCGGCGAGGCCTGCCATGCTGTCGAGGAAACCCCATGGGTTCATCGAGAAGAGCCCGCTGGCCACCCAGGTCAGGGTCAGCAGCCCGAAGAACAGGCCGAACATATGGTGCCACCACCACAACCCGCGATAGGGCGAGCCGATGCTCCCGTCGCGCCGGCGCCGCAGCCGGGAGATGCCCACCCACAGGCCGGTGATCGTCAGGAAGCAGCCGATCAACGAGGTCCAGATGACGACCTGATTCCACGCGTCGCCATTCTGGCGAAGGATCGTCGGATAGAGCCAGTGCGGCACCGCGCCGAGCCAGCCCCAGAATCGCTGGAACCGCGTCGTCCGCTGCACCGCCTCACCGCTATTGCCCGCGATATAGACGGTCGTGACGGCGGGATCGGCATAATCGACGCGGTAGAGCGGCTGGTTGCGCCGGAAGGTCTGGACGGTCCATTGATCGATGCCGGTGATCGCCACCTTGTCCGGCATCCCGGCGATGCCGAAGCGCTGCCCGAATGTCGTGGCGATGGCGCGGATGTCGCCCGGCGCCAATGTTTCGATCAGCTTGCCGGTCGACAGGTCATAGCTGCCCGGCGACATGCGCATCTGGGGAATCGGGCGGCTCGAGTCCAGTGCCGGCATCACGCGCAGCACCGGCCGCCCCGCCATCATCTCCATCTTCACCGATGCGACCGGCGTGTCCGCCGCCAGGTCTATGCGTCCGAGCGCCGCGGCGTTCGGCAGCTGCACGGGCGCGAGCCCGCGCAGCTGGTCGGCGGGCATCAGCCGGGGATAATCGACATACATCATGACGAAGCCCGACAGGCACCAAAGCGTCATGAGTGCGCCGATGACGACGCCCAGCCAACGATGGAGGAAGAGGACGGGACGGAGCATGGCTCAGAAACTCAGGCCATAGCTGGCCCGCAGCGTGCGGGGCACGCCGCGGTTGAAATAGAGGAAGCGCCCGCCGGAATCGGCCGGTGCCGACCCAAAGCCGCGCGTCGCATATTCCTGGCCGGTGACATTCTCGATGTTAACGCCGAAGCGGTGCCGGCGGGCAGCGCCGTCGACATAGAGATGCGCGCCGAGATCGACGACCGCATAATTGCCGTAGTTCTGGCGCGGAAAACCCGAGGGCGACGAGAAGGCATCACCAACCCAGTTGATCGAAGCATTCGCGCCAAAGGGCAGGTCCTGGGGCGCATAGGCGATCGATCCCTTGGCGAAGTGCTCAGGCGTGCGGTCGCGCTGAGTCGTCGATCCCTCGTTCCGGGTGCGGTTGAAGGTGTAGCTCGCCATCACCTGCCAGTCGCGCGCCACCTGCGCGTCGAGGACGATCTCGGCGCCGTGCACGTTCACCTTGTCGCCGACGTTGATGTAGGTCCCGTTCGGGAAGGCGGGATTGTCATAGTCATAGTCGATCAGGTCGGTGATCCGGCGCTGGAAATAGGTGACCTTCCAATTGAGCGCACCGTCCGCCAGCGCGACCTTGCCGCCGGCTGTCAGGTTGAGATTGAGGCTTTGCTCGGGCTTGAGGTTCGGGTTGCCGATCTCGCAGCATGGATCGATGCCGTAGAGCGACGACGCGTCGGGCAGGATGAAGGAGGTGCCGCCATTGCCCTCGATATAGAGGCTGTCGGTCAGGTCGTAACGGCCGCTGACGTTCCAGATCGTCTTCTTCGCGCCGCCGGTCTCGTTATAGCGCACACCCGCGGTGAGCCGCCCGCGCTTGCTGATCTCGTCGGTGGTGCGGACCTGGAAGATTCCGGCATGGACCTGCTCGGTAAGCTTGCCGATCAGCAGCACGTCGTCACGGCCATTGAAGTTCTGGAAGTCGTAGCCGACCAGATATTCGAGGCCTTTGTGCAGGTGCAGCTTCACCACTGCACTGCCGCCATAATCCTGGAAGCCCCAGAAGGTGCCGTCGGGATAGACCGTGATCGGCGGACCCGCCGGGATCGGGTTGAGGATCTGGACATAGGCAGTGCGCCAGTCGTGATAATAGCCCTTCAGGTAGAACTGGACGGTGTCGCTGCCGGTGTAATCGAGGCGGAGGCTGGCGATCTCCTCGTTGCGGTCGTTGCGGCTCCTGTTGACCCGGGTCGGCGAGAGATTGTCGAGATTCGCCTCCGTGTGCTGATATTCGGCGTTGAGGCGCAGGTCCGGCGTGACATCGAACTGGTATTTCCCGCCGACCGACCAGAGGTGATATCCGCGCTCGCGGTCGGTCGCGCTGGGCTGCATCACGCTGTACGGGCGATAGCCGTCGGCGTCGTTGCGTGAGGCCCAGGCGACGAACTTGTGCTCGCCGAGACTGCCCCGGACATAGCCGTCGACATTGGTCCCGCCGCGGCTGTCGACATTGGCATTGACCTGGCCGTTGAAATCGTCGGTGAAGCCACGGGTCACGACGTTGATGACGCCGGCGGCGGCCTGGGTGCCGTAGAACAGGCTCTCGCCGCCCTTCAGCACTTCGATCCGCTCGATCATGCTGGCAGGCAGCGTGTCGTTGGGCGAGGTGCCGCCATAGAGGCGGTTGTTGATGCGGATGCCGTCGACGGTCCACAGCACGTCCTGGGTGCGCGAACCCTGGAGCGAGAGGTCGACATAGCTGAACGGGCCGGCACCCGGCTTGATGTACAGGCCAGGGACGCTCTCCAGCGCGCTGGCGATGTCGACGACGCCGCGGTCGCGAACCTGCTTCCCGGTGACGGTTTCGATGTCGCTGCCGTAGCGGGCAAGCTCCTGCGGCAGGGTCTCTTCGAGGCTCGTACCGGTGACGACGATGTCTCCGTCAGGCCGGTCGGGACCGTCGACCGCGTGGCTCCCGGCTCGGTCCTCCGCGGTCCGCGCGCTGGCGGCGGTGCCGGCGCATGTTGCGAGAACGGCCGCGAGGGCCAGCTGCGATACGATGGTGATCTTCTTCATTGGCAACCCCCCAGGCGTCGTCCGACGTTGGGCGGGGGCGTGCCGTCACACGAACGGTCGGTACGCGCGGCGGCCGGACGCCAAGGGCGGCCACCGCACGTCTCCGATGCGGCCCCAGCCGCTCGTTCGTCGCTCAGACGGAGTTCACCGTGCCTCGGCCATCCCCTGGACCAGGCAAGAGCGACCAGACGCCGGCAGGTCTCCTGGCTCACGGGTCACAGCTTGATGCATGCCTTCCCAAGCCTCGCGGCACATATCGTCCGGCCCAGTGGCTGCTCCCTCGAAAGGAGCCATGCATCGCGCTCGCCGCTTACAGTTGCAGGGACAGCCTCGGATTCAGGTGGCGAACCACCCTCACCGCGTTCCAATTTTAAACCCCTTTCGGGGTACCGACGCGATCAAGGGATGCGATATGGCCCATGTCCGACCGAGGCAAGATGTTTTAGCAGGTGCGAAACGATCGCCCCGACGCAACGCCCGAGCCGCTAGCCGCGGCGGCTCGCCCCATGACGCAGCGCATGCTCGGCAGCAGCGCCGAAGCCGATGCCGATCGCCGTCCACAGCACCGCCTGCATGGCAATCGACGCGATGCGGAAGTTCCACAACACGACTGCCGGGAAATCCGTCGGCACTTCGTTGATCGCGGGCAAGGCGAGCTGCACCGCGGTCACCAGCCCGACATAGCAGCCGGCGGCGCAGAGCATCGCATTGAAGGCGCCGAGACGCCGAGTCAGGCCGCGCCCGAGCTTCGCGGCGACGATCAGTGCGACCACCGACAAGGCGATCATCGCGAAATAGGTGATCGTCCGAAACGCCACGGTCTCGTGCAGGCCGACCGCGGGCGGGTTCGGCGGATATTTCAAGGCCGGCACCAGGGCGATCGCGACGAAACCCGCCAGGGCGAGCAGCAAGGCGAGCGAGCGCGGCCCGAGCCGCGACCAGCGCCCATAGAGTCCGGCGAACACCAGCGAGAAGATCCCGCCGATCGCCGCGCCGTAGAGCAGCACGGCGATGATCAGGCCGAACCCCTTTTGAGTCGCGCGGCTGACCAGCTCGGGCTCGTCCATCGCGCCCATCGCATGGTCGCGCGCGGCCTCGAATGCGATCGCCAGATCGACCTGTGGCTCCGCGGCGACACGGGCGAACAGGAACGCCAGCAAGGCAGCGACCAGGCCCACCAGCATGCCGCGGATCAACAGGGTACGCGCCATGTTCGGCGCTTAGTGGCAGGGAAAGCCGAGCAGATGGCGCCCGTCATGGACGAGTTCGTGCACATATTTGCCACTGAACAGCGACACCGCGCCCTGCTCGGTGCTGACGAAATAAAGGAAGATCAGGGCAAGCAGCGTGCCGAAGACGGCCCAGGGCAGGATCTCGCCGATCGGAATGGCCGTCTCGCCCCGGACGGGGATGAAGACGTCGTCGGCGAAGAGAGTCGTGGCCGGCATGTTCAGCTCCTTGACCGGGATGTACGCGTCCCGCGGGGATAATGTCGCGAGGAAGGTCTGACTCTCGACAGCAGGGAGGTGCTGCCGATAACAGTGGCGCGACCGTGCCGGAATTCCACCGGCTTCTTCCTCGGTCCTTCGGCATCGCCCTAGGACGGAACCGAGCGCAACGTCAACGATATCGGGAGGCCCGCCTGGCCACGCGACTGACCCTGCTCTGCCATGCCGCCACCGCCATGAGCCGCGTCGGCGGGTTCGCCGATCCCGCCGAGCCGCTCGACACCGAGGGGCTGCGCGCAGCGACCGGCCTGCGCATCGCGGGGCCCTCCCCACGGCATGTCGCCACCAGCCCGGCGTCGGCGGCGCGCCAGACGGCGGAAGCGCTTGGTCTGACCGCCGATATCGATCCGGCGCTCGGCGATATCGATCATGGCGACTGGAGCGGTAAAAGCGTTGCCGAGATCAATGCCGCCGATCCCGAGGCTGCTGCCGCATGGATCGCCGACCCCGGGGCGGGCGCGCCCGGCGGCGAGACGATGGCGGTGGTCGGCCTGCGTGTCGCCGAGTGGCTCACCAGCCAGGCCGGACGGGATGTGCCCGTGCTGGCGATCACCCACCCGGCCGTGGTGCGCGCGGCGATCGCCGCTGCCCTGTCGCTGCCGATCGGCGCGACGTGGCGGATCGATGTCGCGCCCCTCTCGGTGACGGTCTTGTCGTTCAATCGCGTCTGGCGGTTGCAGTCGCTCGGGCCGGTCACCGGGAGCGGATAAAGAAATCTCCATATCTTGCCGATGGGTTGGCAACCGCCTATTGGCGCGCTTGAGGAACGGGGTTGCCCCCGCGCCTCGTGATCGCGCCGGTGCCCCGAAAGGGGCTTAATCGGGAATGCGGTGCGGGCGGCTTCGGCCGTCCAACTCCGCGGCTGTCCCTGCAACTGTAAGCGGCGAGCGCGATGCACACCGCCTCTCTTCGAGAGGCAAGCCACTGGGCCGATCACGCGCGAGCGCGAAGGCTTGGGAAGGCCGTGCATCAAGCTATGACCCGCGAGCCAGGAGACCTGCCAGCGCACCGGTCGCTCTTGCCCTGGTCCAGGGAATGGCCAAGGCACGGAACTCCGTCTGAGCGACGAACCATGCGGCTGGGGCCGCATCGGTGCATGGTGCCGGGTGCTTTTGGCGTCGGCCCGTCGTCGTGCATCGACCGCTCGCCCAGGCGAACGGCACGCCCCCGCCACCGATGTTGGTCATGACGCCTTCGCGGATCGCGCTGCGGCGCCTCGCCGCTGCGGGCGACGCAAGAGTTTCCCATTGGCGTGCGATCCATGATCGCGCACCTGTCGACGTCGAAGAAGGAGAAGCAGCGTGAGCAAAGTGCCCACTACCGTCATCACCGGATTTCTGGGGGCCGGCAAGACCACGCTGATCCGCCATCTGCTGGAGAATGCGCAGGGGCGTCGCATCGCGCTCGTGATCAACGAGTTCGGCGACGTCGGCGTCGATGGCGAGCTGCTCAAGGGCTGCAATGACGAGGCCTGCCCGGAAGATGACATCGTCGAGCTGGCCAATGGCTGCATCTGCTGCACCGTCGCCGACGACTTCCTGCCGACGATGCAGAAGCTACTCGACCGGCCCAACCCGCCCGAGCACATCATCATCGAGACCAGCGGGCTCGCGCTCCCCAAGCCGCTGGTCAAGGCGTTCCAATGGCCGGACATCCGCACCCGTGCGACCGTCGACGGCGTCATCGCGCTGATCGATGCCGATGCGGTCGCGGCCGGACGCTTCGCCACCGACGAGGCGGCACTGGCGGCGGCACGCGCGGCCGACCCCAATCTCGACCATGATTCGCCGCTGGAGGAGCTGTTCGAGGAGCAGCTCGGCTGTGCCGACATGGTCGTGCTCAACAAGACCGACCTGGTCGATGCCGAGACGCTTGCGCGGGTCGAGGCGCTGGTCGACGCGGAGACGCGGCCCGGCGTACGGATCGTGCGCGCCGATCACGGCGCGGTCGATATCGCCGCGTTGCTCGGCATCACCGCGGCAGCCGAGGACGATCTCGATTCGCGCAAGTCGCATATCGACGATGGCGAGGAGCATGATCACGACGATTTCGACAGCTTCGTCGCGACCGGCGGTGAAGTTGCCGATCTCGACGCGCTCGTCGCCCGGCTGGGCGAGGTCATCGCCAAACACGATGTACTGCGCGTCAAGGGCATGGTCGCGGTCGCGGGAAAGCCCAGCCGCCTCGTCATCCAGGCGGTCGGCCCGCGCGTCCAGCATTTCTTCGATCGCGCGTGGAAGCCCGAAGAAGCGCGCCGCACTCAGCTGGTGGTGATCGGCCAGAAGGGGCTGGACCGCGCGGGAATCGAAACCGAACTCGCGAGCGTCCTCGGCTGATGCATCTGCTGTCCGCCACGCCGGGGACGGTTTCGAACGGCGACGAGGCAATCGACCTCGACCAGTCGCCGGGCGATATCGTGTTCCTGACCGTGGCGGATAGCGAGCTGGCGTGTTTCGCGCGGGCGGCCGAGGCGCTGGGCGATGGCGCGCCGCGTATCCGGCTGGCGAACCTGCTCCAGCTCAAGCATCCCTATTCGGTCGATCTCTATGTCGAGAAGGTGATCGCGAAGGCGAAGTTCGTCTGCGTCGTCCTGCTCGGCGGCAAGGCCTATTGGCCCTATGGGATCGACGAGATCGCCGCGGTTGCCCGCGCGCACGGCATCGCCTTCGCCGCGATCGCCGATGGACGCGAGGACGATCCGGCGCTCGACGCCGCCTCGACCCTGCCGCCCGAGACCTGTGCCCGGCTGCGCGACTATCTGCGCCAGGGCGGGGTCGCCAACGCAATCGGTTTCCTGCGCACCGCCGCTCGCCTGATCGCCCGAGACATCGGCACACCCGACGATCCGGTTCCGGTTGCCGATGCGGGATTGTATGTGAAGGGGGTCGATCGCCCTGCCCTGGCCGATCTGCATGCGCGCTGGACCGAAGGACGGCCTGTCGCCCTGTTCGTCTTCTACCGCGCCCTGACTATCGCCGGCACGCTCGACGCGGTCGATGCCATGGTCGCCGAACTCGAGGCGCAGGGCCTGAACGTCGCCCCGGTCTATGTCCGGGCGCTGCGCGAACCGTTCGCGGTCGACTGGCTGCGCGGGCTGATTACGGAACTGCGGCCCGACGTCATCCTCAACGCCACCTCGTTCGCCGCATCGTCGCCGGGCGAGAACAGGATCGGCGGCGTACTGGAGACCGCGGACTGCGTGATCCTCCAGACCGTGTTCGCCGGTGTCGAGCAATCGGCCTGGACAGACTCCCCACGCGGTCTCGGCCCGCGCGATCTCGCGATGAACGTCGCGCTGCCCGAGATCGACGGCCGGCTGTTCAGCCGCGCGGTCGCGTTCAAGGCCGCCGAGCGGTTCGACGCGCGCACCGAATGCGGGATCATCGTGCCCAGGGTCGCACCGGACCGGGTCGCCTTCGTCGCCCGACTCGCCGCCAATTGGGCGAGGTTGCGCCGAACGCGGGCAGCGGAACGCCGGATCGCGCTGGTCCTCGCCAACTACCCCAATCGCGACGGCCGGATCGGCAACGGCGTCGGCCTCGACGCGCCAGCCAGCGCGGCGGCGATCCTCACCGCGCTCGGCGGCTCCGGCTACGCGATCGGCGAAGCGCCCACCGACGGTGCGGCCTTGATGGACACGATGGTGGCGGGCGTCACCAATGCGCTCGATTCGATCGACCGGCCGGGCGAGATCGCACTGGCGATCGCCGACTATGCCCAAGCCTTCGACGCTCTGCCCCAGGCCGTGCGCAACGCGGTGAGCGAGCGCTGGGGCGCAGCCGAGGCAGACCCGTTCGTGCGGGACGGTGCTTTCCGCCTCGCGGTGCACCGGTTCGGCAATATCGCGGTCGCGGTGCAGCCAGCGCGCGGCTATAATGTCGATCCCAAGGCGACCTATCACGATCCGGCATTGGTGCCGCCACACGCCTATCTCGCCTTCCATTTCTGGCTGAACCGGCATTTCGGCGCGCACGCGGTCGTCCATGTCGGCAAGCATGGCAATCTCGAATGGCTGCCGGGCAAGGCGCTGGCGCTGTCCGAGACCTGCTTCCCCGAGATCTGCGCGGGCCCGGTGCCGCAACTCTACCCGTTCATCGTCAACGATCCCGGTGAGGGCACCCAGGCCAAGCGCCGGATCGGCGCGGCGATCGTCGACCACCTCACCCCGCCACTGACCCGTGCGGAAAGCTATGGGCCGCTCAAGCAGCTCGAAGCGCTGGTCGACGAATATTATCTCGCCGCCGGCATGGACCCGCGCCGGATCGCGCATCTCAAGGGCGAGATTCTCAACCTCGCCCGCTCGCAGGGCCTCGATACCGATGCCGGCGCGGTCGGCGATGGCGACGATGCGCTCGCCGCGCTCGACAATTATCTGTGCGAGCTGAAGGAAATGCAGATCCGCGACGGGCTGCACATCTTCACCCGCTCGCCCGAAGGCCGGCTGCGCACTGACCTGCTGATCGCGCTGTCGCGCACCCCGCGCGGCTATGACAGTCCCGGCCAGGCCTCACTGCTGCGGTCGATGGCGGACGATCTGGGGCTCGGCTTCGATCCGCTCGATTGCATCATGGGCGATGTCTGGGCCGGACCGAAACCGGCGCCGCTTGCTGACATCTCGAATGACCTGTGGCGGACGTTCGGGGACACCGTCGAGCGCCTCGAACTGCTGGCGATCGCGCTGGTCGAGGGCATGGAAGCCCCGGGGCCCGCGTCGGCGACGGTATTGCAGGCCGTGCTCGGCGATCTCGCCGCGCGGGTCGACGCCTGTGGCGATGCTGAACAGTCCGCGCTGCTTGCCGGCCTCGATGCGCGCTTCATCGCGCCCGGCCCCTCGGGCGCTCCCACCCGGGGACGGCCCGACGTGCTGCCGACCGGGCGCAACTTCTATTCGGTCGATACACGCTCAGTCCCGACCGCGACCGCCTGGGATCTCGGCCAGCGCTCCGCGCAATTGCTGGTCGACGACTATCTTCAGCGCGAAGGTGCGTATCCCAGCGCCATGGCGCTCAGCGCGTGGGGCACTGCGAACATGCGCACCGGCGGCGACGACATCGCCCAGGCGCTGGCGCTGATGGGGGTACGGCCGCGCTGGGACTGGACCTCAGGCCGGGTAATCGGGTTCGAAATGATGACGGTGACCGAGCTCCGGCGCCCGCGCGTCGATGTCACCTTCCGCGTGTCGGGCTTCTTCCGCGACGCCTTCCCCGAGCAGATCGACCTGATCGACAGCGCGGCGCGCGCGGTGATGGCGCTCGACGAAAGCGACCATGACAATCCCGCCGCCGCGCGCCACCGGGCCGAGACGGCCAGGTTGATCGATCAGGGCGCCGAACCCAAGGCCGCAACGCTACGCGCCGGCTTCCGTGTATTCGGGTCGAAGCCCGGCGCCTATGGCGCGGGCCTCCAGGCGATGATCGACGAACGTCTGTGGCATAGCCGCGCCGATCTCGCCGACGTCTATCTCGACTGGGGCAGCTATGCCTATGGCGCCGGGGTCGAGGGGGATGCCGAGCGCGACCTGTTCGCCGAGCGCCTGACCCAGGCCGATGCCGTCGTGCAGAACCAGGACAATCGCGAGCACGACCTGCTCGACAGCGACGATTATTATCAGTTCGAGGGCGGCATCGCCGCAGCGGTCGAGCATCTCAAGGGAAGCAAGCCGCTCAGTTATCATAACGACCATAGCCGCCCCGAGCGCCCGGTCGTGCGCACGCTCGAGGACGAGATCGGACGCGTCGTCCGCGCCCGCGTCACCAATCCCAAATGGATCGCCGGGGTGATGCGCCACGGCTATAAGGGCGCCTTCGAGATCGCCGCGAGCGTCGACTATCTGTTCGCCTTCGCGGCCACCACCCATGCGGTGCGCGACCATCATTTCGACGCCGTCCATGCCGCCTTTATCGAGGACGAGGCCGTGCGCGGCTTCATGGCCGATGCGAACCCCGCGGCGCTGCGCGAGACGGCCAGCCGCCTCGCCGAGGCGCTGTCGCGTGGGCTATGGAAGCCCAAATCGAACAGCGCGGGCGTCCTGCTCGCCGAGCTAGCTGGAGAAACGTCATGAAGCAGCGCACCGACGAAGAGCACAAGGCCAAGATGGAGAAGGTCCAGGCGGCGCACGAGAAGAAGCTCGCCACCAAGACGATCGAGAAGGGCCTGATCATCGTCCATACCGGCCCGGGCAAGGGCAAGACCTCGGCCGCGCTCGGCATGGTCGTCCGCGCGATCGGGCACGGCATGAAGGTCGGCGTCGTCCAGTTCGTGAAGGGCGCGATGGCGACCGGCGAGAAGGCGGTGTTCGACCGCTTCCCCGAGCTGATCGAATTCAAGCCGATGGGCGAAGGCTTCACCTGGGACACGCAGGACCGCGCCCGCGATATCGCCGTCGCGCGCGAAGCCTGGGAGGAAGTGAAGCGCATGATCGCCGATCCGAGCTACCAGATGGTGCTGGCCGACGAGCTCAACATCGTGCTGCGCTACGATTATCTGCCGGTCGAGGAAGTGCTCGAGGTGCTCGCCGCCAAGCCCGAAAAGACCCATGTCATCATCACGGGCCGCAACGCCAAGCAGGAACTGATCGATGTGGCCGATCTCGTCACAGAGATGACCCTGGTGAAGCACCCGTTCCGCGAGCAGGGCGTGAGGGCGCAGGCCGGGATCGAGTTTTGATCGCCCACGCCGCGCCACCGCGTTTCGACGCAGCGTTTCTCGACCAGCTGGACAGCTTGATCGCCTGGCGCCGCGACGTGCGCCATTTCCGTACCGACGCCTTACCCGACGAGACCGTGCTGGCGCTGCTGGAGACCGCGCAACAGGCGCCGTCCGTGGGCAATGCGCAGCCCTGGCGCTTCGTGCGGGTGCACTCGCCGTCCCTGCGCGAGCGCCTGGCCGACCATGTCGATAGCGAGGCACACCGCGCGGGCGCGGGTTATGTGGACGGACGACGCGATGCCTATAGCGCGCTCAAGCTCCACGGCTTGCGCGAAGCGCCCGAAATCCTGGCCGTGTTCTGCGACGAGACGACGCAGGCCGGTCACGGGTTGGGCGCTGCAACGATGACGGAGACCCGCGCCTATTCGGTGGTGCTGGCGATCTACACGTTATGGCTCGCCGCCCGCGCCCGCGGGATCGGACTGGGCTGGGTGTCGATCCTCGATCCCAAATTCGTGGAACGGTTGCTCGAGGTCCCGGCGGGCTGGCGATTGATCGCCCTGCTCTGTCTCGGCCACCCCGTGGAGGATTCGCCCGTTCCCGAACTGGAGCGGCGCGGCTGGCAGGGACGCCTCGATTGGCGCGGCAATGTCAGTGTGCGCTGATCTGCTCCGCCATCGCGCGCGCCGCCTGAACATAGGCGGCGCTGCCGCACACCGTCCAGGCCTGGGGGATGCTGATCCGGGGAATGCCGGCCAGCGCAGGATGGTGCAGCATCTCGGTGCCCTGGTCGGTGACCGTGTCGGTAGCGCTTTCGACGATGAGGAAGTCGGGCTGGGCTGCGACCATCTCCTCGATGCGGACCTGCGCGAGCACCGGCTTGTGGAGCCTGCCCGCGAGGTTCACCAGTCCGACGCGCTTCATCAGGTCGTCGATCAGCGTGCCTGTGCCCGTCATGAAGCCACGGCGCTGGTAATAGGCGGCGACCTTGCCGGCACCGGGACGCGGAATCTTCGCGAGCTCGACGTCCATCTGCGCGATCATCGCCTCGCCACGCTCGGGATGCCCGACCGCTGCCGCTGCCTTGCGGATCGAGGCATAGATGTCCTCGAGCCTGTTGGCGGTCTTGAGGTCGAGCATATGGTAATGCTGCCCCTTGAGCACGCCCATCGCCGCGCTGCGCCGCGCCGGCATGCCGATCACAAGATCGGGATCGATCGCGAGCACCTGCTCCGCCGAGGTCGAGAGGATCGGAAGCCCCCGCGCCTTGGCCGCGCCCGCGGACATATTCTTGTCCGCCGCATTATGGGTGAGGCCGGCAATCTGATCGCGATCGGCCAGCGCGAGGACGAGCTGATCCGCGCAGAGGTTCAGCGAGACGATCCGCCTGGGCTTGCCCGACGGCGCAGGGTCCGTGCCCCCGCGCGCCCAAAGCCCGGCGCCGCCCAGGGCCAGCAACGGCAAGGCAAGCGCCACAAGTCTATTCCAGTGCATCACCGCTTCCATAGCGGCCGCGATCCTGCCAGCAAGCGCCTCAGAGTCCCCGCATGACCAATTCCCGCTCCCTTCTCCTCGCCGGCCTGATCGGTTTGACGCTGCTGGCCGCCATCGCCTCGCTCCTGCTCGGGCCGGTCAGCCTTTCCTTCCCCAGGATGCTGGCGGCCCTTGCCGGGCACGGCGACAAGATCGCGCATGCGATCCTGTTCGACCTGCGCGTGCCGCGCACGCTGCTCGGCCTCTCGGTCGGCGCGATGCTCGGGCTCGCAGGCGCGGCGCTGCAAGGCTATTTGCGCAATCCGCTCGCCGAACCCTCGGTGCTCGGCACCTCCAACGCCGCGGCGCTCGGCGCGGTCGCTGCGCTGTATTTCGGCCTGTCCGAGCTTCATCCAGCGATCCTGCCGTTGCTGGCGATACTGTGCGCGATGGTCTCGCTGATCCTGCTGTTCGTCCTTGCCGGCCGATCGGAAAGCCCGCTGACCCTGATCCTCGCCGGCATTGCGGTGGCGACGCTCGCCGGCGCCGGAATCAGCCTCGCGCTCAACCTCTCGGCCAATCCCTTCGCGGCGATGGAGATCATGACCTGGCTGCTCGGGAGCCTCGAGAACCGTTCATTCGAGCATGTCTGGATCGCCTTGCCCTGCATCGCGATCGGCATGGCGCTGCTGCTCTGGAACGGGCGCGCACTCGATGCGCTGACCCTGGGCGAAGATGGCGCGCAGGCGCTGGGCGTCGACCTCAAGCGCACGCGGCTGCGGCTGCTGCTGGGCACCGCGATCGGCGTCGGCGGCGCGGTGGCGGTCTCGGGCGCGATCGGATTCGTCGGGCTGATTGTCCCGCATCTCATCCGTCCGCTCACCGATCGCAGCCCCTCGGCGATCCTGCTGCCCTCGGCGATCGGCGGCGCGGCGCTGCTCACCCTCGCCGATCTCGCCGTTCGGCTGATCGCGACCTCCAACGAGCTCAAGCTGGGCGTGGTCACGGCGTTCCTCGGAGTTCCCGTCTTCCTTGTCCATCTGATGCGGGAGCGGCGCCTGTGGTGAGCATTCGCCTCGAACAGGTCGAGGTGAGTCTCGGCCGCCGGAGTGTCGTGCGCGGCGTGAGCGCCGAGCTGCAGCCCGGGACACTCACCGGCATCGTCGGCCCCAATGGTGCCGGCAAGTCGACCCTTGCGCGCGCGATGCTGGCTTTGGTGCCCTATTCCGGCCGGATCCTCGTCGAAGGCACGGACGCCGCATCGATGACGCGCGTCGAGCTCGCCCGACAGCTCGCCTATCTGCCGCAAGGCCAGACCCTGCACTGGCCACTGTCCGTCGAGCGGCTGGTCGGGCTCGGCCGCCTGCCGCATCTCGGTCCCATGTCGCGGATCGGGGCGCAGGACGCCGCCGCGATCGACCGCGCGATGGAACGGGCGGACGTGCTGTATCTGCGCGAGCGGGTCGCCACCGAACTTTCCGGCGGCGAGCGCGCCCGCGTCCTGCTCGCCCGCGCGCTCGCGGTGCAGGCGCCTGCGTTGATCGCGGACGAACCGCTCGCGAGCCTCGATCCCGGCCATCAGATCGATGTGATGGAGTTGCTCCGGGGCGAGGCCCGTGCCGGCGCCCTGGTGATTGCGGTGCTGCACGATCTCACCATGGCGGCGCGCTATTGCGACCGGCTGGTGCTGATCGATGGCGGCACGCTGGTCGGGGATGGCACGCCCGCCGAGGTGCTCACCCCGGCTAATCTCCGACAAGTCTATGGTATCGACGCGCGCGTCGAGCTGAGTGGCGACTGGCCGTCAATTACGACGCTGGGGCGGAGCAGGCCATGAGCGACGCGGCCTTCTACCGCGAGCAGGGATATGCGGCGATACCGCTGTTCGATCCCGCGCTGGTCGAAGCTGCCCAAGCGGACATCGCCGAGCATATCGACCGGGTCTCGCGCGCGCTCTATTTGCCTTTCGAGCAAAGCTGCCCCGATGCACCGCTCGACGAGCGGCTCGACCGGATCTTCGCGACCGACCAGAGCCAGGCCAATCTCCTGCGTATCGCGATCTGCACCGACGCGCATCGCGGGCCCCGGCTTCAGGCAATCGCCAATGATCCGCGCCTGCTCGCCCAGGCCGAGCGGATCAGCGAACGCTCCCTCTCCGGCTCGGTCGTTCGCGTGCGGGCGAGCATTGCGAGCTTTCCCGAGCATCGCCATGCCTGGCATTCCGATGTGGCGCGCGACGACGGCACCTCCTGTGGCAATGTCTGGACCACGGCGTGGATTCCGCTGAGCGACGCCGGACCCGACAATGGCGGACTCGAACTCATTCCCGGCCGCCGCCCGGAACCGCTTGCCCGCCTGACCGACAAGGGCTTCGAGATCCCCGACGAGGCGATCGCCGGCCTGCCCCGGCTCCAGCCCGAATGCCCGGCCGGTACCGTGTTGCTGCTCGACCGCTTCACCCCGCATCGTACCCTTCCCGCGGCCCGCGCGCGCTTCGCGCTGGTCGTCTGGATGAAAGCGGCCTGACCGCGACGCTGCACCGCAGCGATTGCCTTGGCCGTGCGCAATGGGTATGGCGCGCCTTGCGACAGGTTCCCCGGAGACGGGGATTAAAATGGGAACGGGAAGAACCCGGCTGCCCCTGCAACTGTAAGCGGCGAGCCACCGGCCATATGCCATTGGGAGCGATCCCGAGAAGGCGGCCGGACCGGCATAGACCCGCGAGCCAGGAGACCTGCCCGTCGCGGTCGTCCTTCGTGCGGACAGGGTGTTCCGGGCGGACGGGGGTAAACCCGAGCGACGACGATAACGACCGCGCGCGCGCGGCCGATGTCGCTTGCCTGGAACGGCTCGGCATCGGTCGCGCGACCCGCGGCACTGTCGAATAAGGGTTTGCATGTTGAAATTCGTTTTCCGCGTTACCGTCTCCATCGCTGCGCTCGGCGCGGCCTCCACCGCCTATGCCCAGCAAGCGCCGGCGCCCGACGCGGCCGCCGATGCGGACGCCGGCGAGATCGTCGTCACCGCCATGCGCGTCCCGACCCCGGCGGATCAGGTCGCCGCTTCGGTGACCGTGCTCGACAAGGCCGCGATCGACCGCAGCCAGGATATCGGCGTCAGCGAGTTGCTGCTGCGCACGCCTGGGGTGAGCATCTCGCGCAACGGCGGCTATGGCACCTCGACCTCGGTGCGCATCCGCGGCGCCGAGACCGACCAAACCGTGGTGGTGATCGACGGCGTCAAGCTCAACGACCCGTCCTCGACTGGCGGCGGCTATAATTTCGCCAATCTGCTGGTCGGCGACGCCTCGCGAATCGAAGTGCTGCGCGGCCCGCAGTCGATCCTGTGGGGCAGCCAGGCGATCGGCGGCGTGGTCAATGTCGTGACCGCGAGGCCGGAGAAGGCGCTGGAGGGAAGCTTCGATATCGAGACGGGTTCGCGCGAGACGGTCAGCGCGCGTGCCGCGATCGGCGGCAAGACCGGACCCGTTACCTGGCGGCTCGGCGGCCAGACCTTCACCACGGGTGGCATCTCCGCCATCGCTCCGGCGTTCGGTGGCAAGGAAGCGGACGGCTATACCAACCAAAACGTGTCGGCACGCGTAGAGGTCGCCGTGGCAAGCAACATCAGCCTCGATCTGCGTTCCTATTATTCGAGCGGCCGCACCGACATCGACGCAACGACCGGCGATACGCCCGAATATTCGCGCAACAAGGAATTCGTCGGCTATGCCGGCGCCAATATCGACCTGCTCGGTGGCCGGTTCCGCAACCGCTTCGGCTATGGCTACACCAACACCGATCGCGAAAACTACAATCCGAGTCGGGCGCGACCGCAGACCTTCGATGCTGCCGGCCGCAACGAGCGCCTCGAATATCAGGGCACCTTCGCGATCGCCAAGGGCTGGACCTTGCTCGCCGGTGCCGAGAATGAGCGCTCGCGTTTCCGCAGCGTGTCGCCGCCCGCATCGCTGGCCACGCCCGTGCCGGCGCCGGTAATCGGCAAGGCCGAGATCACCAGCTTCTATGCACAATTGAGCGCGCAGCCGTTCAAGGGGCTGACGCTGACCGGCGGTGTGCGCAACGATGATCACAGCCGCTTCGGCGGCAAGACGCTGTTCCAGGCCGGCGGCGTGCTCAACCTGGAGACCGGCACGACACTGCGCGCGAGCTATGGCGAAGGCTTCAAGGCGCCGACGCTCTATCAACTCTTCTCCGAGTTCGGGAACAGGACGCTCAACCCGGAACAGGCCCATGGCTGGGAGGCGAGTGTCGAGCAGCATCTGTTCGGCCGCCATGTCAGCTTCGGCGGGACCTATTTCGAGCGCAAGACCAGCGACCAGATCATCTTCAACAGCTGCACCGCCACGTCGACCCTGCCTTTGTGCTTCCAGCCCGGCTCGACGACCCGCCGCTCGGGCTATTACCAGAACGTCTCGCGCGCCGAGGCACACGGAATCGAGGCGCAGGCGGCAGCCAGCTTCGGCGCCTTCACAATCGACGGCAATTACAGCTGGACCGTGGCCGAGGACCGCTCGCCGGGCACCGCCACTTTCGGCAAATGGCTGCCGCGCCGGCCGCGCGACACCGCCAACGGCTCAGTCAGCTATCGCTTCCCGTTCGGCCTCACGACCGGCGCCGCGGTCCGCTGGTCGGGCAAGAGCTACGACAACGCGTCGAACGCGCAGGTGCTCGATCCCTACACGCTGGTCGATCTGCGCGCCGAATTCGAGGTCACGCCGCGGTTCAAGCTGTTCGCGCGCGCCGAGAATGTGTTCGACGAGCAATATATGACTACCTATCGCTACGGCACGCTCGGCCGCAGCATCTATGCCGGCATTCGGGGGAGGTTCTGATGACCAATGCGATTTCGGCCCGCAACGCCTCGACGCTCTGGATCGTGCTGCTGACCGTAGCGAGCACCGCGACCACGCTGGTGCTCGCCTGCGCAACGCCCTTTCCCGCGCTCGCGGCGCTCGCCGCAGTGCACATGCGCCAACGCGACGGCGTCGCCCTGATGCTGCTCGCCTGGCTCGCCAGCCAGGTCGTCGGCTTCACGCTGCTCCACTATCCGCATGATCCCAGGACGCTTGCCTGGGCTGCCGCGCTCGCCACCGCCGCCGTCGCGTCGGCGCTGGGCGCTTATGCGGCACTGCGGGCGGTCGAACGCGCGCCCGTGCTCGCTCGCCTGGCGGTCGCCTATGCCGCGGCATTCCTCTCCTTCAAGGCGGCCGTGCTGGTCTGGTCCTTCATCCTCGGCGGCGTCGCCACCACCCTCAATCCGGGCATCCTGCTCAACCAGCTGCTGCGCAACGGCGCGATCCTGGTCGGGCTCTACCTGCTCTATCGGGTGCTGGTTGCGCTCGGCGTGCCTGCACCGCGGCGCGGGGCGGCTGTCGCATGACCGTGAAGCAGGAGCGTGAGCGATGCTGACCCGTGTCGAGGACGGGCCGGCGGTCGTCGCCTGCAACACCTGCAGGCATTCGACCGAAGCGCGCGAGGATGCCGAGGGCGTGCGCGGCGGCCAGAAGCTGGTCGCGGCGCTCCGCGCGGTGAAGGAAGGCGATCCTCGTTATGCCGGTGTCGCGGTGCAGGAGATGCCGTGCCTGTTCGCATGCCAGGACTTCTGTACCGTCCATCTGCGCGCACCCAGCAAGGTCGGCTATGTGCTCGGCCGCTTCACGCCTGACGAGGTCGCGGCGCGCGCGATCCTCGACTATGCCGTCGAATATGCCGCGAGCGAGCATGGCCGTGTGCCGTTCAAGAATTGGCCACAGGGCGTGAAGGGCCATTTCATCACCCGCACCCCGCCTCCGGGATTCGTTGCCGAATGACCCCATTTCCCTCTCCTGCCGCCTTCCGCGCCGCGCTCGCCGCCCTCTCCTCGCCCGACGAGAATGCTATCGCAGCGGCTCGTGCCCGACAGGCCGAGCTGACCAAGCCCGCGGGTTCGCTCGGCCGGCTCGAAGAGCTCGCGGTCTTTGTCGCGGGCTGGCACGGCAATTCCCGCCCGCGGATCGATCGAGCGCGCGCCGCAATCTTCGCCGGCAATCACGGGGTGACGGTGCACGGGGTCAGCGCTTTTCCCCCAAGCGTCACCGCACAGATGGTCGCGAATTTCCAGACCGGTGGCGCTGCGATCAACGCGCTCTCCCAGGCCTCGGGGCTCGAACTCCAGGTAACCGGGCTCGACCTCGACACGCCGACTGCGGATTTCACGGTCGCGCCGGCAATGACCGAGGCAGAATGCCTCGCGGCGCTGAATGTCGGCGCCGTGAATGTCGCCGAAGATCTCGATCTGCTCACGGTCGGTGAGATGGGTATCGGCAACTCGACCGCCGCCGCGGCGCTCAGCGCGCGCAGCTTCGGCGGTGCCGTCGCCGACTGGGTCGGCCCGGGTACGGGGGTCGAT
Source organism: Sphingomonas sp. P2_B6 (assembly GCF_056404755.1). Classification (NCBI taxonomy): domain Bacteria; kingdom Pseudomonadati; phylum Pseudomonadota; class Alphaproteobacteria; order Sphingomonadales; family Sphingomonadaceae; genus Sphingomonas; species Sphingomonas sp. P2_B6. Next base: position 116,794 of record NZ_JBFUDK010000009.1, read on the forward strand.
GCCGAAGGCATCGCCCGCAAGATCCGCATTGTCGAAGCTGCCCTCGCCTTTCACGCCGACGCGCCAGGCGATGCGTTCGAGACGCTGCGCCGGGTCGGTGGGCGCGAGATCGTCGCGATCGCGGGTGCCGTGCTGCGCGCCCGCCAACTCAGCGTCCCGGTGGTGCTCGACGGCTTCATCAGCAGTTCCGCGATCGCGCCGCTTGCAGCTGACAACCGGGCGATCACCGCGCATTGCATCGCCGGCCATTGCTCGGCCGAGCCCGGCCATGCCCGGTTGCTGGCGACGCTCGGGCTCGACCCGATCTTGTCGCTCGGCATGCGGCTCGGCGAAGGAAGCGGCGCAGCAGTCGCCGTCAGCGTGATCCGTGCCGCGCTCGCCGCGCACGACCAGATGGCGACCTTCGCCGAAGCCCAGGTCTCCGCCTCGCTGTGAATCCCTTCGCGCTCCATCTGCTGCGCCATGGCGCCCCGGCCCAGCCGGGCAGGCTGATGGGACGCACGGACGAAGCATCGACACCCGAGGGCATCGCCGCGTGCGTCGATCAGGCGAGTGACCTGGGCCTGGAACGTCTGGTAACCTCCGACCTTCAGCGCGCGCACTGTGCCGCCAATGCGATCGCGCGCATAAGCGGGGTTGCAGCCGCGATCGATCCGCGCTGGCGCGAGCTTGATTTCGGCGACTGGGACGGCAAGGCGGCGATCGACGTCGATGCCGCCGCACTCGGCCGCTTCTGGGAAGACCCCGACGCCAATCCCCCGCCCGGCGGCGAGCGCTGGTCGGCCCTGGTCGCGCGGGTCGGGGGGGCCCTTGGCGCGCTGGAGCCGGCCACCACTCTCGTGGTGACGCATGGCGGCGCGATCCGCGCGGCGCTGCACCTGTTGTGCGGCTTCGAACAGCGCCAGCTCTGGGCGTTCGACCTTCCGTATAACGTGCTCGTCTCGCTCCGGGTGTGGCCGGGCGAACAGCCGAGCGCACAGATAGTGGGGGTCTACCCGTGAAGGGGCTGATCATCGCGATCCAGTTCCTGACGCGTCTGCCAACGCCGCGCCTCTCGGTCAGCAGCGAAGAGTTCGCTGCGTCGATGCGCTGGTTCCCGGCGGTCGGCCTCCTCGTCGGCGTCATCGTCGCCGGCGGTGCCCGGGCCGGCGCACGCGTCGATCCCTGGACGGGTGCGCTGCTCGGGCTCGCGCTGTGGGTCTTCGTTACCGGCGCGCTGCATCTCGACGGCCTCGGCGACGTCACCGATGCCTGCGGAGCGGCGCACAAGGACCGCGAGCGCGTCCTCGCCGTGCTCGCCGATCCGCGTCTCGGCAGCTTTGGTGCCGTGGCGATCGGCGTCCAGCTCCTCGCCAAGCTGGTGCTGTTGCACGGGCTGGTCGATCTCGGCGCCTGGCCGGCAATTGCGCTGGTGCCGTTCGCAGCGCGGATCGGCCCGCTGCTCTGGTCGCGCTGGCTGCCCGATCTTCATTCCGGCCTCGCCTCGCGCTTCCGCAATGTGGTTCGGCCGATCGACTTCGCGATCTGGGGCCTGCTCCTGCTGGTCGCAGCCTGGGCCTCCCCGAGTCTGGTAGCGACGCCGCTGCTCCTGTTCGGCTGGGGCGCCTGGATCCGCGCCAGACTCGGCGGAATTTCGGGCGACGGCCATGGCGCGGGGATCGAGATCACCGAAAGCAGCTTGCTGCTCGCCGCCCTCATCCTGGCGAAGCTCCTATGAGTATGAGCTGGACCTGGCATGGCGGCGGACTCGAAGCGGCGCGGCGGCATTTCGGCGGGAGCGACTGGCTCGACCTTTCTACGGGCATCAACCCGCGTCCCTGGCCTGTCGTGAATGCGCCTGCGATCGACTGGCAGCGCCTCCCCGAGGCCCATGCGCTCGCCGAGCTCGAAGCCGCCGCGGCGGCCAGCTTCGGCCTCGATCCGCGCCATGTCTGCGCGGTGCCGGGCACCGAGGTTGGCCTTCGCCTCGCCGGTAGCCTGATCGGCGGCCCGGCCCGCTCTCTCGGACCGACCTACCGCACGCATGGTGAGATGATCGCCGGCACGCCGATCGCGCTCGATGATCTAGATGCCCATGACGGGACGCTCATCCTGGCCAATCCCAACAACCCTGATGGCCGCGTGCTCGCGCCCGACCGCCTGGTCGAACTGTCCGACCACCGCGCGGACGCCGCATGGTTGCTGCTCGATGAAGCCTTTGCCGATGTCGATCCGGCGCTCAGCATCGCCGGTGCGATCACCGACGCACGCCGGCTCGTCATCTTCCGTTCCTTCGGCAAGTTCTTCGGCCTTGCCGGGGTGCGGCTCGGTTTCGTGCTCGGGCCTGCCGGGCTCATCGCGAAAGTCCGCAGCTCGCTGGGCGCCTGGCCGGTATCCGCCGCGGCAATCACGATCGGCACCGCCGCCTATCGCGACGCGGCGTGGATTGCCGAGACCCGTACCCAGCTGAAACAGGATGCCGCCGCGCTCGACGCGGTGCTCGCCAGGGCCGGGTACGAGACTATCGGCGCCTGTCCGCTGTTCCGCCTCATCAACGCTGCGGACGGCATGCAGCTGTTCGAGCAGCTCGCCTGCCACGCTATCCTTACCCGCCCTTTCGCCGACCAGCCGCAATGGCTGCGCATCGGCCTCCCGACGACCGACGACGCACTGGCGCGGCTGGAAGTGGCGCTCGGCCGTGGCTGAACCGGTGACGCTCGCTGCGCTGGCACTGGATGCGGCGATTGGGTGGCCGGGCGCACTCTATGCCCGTATCGGCCACCCGGTCGGCTTCTTCGCCTGGCTGATCCAGGCCTGCGAGAGACGCTGGAACCGGGATGAACGCAGCTTCGAGATCCGACGCCTGCTTGGCATTGCGACCGTCCTGCTCCTGATCGTCCCGATTGGCGGAGCGTCCTGGATCGCTCAGCACCTGCTGCTGAGCCATCTCGGCGCCTGGGGCTGGCTTGCGGTGGCCCTGCTCGCCTGGCCCGCTTTGGCCCAACGCAGCCTGTTCGACCATGTCCGTCCGGTCGCCGCAGCGCTTTCCGCAGGCGACATGCCCCGCGCCCGCCAGGCCGTCGGCAGGATCGTCGGCCGCGACACCGCGGCCCTGGACGAGACCGGCGTGGCCCGCGCCGCGATCGAAAGCCTCGCCGAGAGCTTCTGCGACGGGGTTACCGCGCCCTTTTTCTGGCTGCTGCTGTTCGGCCTGCCCGGCGTCTGGGTCTACAAGGCGATCAACACCGCCGACTCGATGATCGGGCACCGCGAGGAACGCTGGCGCGCGTTCGGCTGGGCGGCGGCACGCACCGACGATCTGCTCAACCTGATCCCCGCCCGTCTCTCAGGCGTGCTGCTCTGCATCGCCGGTGCCGGCGGCTGGCGGACGCTGTGGCGCGATTCCGCCCAGCACGCCTCGCCCAATGCCGGTTGGCCCGAAGCGGCGATGGCCGGCGCGCTGGGGCTGCGCCTCGCAGGCCCGATCGCCTATGACGGCGTGATGCACGACAAGCCCTGGATCGGCGACGGACGCGTTGACGCGAACACGCGCGACATCACCCGCGCGCTCGCAATCTATGGGCGGGCGTGCCTCCTTCTCTGGCTGATCGCGGGAGGCGTCGCATGGGCGCTCTGATGCTCCAGGGCACCGGCTCGGACGTCGGCAAGTCAGTGCTGGTCGCGGGCCTCTGCCGCGCCTTCGCCAATCGCGGGCTCAGCGTCCGTCCGTTCAAGCCCCAGAACATGTCGAACAATGCGGCGGTGACGGCCGACGGCGGCGAGATTGGCCGCGCGCAGGCACTGCAGGCCATCGCCTGCCGGGTCGAGCCGCACACCGACATGAATCCGGTGCTGCTCAAGCCCCAGGCCGACCGCACCTCGCAGCTCATCGTCCACGGCCAGGTTCGTGGGGTCCTGCGCGCCGGCAACTTCCGCGAAGCGCGCGGGCAATTGCTCGGCGAAGTGCTGGCGAGCTACCGGCGCCTCAGCGAAGCATGCGACGTCATTGTCGTGGAAGGCGCCGGTTCCCCTGCCGAGATCAACCTGCGCGCCGGCGATATCGCCAATATGGGCTTCGCCCGCGCCGCCAACGTGCCGGTGGTACTGGTCGGCGATATCGACCGCGGCGGCGTGATCGCCTCGATCGTCGGCACTCGCGCAGTCATCGACCCGGAGGATGCCGCGATGATCCGCGGTTTCCTGATCAACAAGTTCCGCGGCGACCCTGCCCTGTTCGAAGACGGCTATCGCGAGATCGAGAAACGCTCGGGCTGGCGCGGGTTCGGGATCGTGCCCTGGATTGCCGCCACCGCACGGCTCCCGAGCGAGGACGCGGTGGTCCTGGAACGCGCCGCCGCTCGCATCGCGGGACGCAGGATCGTGGCCTGCCCGATTTTGCCGCGCATCTCCAATTTCGACGATCTGGATCCGCTCAAGCTCGAGCCCGGCATCGAACTGGTCATGGTCCCGCCGGGCAAGCCGATCCCGGCCGAGGCTGCGCTGGTGATCCTGCCCGGCTCCAAGGCGACGATCGCCGACCTTGCCTTTCTGCGCGCCCAGGGCTGGGACATCGACATATTCGGCCATCATCGCCGCGGCGGCATGATCCTGGGGCTCTGCGGTGGCTACCAGATGCTTGGACGCAGCGTCGCCGATCCGCTCGGCATCGAAGGACCCGCCTCCAGCGTGGAGGGGCTCGGCATGCTCGACGTCGCCACCAGCCTCTCCCCCGCCAAGGTGCTGCGCCATGTCCGCGGCGAGGCGCTCGGCGCACCCGTCGAAGGATATGAGATGCATATGGGGCTGACCGAGGGCCCCGATGCCGCTCGATCCTTCGCCCGTCTCGACGACGGCGCGCCCGACGGTGCGATCAGCCGGGACGGCAGCGTGATCGGCACCTATCTGCACGGGCTGCTGGCCACGGCGGAGCTGCGCCATGCCCTGCTCGCGCAGCTGAACGTGGCTGGCGCGGGCATCGACTATGCCGGCGATGTCGATGCGGCGCTGGACGAGATCGCCGCCGAACTCGAACGCCATATCGATATCGACGCGCTGCTGCGTCTCGCCGTCACGCCGGAGCCTTTACCGCAATGACCTCGACCAGCCTCTTCGTCCTTGGCGGCGCTCGCTCCGGCAAGAGCCGCTATGCGCAGCAGCGCGCGGAGGCGATCGACGGGCGGCACGTCTATATTGCCACGGCCGAAGCCTGGGACGACGAGATGCGCGACTGCATCGCCCGCCATCGTGCCGACCGGGACGCGCGCTGGGAGACGGTGGACGCACCGCGCGAACTGGCTGCGGCGATCGATGCGCAGTCGGGCCCGGGAAGCGTTGTCCTGGTCGACTGCCTCACCCTATGGCTGACGAACATCATGCTGGCAGATGAGGGAATCGACGCTGCGACGGACACGCTTTGCGCCTCGATCATCAGGTTCGACGGGCATCTCATCCTTGTCTCCAACGAGGTCGGGCTCGGCATCGTGCCCGATAATGCGCTGGCCCGCCGGTTCCGCGACGCGGCCGGGCGCGTGAACCAGGCGGTCGCGGCCGCCGCTCAGGAAGTCGTGTTCATCGCAGCCGGCCTCCCGATGCCGCTGAAGCGACCGTAGAATCGCGCCGCCACTTGCTTGAACGTCAGGCTTGGGAGACCGCCGCATCTCATCACGCAGCACTATGCAGGTCGCAGGCGACATTATTGTTGCTGGCGCGTTGCTGCACTCTGTGCAGGTGTTACTGTGTCGAAGGAGCGTCGATGAACTCGATTACCGATGGAAGGCTGGACACACTCGAACGCAGCCGCGCGCTCAAGATGGCACGATCCACTCACGCCTTTGTGCGCGGGAACACTGTCAAATTCTACGAATGGCTAGCCCAGTCGCGCGCGGCACGCCGGCTTCCCAAGGGGCCCGCGATCTGGATCTGCGGCGACTGCCATCTCGGCAATCTGGGTCCGGTCGCCGATGCGGACGGGGGCGTTGCGGTCCAGGTCCGCGATCTCGACCAAAGCGTCATCGGCAATCCGGCGCACGACCTCATCCGACTCGGCCTGAGCCTGGCGACTGCGGCGCGGGGGTCGGACCTGCCAGGCGTCACCACGGCGCGGATGATCGAGGAAATGGTGGAAGGCTATACGCATGCCATGGCAGAAGGCGATGCAGACTTGGCGCCAGAGCCGAATATCATCCGGGCCGTGCGGCGCCGAGCGCTTGGGCGCCGCTGGCGCCATCTCGCCGACGAACGGCTAAGCGACGTCGAGCCTCGCCTGCCGCTCGGTCGAAAATTCTGGGCGCTGGAAGACGAGGAGCGCGCGKCGCTTGACACCCTGTTCCGGGAGCCGTCGGTCATCGCCATGATCCTGTCGCTCAACCGGCGCGAGGACGGGCACCATGTGCGCCTGGTCGACGCCGCCTATTGGAAGAAGGGCTGCAGTTCGCTTGGCAATCTACGCTTCGCCGCGCTGGTCGCGATCGGCGGCTCGAAAAAAGCCCCCACGGAATATGCCCTGATCGACCTCAAGGAGGCAGTCGCCGCAGCGGCGCCTGCCGCCAGAGATGCCGACATGCCGCGCGATCATGCGGTGCGCGTGGTGACGGGGGCCGCAGCCCTGGCACCCAATCTGGGCGAGCGCATGCTGGCGACGAGATTGCTCGGCACGCCGATGGTGTTGCGCGAACTCCTTCCGCAGGACCTGAAGCTGGAGATCGAACAATTCTCCAGCAGCGAAGCGACACGGGCCGCGCGCTATCTCGCCTATGTCGTCGGGGTCGCGCATGCGCGCCAAATGGACAGGTCGGCGCGGGCGCACTGGGCCGATGCCATCGGCCGGCGCCAGAGTGGCAGCATAGATGCGCCGACCTGGTTGTGGGACAGCGTCGTCGATCTCACCGCGAGCCATGAGGCAGGTTATCTCGAGCATTGCCGCCGTTATGCGCTTGCCCAGGCGGCCTGAGCACCCCGGCCGAGCCGTGCGCGTGCGCCGATGAAGGTCTTCCTCGACTTCGAAGCGTCCTCTCTCGGCAGGAAGAGCGTGCCGATCGAAGTGGCGTGGGTATTCGAGGATGGCCGATCCGCCGATTACCTGATCCGACCCGCCCCCGGATGGGACGACTGGGATCGGAGCGCCGAGGCGATCCACCAGATCGATCGCGCGGCCCTGATCCGTTGCGGCTGGGCTCACGACATCGTTGCCGCGACGATGATCGACCAGCTGACCGGTCACGATCTGTTTGCCAGCGCGCCCTCCTGGGATGGCAAATGGCTGAGCGCGCTACTCCGAGCGGCCGGCTATCCACGGCACAGCTTGCGGCTTCGCGACACGGACGACGCGATCCGGGAAACGGCTGCCGCGATCCTTGGAGGCTTCGGGCCGCCGGAGCAACGCGCCTCAGCCTTGGACACCCTAGTCCAATCCATGGCTGTTCTCCCGCCTCATACGGCGCGCGCTCACCGCGCGCTCCCCGACGCCAAGGAAGAGCATCAGCGTTGGCTCGCGGCGCGGGACGCCGCGCGGCATTTGGCCATGGCGTGGCCAGACGGCCGCATGTGATCCGCGCGCTGGCAGAGGAGTAATCAATCTCGTGGAGCCGTCACGCTGTGGAGGCGGTGTTCCCGATCCACACCGCCCCACCGCACTCTGCCCGCTGAGCTCAGAAGTCCTTGCGCAGCAATAGACCCGCATAGCGCTGATCATCCCGGGGAACGAAGCGCGCGGTGCCGGCGGCGCTGCCATTGCCGAGGAAGCTCGAATAATGCGTGTTCGTGATATTCTTCACATAGGCCCGCACCTGCCAGCCCGAGCTGCCGGACAGGACGGCGACGCTGGCGTTCCAGATCGCAACCGATGGCTCGATCGTGTTCTTCGTTTCCGACAATGAATATTGCGTCTTGCTGCGGAACGAGAGGTCGCTCTGGAGTTCGAGGTTGAGCGTATCCGTCACGGGGAAGCGATAGGCGGCGTTGCCGTAGAGCTTCACCTTGGGAGCGAACGGCAGGGGCTGGCCGTTGATGTTGCAGCTGACCGCGGCGCCGACCGGGCAGTTGAAATTCACTACCTTGGCGTCCGTATAGGCAGCCGACAGATCGACCGTGAAGCCCTTGGTCGGCCGGAGTGTCACGTCGGCCTCGGCGCCGCGCGAACGGACCGAACCGGCATTGATCAGCCGCGTGACCTGCAGCCCGCCGACCGTATCGGCGAAGTTCGCCTGATAACCCTCGAAGCTGGTCGAATAGACCGCCAGGGCGTAGCTCAAGCTGCGGTCAGACGTGTTGCCCTTGATGCCAGCTTCGTAGGAGTTCGAGGTTTCGGGCTGGAGCGGTACTTCATCGAGTGGCAGCACCGCCGTGCCGACAAGCTGCGAGCGCATGTTGAAATAGACGTTGTAGCCCGGCCCCTTATAGCCGCGCGAATAGGTGAAATAGGTCTGCGCGTTCTCGCCCAGGTCGAGCTGTAGACCAAGCCGGTAGCTGTCGCCGCGCCGGCTCGTCGAGCCGGTCGCGTTATGATAGCCGCGAATGCCGGGCCGATCGACCGCCGGCGCCGCGGCCCCGAGATTGGTCGGATCGTTGGTCGACGTCCGGACATGGTAGAAATCGACATCGTCCCAGGTCGAACGATAGCCGGCGATGCCGCGGAAGAAGCTGGTGAAGTTGACGTTGGCCTCACCGAACAGCGCGTAATTGTCGTTGGTCACGCCGTAATTGGCGATGCCCACCGTGGTGAGCGGCCCGGGCAGGGTCGTGATCGTCCGCTGATAGCGCTCATCGGTATCGGCGTGGAGATAATAGGCGCCGAGCACATAGTCGATGAGGCCCTGCTTGGGCGAGGTGAGCCGCAGTTCCTGCGAGAACTGGCGGGAATTCACATCGCCGAAATCCTCGCCCTGCGGGAAGCCGACCGCGAGCGTCGAGATGCCGTCGAAATCCTGATGCTGATGGTTCAGCCATTTGCGATAGGCCGTGATCGAGGTGACATGATAGTCGCCGAGCGCGAGTTCGCCGGTAAGCGATGCGCCGAAATTCTTGTCGCGGACGTCCGAATCGAAAGACGAGGAGATGGTGCGGTTGTCGCGCGACGGCACAACCCCGGCGCCCGCCAGCAGCCCAGCCAGAGCCGCGGAGTTGGTGACGACGTTGGTCGGATAGGCCGTCTGCGAGGTCGATGCGTAGATCGCGGTCGGCACGGTATCACGCGACTGGAGATAATCCCCGACGACCGTGAATTTCAGATCGTCGTTCGGGGTGAAAATCAGCTTGCCGCGGCCGCCATAGCGTTCGAACCCGTTCACGTCATGACCAGTGGCCAGGTTGCGGACATTCCCGTCCCATTTGGTGTAGAGGCCACCGATCAGGGCGAGCAGCTTGCCCGGGATGAGCGCGCCCGAGACACCAGCTTTCAGCCGATATTCCTCGTCGGTCGTGAGACCCGCCTCGCCGAACGCGCTGAACTGCTCGGTCGGATTGCGCGTGACGATGTTGACGACGCCGGCCGACGCGTTCTTGCCGAACAGCGTGCCCTGCGGCCCGCGCAGCACCTCGACCCGCTCGACTTCACCCAGATCCAGCGTCGACTGGCCCGGACGCGTCAGCACGACACCGTCGAGCACGGTCGATACCGATGGCTCGACACCGGGCGAGGTGGTGATGGTGCCGACGCCGCGGATAAAGACGGTACGATCCTTGTTCGAGGCGCCCGCGCGAAACTCGACCGAGGGGACCGAGGTCGCGATCGACTGGAGATTGTTCAGCTGGCGCTCGGCAAGCGATTCTCCGCTGATCGCGGTGATGGCGATCGGCACGTCCTTGACCGCTTCCGAACGATACCGCGCCGTCACGACGATATCGTCGCTCTTCGCCTCTTCGACGGCGGCAGGCGCTTCGGACTGGGCCCACGCCATTGCCGGCACCAGAGCGCCGCTCGTCGCGAGCAATGTGAAGGCGATGAATTTCGAACGCTGGCTGGTCATCGATCTACCCCTTTTTTTGGACTCTGTCGGCGGCTATTACCCTACCTATTTAGTGGGAGAAGAAAGTTTTCCTTCCCTCGCCTGTAGCGGCGGACCGGCCGTCAGCCGCCGGACCGGGGAATCAAGGACCCCACCCGGCGGATGCGCGGCAACAACAGGTGAATCCAGCCGAGCGCGAGGAGATAGGAAATGCTGGCAAAGGCGAACAACGGGCCGTAGCCAAGGCCCGCCGCAAGAACGAGCCCGGCGATCTTGGCGATCGCCATGCCGCCGAGATTCCCGCAAAAGGCCCCGAAGCTGGTGACCCGCCCGACCTTGTCGTGCGGCGTCACGTCGGCGATCAGCGCAAACAGCGTCGTCGAGAAGCCCTGATGTCCGGCCAGTGCCAGGGCGAGTAACGCGACCGCCAGTCCGTAATTTTCGACATGCAGCGCCAGCGACACCGGCACCACGCACAGCGCCGAGACGAACATGACGCCCTTGCGGACCCGGTTCTCACTCCAGCCGCGCCCGAGAAGCGCGCTGGAAATCGCGCCGGCGCAGAGCGAGCCGATCGCGGCGCCGGTATAGGCGATGGCAAGCGGCGGCCCAAGCGCGGTGCCGGTCAAGCCGAACTGCCGGTTGAAGAAATCGGGCATCCAGAACAGCATGAGCCACCAGGTCGAATCCGACAGGATCTTGCCGACGGCGATCGCCCAGGTCCGCCGCTCGGTGAGGATCGGGCCATAGGTTTCGGTGGTTGCTTCGGTATCGGGCGTGGCTTCCGGCGTGGCGCCGAAGTCGAGGCCGCGCGTTACCAGCAACCAGATTCCGGCCCATAGCAATCCGGCTATGCCCGCGACGACGAAAGCCGAGCGCCAGCCCCAAAGGGCGGCAACCGCGGGAATGAACAGGGGGGTCACGATCGCGCCGATGCTGTTGATGCCGTTCAGCAGCCCGAAACCGGTCGATCGAAGCCTTGGCGGGAAGATCGTCGCGATCGTCTTGACGCCACTCGGCGTGCCCATTGCCTCGGTCGCGCCAAGCGCCACGCGGCACAGCACGAACTGGGTGAATCCGCTGGCCCAGCCATGCAGCATGGCCGCGAGGCTCCAGGCGGCGACCCCGACCGGATTGGCCCATTTCACGCCGAGCTTGTCGGCGATCGTCCCGGTGAAAAGGAAGGCGACGGCAGCAGCGCCCTGGAACCAGGCGGCGAGCGTTCCATAGTCGTTGTCGGACCAGTGAAGATCGGCACTGATGACGGGTTTGAGGATCGAGATGATCTGCCGGTCGACGAGGTTCAGAATGCCCGCAGTGAGGATCAGCGCGAACAGAAGCGCGCGGCGCTGCGGCGACATGATCACGCGAAGGTGACCTGCTCGCCATTCTGGAGAATCCGCACGGCATTGCGCCGAAGCTGGCGCGTGCCAGGATTGAGCATCGCCTCGGCGGTATATTGCGCGAGATAGACCCGCCTGGGCGTAGCGCTGAGGTTTGCGCCGGTCGCGTGGAGCAACAGGCTGGAGAAGGCTACCACGCTGCCGGCGGGAACCTCGATCGCGACGCCCGCCTCCTCCGTCGCGACCGCCAGATCATTGGTTGCCGCCTGCCGACCATGGGCGCGGATACCATCCAGATGGCTACCGGGAATGACACGGACCGTGCCATTCTCCACCGTCGTGTCGTCAAGCGGACACCAGCAAGTGAGATAAGGCAGATGGTCGGGTGGCCCGCCATTGCCGACGACATAGCCGGAATCTTGGTGCCAGCTGAAGGCGAGGCCCCGATCCGGCCCCTTCACGACATATTGATCGAAGAAGAAATAGGCGTCGGGGCCGAGCGTCGCCCGGCAGATGTCCGCCATCGTCCGGCTGAACAGCATCCGGCGCAACGACGGCTGCTCGCGCTGGCATTCGTTGGCGAAATAGCGGGTCCCACGATGGCTGAGCCCAAGCGCATCGACGCCGGCCGCATCCATCCGGGCATTTTCGCGCGCGACGAAATGGTCGCATTCCGCCCGCAACAGATCCAGCAGATCCCCCGCGAGGATGGCCGGAAACACCGCATAACCGTCGCGCGCAAAAGTCCCGGCGTGCGCCGTTATCGCCTGATCCGTCTCCATGCGACGACGCTATGCGGCGCCTCGGGCATTGGCTAGCGGAGATTTTCTATGCGGCGACGCGGCTATGCTATGACCAGTGGCCCATGGTCGAGACGGGGCAGGACGTGCCTCGCGAAAAGGTCGGCCTCGGCGATATGCGGGTAGCCGGAGAGGATGAAGGCCTCGATCCCGGCCGCCCTGTACGCCTCGAGCTTGGCCAGCACCTGATCGGGATCGCCGACGATCGCGGCGCCACAGCCCGATCTGGCGCGCCCGATGCCGGTCCACAGATTGTCCTCGACATAGCCTTCGCCGCCAGCCGCTTCGCGCAGCTCGGCCTGGCGGCGCACGCCGGCCGACTGGGAATCGAGCGACTTGGCCCGGATCGCGGCACCCGCCGCATCGTCGAGCCGCGACAACAGGCGATCCGCCGCCTCCCGCGCGGCCGCCTCGGTCTCGCGCACCACGACATGCACACGGTAGCCGAAGCGCAGGCTGCGACCGGCCTTGTCGGCACGCGCGCGCAGGTCGGCGATCGTTTCGCGCACCGCGTCCATCCGGTCGGGCCACATCAGATAGACATCGGCGCCTTTCGCGGCGGCCTCGCGCGCATCCTCGGACAGCCCCCCGAAATAGAATGCGGGCGCGCGGCCCGAAACCGTGCCGATGCGCGGCGGGTCGAGCTTCAGTTTCCAGAAGTCGCCATCATGGTCGAGCGGCTTGCCGTCGAGCAGCGTGCGCAGGATGTGCATCGCCTCGACGGTGCGCGCGTAGCGCGGTCCGCTCGCCAGCGACTCGCCGGGCAGCTCGCTCGAGATGATGTTGACCGTGAGACGCCCCTGCCCGCCCGCACCCGCGCCGAGGATGCGATCGATCGTCGCGATCTGGCGTGCGAGCTGGGGCGGCCAGCTCTCGCCGATCCGAACCGCCATCAGCAGCCGGATGCGCCGGACCAGTGCCGCGATCGCCGCGGCAAAGGCAGTGGTGTCGATGCCCAGCGCATAGCCGGATGGCAGCAGGACATTGTCGAACCCGCCGCACTCGGCCTGGAGCACGATATCGCGGCAATGCTCCCAGCTCGATTGCAGTTTCGGATCGGGCACGCCGAGAAACTCGTAATCGTCGTCGCACAGCGCCGAGAACCAGCTGACTTCGCACGGACTCATGGCAGATATCCTCCGATCGATGCTTCGGGCCCGACGCGCCGTTCGCCCTTGAATCGCGCCATGCCCCATGCCAGCGGGGAGACGGAAGCCCCACTCCTGCCGAGCGGGCGCGATTCATCACCACGCGCGAGCATGCGCGCTCATGGCACAAGGGACGACAGGGTGGGAGAGCTTATCCGTTACGGCATCGTCGGCACCGGCATGATGGGATGCGAGCATATCCGGAACATCCGGTTGCTGCCGAATGCCGTCATCACCGCGATCGCCGATCCGGTCGAGACCTCGCTCGGCTGGGCCGACGCGTCGCTGGGCGACGCGCGACCCCAACGTTTCCGCACGGCCGAAGAGCTGGCGGAAAAGGGCGAGGTCGATGCGGTCGTGATCGCATCCCCCAACAATACGCACCGCGAAACCATCCTTCCCCTGTTCGAGCGCGGTCTCGCCATCCTGTGCGAAAAGCCGCTGGCGACGACCCTCGAGGATGCGCGCTGGATCGCCGATCGCGCGGCGTCCCATACCGCGCCGGTCTGGACCGGCATGGAATATCGCTACATGCCGCCGGTCGCGCGCTTCATTACGGATGTTCATGCCCGGCGCATCGGCCGTCTGCAGATGTTGGCGATGCGCGAGCACCGTTTCCCGTTCCTGGTGAAGGTCGGCGACTGGAACCGTTTCTCGCGCAACACCGGCGGCACGATGGTCGAGAAATGCTGTCATTTCTTCGATCTGATGCGGCTGATCGTCCAGGCGGAGCCGGTTCGTGTGTTCTGTTCGGGTGCGATGGACGTCAACCACCGCGACGAACTATATGGCGGCGAGCGCCCCGACATCATCGACAACAGCTATACCGTGGTCGATTTCTCCAACGGTGCGCGCGCGCTACTCGACCTGTGCATGTTCGCGGATGGCGCCGAGCATCAGGAAGAAATCGTCGCGACCGGCGACACCGCGCGGCTCGACGTCATCGTCCCGCCCGGCGACCTCGTCTTTTCCCCACGCGTCGGCTTTCGCGCACAAAAGGCAGTCGAGCGCGAGACCGTCGCCGTCGACGAGACGGCGATGGCCGCCGGATCGCATCACGGCGCGACCTTCTATCAGCACGAGGCATTCGCCCGGGCCGTCCGCGGCAAGGGACCGGTCGAGGTGACCGCCGATGACGGCCTGCGCGCCGTCGCGATCGGGGTCGCGGCCGAGATCAGCGCCCGTGAGCACCGCGTCGTGGAGATGACGGAACTGGGCCTGGAGCCCTGAAGCACATCGCGTTGGCGTTTTCGCTGAGCGAGGACAGCGCACGACTGTCACCCGGGATGGATTTGCCTTTTCCGAGGCATAGGTAAACTTGATTTCAATCTCTACTGAAATGAGGGAGTTTCGGGTCGTTCCCTCATGATCAGCCTGTCCCCGCTACGGCGGACATATGTAGGAGATACATGATGTCCGTCGACAACGACGCACCGACGAATGGCGATTATTGGAACCTCGACGACATCGCCAATGGCCTGAAGGCGGCACGCACGCGGTGGCGTACCGCGCAGAAGCGCCATGCGGAATATGGCGCGGTCGGTTTTCCGTCGCGGATCGAAATCGACAAGATCATGGGCATCCTGTGCGGCGCCCTGTTCCCGCTACGCCTCGGCCCCAATTTCGTGCGCCTCGAAAACGAGGACGCCTATGTCGCCGAGACGCTCGATATCGCGCTGCGCCGACTTTACGGACAAATTCGGCTGGAATGCGCCTATGCTCTTAGCGCGGAGGGACTGCCACCGGTGCCCGACGACGCGGCTCGCATCATCGGCGCTTTCGCCGCGTCACTGCCCGGTCTTCGCGAATTGCTCGATACCGATCTCGAAGCGGCCTATGCCGGCGACCCGGCAGCGCGAAGCGTCGACGAGATCCTGCTGTGCTATCCCGGCATGCTCGCAATCATCCATCACCGTCTTGCACATCGGCTGCATGTCCTCGGCGCGCCGCTGGTGGCCCGCATCATTGCGGAAGTCGCCAACTCGAAGACAAGCATCGACATCCACCCGGGCGCGCAGATCGGATCGAGCTTCTTCATCGATCATGGAACCGGCGTCGTGATCGGTGAGACAGCGATCATCGGCAAGCGTGTTCGGCTTTATCAGGCGGTCACGCTCGGCGCGCGCAGCTTTCCGACGACGGCCGACGGCGCGTTGGAAAAGGGCCTTCATCGGCACCCGATCATCGAGGACGATGTCGTGATTTATGCCGGCGCGACATTGCTTGGTCGCATCACGATCGGGCGCGGATCGACCATCGGAGGCAATGTGTGGCTTACCGAAAGCATTCCCGCGGGAAGCACCATCAGCCAGGCGAGAAGCGAACGCCTGCTATTTGCCGAGCCCGGCACCGAGGCTTCGGCCTCACGGGCGGGGAAAGCCGCGGCGTAACGACCGGCAGGCCCAGACCGAACCGGTGGCGTTTGAGGAACTTGTCCGCGATGGCGTATAGCGGGCGCGCCACCGGCGAAAAATGAGGATGAGCATGAACGACGATCCAACCCGCCGCGGCGTCCTGCTTGCCGGGAGCGGCGGCGCGTTCGGCCTGTTCAGCTGGGCGACCGGTGCGACAGCGGCCGTTCCGCAGCGCCAGTCGCTCATGTTGAAGCGAAACGCCGGTGTTCGCCCGCGCAACATCCTGGTCGTCCTGACCGATGACCATCGCTTCGACGCCATGGGGTTCATGAAGGCCCAGGACTTCGGCGACACGCCGACGCTCGACCGGCTCGCAAGGGAAGGCGTGCATTTCCGCAACGCGTTCGTGACGACCGCCCTGTGCTCGCCGTCGCGGGCCTCGATTTTCACCGGCCTCTATGCGCACCAGCACAAGGTGGTCGACAACAACCACCCGATCCCGCCGGGCCTGACCTATTATCCTCAATATCTGCAGGCCGCCGGATATGAGACCGCCTTTATCGGCAAATGGCACATGGGCGCCGAGACCGACACGCCGCAGCCCGGCTTCGACCATTGGGTCAGTTTCAAGGGACAGGGCACTTACTGGCCGAGCGAGGACGGCCTGAACGTCGACGGCAGGCACGTGCCGCAAAAGGGCTATATCACCGACGAACTCACCGACTATGCCCTGGACTGGATCGGCAAGCGTGATCGCAAGCGGCCCTGGATGATGCATCTCGCGCACAAGGCGGTGCATTCGGAGTTCATTCCCGCGCCGCGACATGCGGGCCGTTATGCGAAAGAAACCTTCCGCTACCCCGAGACGATGAAGGCCGGCGCGCCGGGCCGCCCGATGTGGGTGGAGAACCAGCGCAACAGCTGGCACGGCGTCGACTATCCCTATCACGGCACGCTGGACGTCGGCGACTATTACAAGCGGTACATGGAGACGCTGCTGGCGGTTGACGAGGGCCTGGCCCGCATCATGGATCTGCTCGAACGGCGCGGCGAGCTCGACGACACATTGATCCTCTATATGGGCGACAACGGCTTCCAGTTCGGGGAGCACGGCCTGATCGACAAGCGCACCGCCTATGAGGATTCGATGCGAGTCCCGATGCTGGCGCGGTGCCCTGCCCTGTTCGGCCCCGGCACGGTCGACCATGTCGTCGCCAATATCGACGTGGCGCCGACGATGCTCGCGGCGGCAGGCCTGGCTGCGCCCGGTTCGATGGCCGGCGCCAACGCCCTGCCGCTCGCGCAGGGCAAGACGATCCCCTGGCGCACCGAACTCCTCTACGAATATTATTGGGAGCGCAATTTCCCGCAGACACCGACCGTTCATGCGCTACGGGAAGACCGGTACAAATATATGCATTTCCACGGCATCTGGGATATCGACGAGCTTTACGACCTTCAGGCCGACCCGAGGGAAACGGACAACCTCCTCGCACGGCCAGGCCATGAAGAACTCGCCGAGCGCATGAGCACACGGCTCTTCGCAAAGCTCGAGGAAACGGCGGGAATGCAGATTCCGCTCAGCCCGGATGCTGGTGAACGCAACGAGTTGCGTGATCCGAACGGGCCGAAAGGAGCGCCCTTTCCCAGCCGCTTCCTTCGTCCGCCGGCCAAAAAGCTCGCCGCCATGGTACGGCGACTGCGCGACCGCTGATGGCCGCGATCGACTGGAGGCGGGCGACATGGTCATGCGGCCGTGGAAAGCAGGTCGAGCCGAATCATCGGCGACTCGGCTGATCGCCGCCGAGTCGCGTAGAATTTTTGCGCGGTAACTCGGGTCGACGCCGGTACGACATCGCTACGGACACCGCTCATGCGGACCCGAATCGCGTCGATCTCAAGCAATAAACTGTCAGCGCAGCCTGGGACAGCGACGCATGGTTTACGAGAATCATACCTCCGCACGCCCCCCGAAAAGAAGCGCCTCGACCCATAACCCCGGAACCGAACTTCCTAACGGAATCATAAGATTGACTCCAACCTCGATAATAAAGATTGTGCCGAAATGGTTATATCTCTAGAGGGCGGGTCGTCGCAAAATATTGCATGGCCAATGCCATTAAATCGCTTGAGCGGCCCAGGTCGGGTACAATCAGTGAACGGCGAGAAGAACGTTCCTGTAAAGAGCGTGTAACAAAGCGATGGGAGAGGATACCTGATGCGCGGCGTTAAAGGGTGGGATGATTATGCGCGCAGACGTGACTTCGCTTCTCGACAAGCTAGAGCGGCCTGACTTCCGCTATCGCCAGTTTGCCGATGCCATTGCCGACCTGGAACCCTGGCCGCTGTTCGAGGCGCTGCTCGTCGACGAGCGCGTGACGGGCAAGCGGCGCCGGGCGATCGACACCCCGGTCCGCGACGACCCGGTCGGCTTCTTCGCTGGCTATGATGATCCGGTTGCCGCGCGCAGTGGCGATGTCCGACAGGCGGAGGAGGGTCTGCGCGCTTTCCTCCAGACGCTGTCGAACCCGCGACCGTGACGCTGATCCTGTGCCACTCGCCCACTGGCGGCGTCGGCACGACCTTTCTCACCGCCCATCTCGCGCTCGGGCTGGCGGAGCGGGGCCATGACGTCACGGCGATCGACTTCACTTACGCGGATGCGCTCAAGCTGTGTTTCGGGCTGAAGCCGGTCGACCAGTTGCCACGCATCGACGACCCGCACGAGGACAAGGTGGTTGTCGAGGGCGTGACGCTGCTGTCCGGTTACACTGCGTCGCGCGCGCCAGCCTTTGCCGATGTGATTCGCGACGGGCACGGCGCGCTGTTTGGCCCTGGCCGGGTGGTGATCGCCGATGTAGCGTCGGCGGACATCGAGCTGAAGCATCGCCTGCTGCCTTTTGCGGCGCTCCATCTGTGCACGTTGATGCCGCGGCCGGCCTCGTTGGCCGCGCTGGCGAAGGTCGAGCCCGGCACGCCGACCATCGAGCTGAGCGGGACGGCCTTCGTGCTCAACCAGATCGACGATACCCGCCGGCTGTCGCGACACAGCAAGGTTTTCCTGAGCGAGTTGTTTGGCGCCAGGCTGATCGCGACGGTGCGTCGTGACGAGGCGGTCAACGAGGCGCTCGCATCATTCCAGTCGATCGTCCGGTACGCGCCGCACAGCGTGGTTCTGCCCGATCTGCGCGCCATGGCGGCAGCGGTCGAACGGCGCTGCGAGCTGATCCCCGCGGAGTCGGTGGAGTGACCTTTGCCGCACGGGTGTTGCAATGGTCGATGCTAGCCGCCGCGCTGGCCATGACGTTGATCGTCGTGACCGTCCCGCTCGATTTGAATTCCCAATGGATCTTCGCGCTGGTCACCATCGCGGCGACATTTTTGCTGCGGCGGGCGCGCTCGAAGCGGGCAATGCTCTCGCTCGCCATCCTCACCGTCGTCGCATCGAGCCGTTACATGTTCTGGCGCACCACCGCGACGCTTGATTTCGACAGTCCGGTAAGCGCTGTGTTCGGCATCGGCCTGTATCTCGCGGAACTCTATGCCTGGGTGATCCTGGCGCTGGGGTTCCTGCAGACGGCCTGGCCACTGGACCGCGACGCGGTCGAACTGCGGGGAGAACCGGACGCGTGGCCAACCGTCGATGTCTTCATTCCCACCTTGAATGAAAGTCTCGACATCGTCCGCACGACCGTGCTCGCGGCGCTCGATCTCGATTATCCGGCCGACAAGATGCGAGTCTATCTGCTCGACGACGGACGACGCCCCGCGTTTCGCGCGTTCGCGCATTCCGTTGGCTGCGGCTACGTAACCCGGTCCGACAACCGTCACGCCAAGGCAGGAAACCTGAACGCCGCGCTGGCGCGGACCGATGGCGCGCTGGTCGCCATCTTCGATTGTGACCATGTGCCCACGCGCGCCTTCCTCCAGATGACGATTGGCTGGTTCCAGCGCGACCCGGAACTTTCGCTGGTGCAGACACCGCACCATTTCTACTCGCCCGATCCGGTCCAGCGGAACCTCGGCACGGTGCGCGAGCTGCCGGGTGAAGGCGATCTGTTCTACGGTGCGGTGCAGAAGGGCAACGACCTTTGGAACGCCGCCTTTTTCTGTGGTTCCAACGCGGTCCTTCGACGCGCGGCGCTCGAAGATATCGGTGGCTTTGCGTTCGAAACGGTCACGGAGGACGCCCATACTGCGCTCAAGCTCCAGCGTCGGGGCTGGGGCACCGCCTATCTCGGGCTACGCCTGTCGGCGGGCCTCGCGACCGAGCGGCTCGTCCTCCATATCCGCCAACGGGTCCGTTGGGCGCGCGGCATGACTCAAATCATGCGCATCGACAACCCGTTGACCGGCCCGGGCCTCAGCTGGCAGCAGCGGCTTTGCTATCTGAACGCGTTGCTGCACTTCCAGTTTCCGCTGCCACGGATCGTCTTCCTGACCAGCCCCCTGGCCTATCTCATCCTGGGGCAGAATATCATGCACGCCTCGGCGTCGTTGATCTTCGCTTATGCCGCCGCCCATCTCTATTGTTCGCAGGTGTCGAGCGGCATTCTCCAGGGCGGCGACCGGCGCCCCTTCTGGGGCGAGATCTATGAAACCATCCTTGCCTTTCATCTGGTGCGGCCGACCTTCCAGACCTTCTTTCGCCCGCATGGCGGCAAGTTCAACGTGACCGACAAGGGTGCGTTGCTCGACAAGACCTATTTCGACCGATCGACCGTGCGGCCACATCTCTTCTGTATCGCGCTGATCGTCTTCGGCATTGCGTTCGGATTCTGTAAATTACTGTTTTTCCCGCAATATTTCAACATTCAGGCCGATACGCTGGTGCTGAACACACTATGGGCGAGCTTCAGCCTGGTCATCCTGCTCGCCGCGGTCTCGGTCGGGCGGGAAACGCGCCAGACGCGCGAGCATATCCGCATTCCCGTGCGGCTTGTTGCCACGCTTTATTTCGCCGATGGGCATGTGTTGGACGCCACAACCAACGATGTCTCGATGGGCGGCCTCTCTGTGACAGCGCCGTCCGACGTTTCGTTGCTGGATCGGTCCATCACGCACATCGCCCTGCCGCTGGGCGACGAGATGCTGACGTTGCCGGTCGATTTGCTGCGAACAACCGGCAGCACCGCCAAGATGCGATTCAAGGAACTCGACATGCTCCAACGACGCCAGCTTGTCCGCTCGATCATGGGTCGGGCAGACGCGTGGGAGAGCGCCGAGCCACGTCCGTCGGTTTCCGTCCTGCGGTCGCTGCGCGACGTCGTGAAGGTCGATCTGGTCACGCTCAAGCGGCTGCTGAGGCTGAATCGGGCGGAACGGCGTAAGGAAAGGCGGCTGCGGGTGCCCGGTGCCATCGCAACCGCTACCGTTAGCGCGGCCATGCTGGTCATGGCGTACCCGGCGGGAATCCGGGCACAGCCCGCGCAAAACCCGGCAAGGAGCACCACAGCAACTGCCGCGCCTGCGGCCGGCATACGCAGACAGCAATTGACTTTTCGGGACCTGCAGGTGCGATCCGCCATCCGGCTTGCCGGCACGCGCGGCGAGATCAGCATTCCCTTCGGCATGCGCGCCAACGAGGTCGTGACGGGTGCCACCCTGACTCTGACGATGGCGTGGTCGCCCGCATTGCTCGCCGATCTCAGCCAATTAGTGGTGATCGTCAACGGCGAAGCCGTGCGTACCGTCGCCCTGACTCCCGATGGCGCGGCTGGTCAGCGTATCGCGATCCCGATCAACCCGGCGCTGTTCCTTCCGGGCGACAATCAACTCAACCTGCGGCTCGTCGGCCATTATGCCCGCGATTGCGAGGATTCGTTCCATAGCTCCTTATGGGCGAATATCAGCAATGTGCGGTCCGGACTCGACCTGACGATCCAGACATTGCCGCTGGCGCCCGATCTGGCGCGGCTGCCGTCGCCGTTTTTCGACCGGGGCGACAATCTTCCGCTCACCCTGCCATTCGTGTTCGCCTCTGCGCCGCGCAACGGAGAATTGGAAGCGGCGGCCAGCATCGCAGGTTGGTTCGGCAGCCTTGCCAGCTATCGCGGCTTTGCCTTCAAGCCCGTCTACGGGGCTCTGCCGCGGGGCAACGCGATCGTCTTCGTGCGGCCCGGCATGCGGATCGGCAATTTCGTGCCGACGATTGGCGGCCCATCGGCATTCATCATGCGCAATCCGTCGGATTCCTATGGCAATCTGCTGCTGATCATGGGCCGCGACGATCGCGAACTGAAGCTGGCGGCGGCGGCATTGGCCATCGGGCGCGGTGCGACGGGTGGCACTCTCGCGACATTCGATGGCGTGCGCATTCCGACCTATGCCCGCTACGCGGCTCGGCGCTGGCTGAGGACCGATCGTCCGGTGCAGCTTGGCGAACTGATCGCTCCCGCCCGGTTGCAGGGACAGGGCTTGCCGCCCGGGCCATTGATCACCGGCTTCCGCGCACCACCCGATCTCTTCTTCTGGCCGCGGGGCGGCGCTCAGCTCGAGCTGCACTACCGCTATCCGACCGCTGTCTGGCTCGATCAGCGTGCGTCGCGGCTTGACGTCTCGCTCAATGATCTTTTCCTGCGGACCCTGCCGCTGACCAGCGACAACTGGTGGCTACCGCTGTTTGGCCAGACCGAAGGGGCGGGAACGCGTATTGCCAAAGCCACGGTCGAACTTCCCAGCTACAATCTGTTCGGCCAGAATGACCTGACGTTCGACTATAATTTGATCATCGCGAACAAGAAGCGGTGCGAGGGGACGATCCCTGACAATGTCCGCGTCGCAATCGATCCGGACAGCAGCATCGATCTGACGCACGCCTATCACGCCCAGGTCATGCCCAATCTCGCGACATTCGCCAATGCAGGGTATCCGTTCACCGTAAGCCCCAATCTGGCGGAAACGACGGTGCTGATGGGCGGAGCGCCCTCGCCGAGCGTGGTCGAGACCTATCTGCTGCTGATGGGGCGGTTCGGCGATTCGACCGGCACGCCCCCCACCGCCGTGATGGTAACGCAATCCGTGAGCGATGCCACGATGGCCGGGCGGGATGTGCTGGTGATCGGCGGCTTCGAAGTCACGCGGTCGGCCCCGGCGCTTTTTGCGAACGCTCCAGTCCGCGCCGACGGCACACGCCTCCGCGTGATGGAGCGAGGGCCGCTGAACCGGATCTTTGGGCTGCTCTCTTCGAGCATCGCCGATCCGGATGGCGCCGACACGTTTCTACAGGCGACCGACGCCTTTAGCGGGCTGGTCAGCTTCCGATCGCCCTACGACTCCGCCCGCACGGTGGTCGCCGTGATCGGAAATGACCCGCGGGAGCTGCCGTTGCTTGTCCAGGGTCTCACCGACCGACGGATCAATGCCCAGGTGCAGGGCGACCTGGCGGTCACGAGCGGCGACGGGATGCGGAGCTTTGCCGTCGGGCCCAGCTATTGGGCCGGCTCACTGCCCGGCTGGATGCGGGTCGCCTGGTGGTTCAGCCAGCGGCCTCTGCTGATGGCGCTTGGGGGCATCGTTGCCGCGCTGCTGTTGGGCGGACCGCTCTATCTGTTTTTCGCGCGGCAACAACGCCGGCGATTGAAGGGAGAAGCGGCATGATGCGAATCAGCACTATTGCGACGCTGCTCCTGACCACCGTCGCCACCCCGGCGCTGGCCCAGGCGCCAGGAGTCCCGGCGTTGCTCGAGCAGGGCCGCTACTGGCAAGCGCACGGGCGCGCAGACCTGGCCAGGCAGGCCTATCGGCGCGCGCTGGCGCTCGACCCGTCCAATGCGGAAGCGCGGCGCGGAGTCTCCGCGTCTTCTCCAGCACCAAACGCGGCGGCACCGATCAAGGCTGAGGTACAGGTCAAGGCAGCGCCACAGGCGCCCCGTCCCGCGCCTGCCATCCGACCGGGCCCGTCCGCACCGAAGGCGGTCACCACGCCCATCGATCGTGGCGGCGACGCGCGCGCCGCGGGATTTCGCGCGCTCGACAGCGGCGACGTGGCGGCGGCCGGCCGCAATTTCGAGGCTGCCCTTGCCCGCAACCGGGCCGATGCCGATTCATCGGGCGGGCTCGGCATCGTCCGGCTGCGCCAATCGCGATTCAGCGATGCGGTCGAGTTACTGGAACGAGCATCCGTGCGTGGCAACGCAGGCAAATGGGCAGAGGCCCTGGCGTCGGCGCGCTTCTTCAGCCGGCTGGCGACAGCGCGCGCCAAATTTGATGCCGGCGACCTGTCTGGCGCGCAGGCGGATGCCGAGGCGCTCTCGCGCGAGACGGTGAAGGATCGCCGCCCGGCACTGGCCCTGCTCGCCGACATCTATGAGCGGCAGGGGCGCTATGCCGACGCCGCGGACCTTGCACGCCAGGCTGGTGCCAATGGCGGTGGCGATGCTCAATTGGCCAGCCGAGTCATCCGCAATGCGGCGTTGCAGGCCGCGGCGCAGGGCAATTTCCAGGAGGCGGAACAGCAATTCCAGCGCGGCCTGCTGGCCGACCAGTCCGACCCCTGGATCCGGCTGGAATATGCGCGCCACCTGATCGGCCGGGGTCGCGCGCCGGAGGCCGAATCGCTGATCCGGTCGCTCCAGTCGATCGGAACGCCTGACGCGCTCTACGCCGCGGCGCTACTGGACGGGCAGCTCGACCGCAATGCTGCGGCGCAGCAATTACTGGATCAGATTCCCCCCAGCCGCCTGACTCCAGCGATGCAACGCTTCGCGGCGCAGCTCAAGGTCGAAGCGGCGATCAAGCGCGCCCGCGCACTCGCTGCGCAGGGCCAGGCCCTGTCGGCCACGTCCGGCTTGCGTCAGCTTGCCGCGACGCCGGGGCTGAGCGCCGCATCGCTGGCGATGATCGGCGGCGCCCTCGACGATCTGGGCGATTCCGCTACCGCGATACAGGTCGCGCAACAGGCGCTGGCCGCTGGCCCATCGTCGCCCGACAGCTTCGAGCCGGTTGTCCGGATCCTGGCCCGGACCGGCCAGGACGACGCAACCGCGACGGCAATCGAACGCGCGCGCCTCTCCGCTCAGGGTACGCCCGACGGCGCTGTCGCGGTCGCGCGGCTGGAAGGCATCCGCGCCGCTGCTCAAGCGGACCGGTTGCGCCTGGCCGGGCAATATGCCTCAGCCTTCGATCTGCTGCAGCAGACTTGGGGCGCCGCCCCGGGCAATATCGATGTGCTCGCAGCGCTGGCGCGGCTCTATCAATCCGGCAACATGCCGTCGCAGGCGGCGCAGACCTTCCGGATGGTGCTCGCCGGCCGGCCACGCGACAAGGGCGCGCTGATCGGATTGATCGGGACCGCGGGGGCGAATGGCGATCACAGCCTTGCGGTCGCGACGATCGACCGAGCGCTGCAATATTATCCGGGCGATTACGAGATTTATCTGGCGGCCGGGCAGATGGAACAAGCGCGGGGCGACCGCGGCGCCGCCATCAAATATATGCGCCGCGCCGAGGCCAGCTATGCCGCCCGTAACCAGAGTGCCGGCATGCTCGATCGCACCAATCCCTTCGCGGCGGGAATGGCCGACTCCAACCCCTTCCGACAAGCATCCGCGCCGCCCGCACCTGTCGTGGCAAATCCTTTCGCGCTGAGCGGCGGCCGCGTCGCCGCTGCCGAGCCGGCCCCCTATGTGCCGTCGGGATCTGATCCCGTGCCGTTCAGGGTCGCACCAGGCTATGGTGCGCCCGATCGCGGGACGGCTGCGGACGTGACGCCGATACCCGGGGCGGCCCCTGCCTATCCTCCGGTCTATAGCCCCATCTCGGGCACCGTGCCCGCGGACCCGGTCATGGCCAAGCTCCAGGCCGACATCGCCGCGCTGTCCACCAATACGGGCCCCCGCGCGAACGTGACCACGGGCTATCGCCAGCGCTCCGGTGAAACCGGCCTCAGCGAATTGCGCGAACTGTCCGGCACCGCGGAAGTCTCGACCGATCTGCTTGGCGGCCGCATCGGGGTCAGCGCGACGGCCAAGGTCATCGATGCAGGCCGTCCGAGCGGATCGGCGCTTGCTCGTTTCGGCCGCAATGCGACGCCCGAGGCGGAGGGGATCGTCGCGAAACTGCCGTCCAAATTGATTCAGGCGGATACCCAGCACGCCTCCGGCGTCGCGGTTGCCGCTTCCTATGACAGCCCCTGGATCCAGGCCGAAATCGGCACGACGCCGATTGGATTCGAGACTACGCGCGCTACCTTCGGCTTTACCGCCAAACCGCGCCTCTCGCAAAATACCAGCGCTCGCGGCTGGGTCCGCCGTGAGCCGGTCACCGAGAGCGTCGTCGCGTATGCGGGCGCTCGCGATCCCGTCACCGGACAGCGCTGGGGCGAAGTGATGCGGACCGGCGGCGGACTTGCGCTTTCCTGGGACCGGGCCGGCACGGGACTGTATGGTGATCTGTCGGCTTATCGCTACGAGGGACTCAATGTCGCCGACAATCGCGGTTTGCAGGCCAATGTCGGCGGCTATCTTCCCATCATCCGGGGCGGTCAGTCGCAATTGACCGGCGGCCTCAACGTCAACTGGCAAAGCTTCCGCAACAACCAGAATTATTTCACTTATGGGCATGGCGGCTATTTCAGCCCGCAAAGCTTCCTGAGCGTGGGCCTGCCGATCCGCTACAGCTATGATTCGCCTCGGATCGAGGGCCGTCTCGGCGTGACGCCGGGTTATCAGAGCTTCGAACAGGACCGCGTGTCGATCTATCCGACCGATCCGGCGGCTCAGACGACGCTCGACGCGCTCAAGGCACAGAATACCGATGTTCGCTCATATTATGACAGCCTGAGCAAAACCGGATTTGCCTTTGCCGCGGACGGCTCTCTCTATTACCGGGTAACGCCTTCGACTCAGATAGGTGGTTCTTTTGGCGTGAATACTTTCGGAACTTATGATGAATACCGGTCATCGATCGGCATTCGACAGACGCTGGGAAGCGAGCGTTGATGGTCACGCCCGGATCGGGACCCGATGGTGATGCAATGGCTGCCGGCGCGCTGTTGCTCGCCGGCATGGTGGCCGAAATACGCGCAACTGCGAGCGACGCGCAGCGTAACGCCCTTCTTCGCGCCGCCGGTGTCCGTATCGCCACGCTCGCGCCGCTGACAGGGGTGGACGACCTGACCGCGCTCACTGTCCGCGTGAACGATTTCTGGAGCCGGCATGGCTGCGGCTCGACGCGTTTCGCGCTTGATGAGGACGGAATCCTGATCACGCATTCCGGCTTGCCCACGGCGCTCGGGATGCTGGTCGGCGGTCGGCTGGAAGACGTGCTTCGTCCCGTGCTGGAAGGCATCTATAGCGGCTGGATGCGGCAAATGGGCGGCGGTCCCACGCTGCGCACGCGGACCATCCGCTGGAACGACGCCGAAATAAGGTTGAAGCATGGGCGTTGATCGCCGCTATTTTTGTCTTTCCATGGTCGGTACGATTGCAAGCTTCGGAATCAGCGGCTGCTCGCCCGCCCAAACCCAGCCCGCGTCTGTGATGCCGGGCTGGGAGGGCTTCAAGGCAGCCTTCGTCGCAGTGGACGGTCGCGTCATCGACACCGGCAATGGCGGCATCAGCCATAGCGAGGGCCAGAGTTACGCGATGATGCTGGCGGTGGCGGCCGGCGACCGGGCGGGCTTCGACCAGGTCTGGCAATGGACCGAGGCCCATCTCGCACGGCCCGACCTGGCGCTGTACGCCTGGCGCTACGATCCTGGCGCGGCGACGCCCGTGGCCGATCGCAACAACGCCACCGACGGCGACTTGATGATCGCCTGGGCGCTGGCACGGGCGGGCGACCTTTGGCACGATGCGCGCTACAAGGATCGGGCAGCCGCGATCCGCGCGGCGATCCTGCAGAAGCTGGTGGTCGTCCGGGGAAACCGGCATCTGCTGCTGCCGGGGCTGGAAGGGTTCGCCAGCGGCACCCGTACGACGCTCAATCCTTGCTATTATATCTGGTCGGCCTTGGACGATTGCGCGCGGCGCGATGGACGCGTCTGGCGGCCGGTGATTGCCGATGGGGAAGCGTTGCTGCGCGCGGCGCAATTCGGCCCGAACCGGCTTCCCGCCGACTGGATCGACGTAGGCAATGACGGCACGATCTCACCGGCGGCCGACAAACCGCCGCGTTTCGGGTTCGACGCCATCCGCGTCCCGCTTTTCGCCGCAACCAGCGGCCGCGGCGCCCTGGTCAAGCCCACCATTGATTGGTGGCGCGGGCTCCTGGCAAAGGGCACACCGATCCCCGCCTGGATCGACGTGACGACGGGTAATATGGCACCCTATCCGCTCTCGCCCGGCGGCATGGCGGTAGTCGACCGGGCTCTGGGCAAAGTCGCACCGAGACCGCTTGCGACCGACTATTACGCTGCGGCGCTCCAATGCCTCGTTCCGCTTCTGGGCTAAGGCGCTATCGCTGCGTCGGCGGCAGCGTGCGCCCTGCACTTTCCAGTTCACGCTCCGCCCGAGTGAACCCGTAAGCGGGCGCTATCTCCGCCCGGTCAGTCGGCGCCATGGGCCAGGCGGAGCTGGATCTTGTCGACCTTGCCGGTGGCGGCCAGCGGCATGGCGGGGATTCGCACCACGGCATCGGGTATCCACCAGGACGCCACCCGGCCGCGCAGCGTCGCCAGCAGTTCCTGGTCGGAAATTTCCTGATCCCCGCGCAGCTCGACCAGCAGGACCGGGCGCTCGCCCCATTTGAGATCGTTGCGACCGATCACGGCAGCCAGTGAGACTTGCGGCAGCGCACCGATGACCGCTTCGATCTCTGCCGGGTTGATCCATTCCCCGCCGGACTTGATGAGATCCTTGGCGCGACCGGTGATCATCAGATTGCCCTTGCGGTCGATCTTCGCCAGATCGCCGGTATCGAACCACCCGCCGGCATCGGTCGCCGGCTGGCTCTGGCCGAAATAGCGCTCGATCACCGCGGCGCCGCGAACATGGAGCCGGCCTTCCCGGTCGCGTTGCTGCTGCAGCGGATCGCCATTCTGGTCGGCGAGCATGAGATCGACGCCGAGCGCCGGTCGGCCCGAAATCGCCGCGCTGCGTTCCGGGTCGCTGAGCACCGCGAAGGTGCCGACCGGGGACAGCTCGGTCATGCCCCAGCTCGTCTGGACCACCACGCCAAGCTGTTCCTCGATCCGGGTCATCAGCGCGGGCGGCATCGGCGCGCCGCCGACAATGATGCGCCGGAGGGACGGCAACCGCGTACCGGTCGCGCCGAGATGCTCGCAAAGCCCCAGCCATACGGTCGGCACGCCCACGGCGACGGTAACGCCCTCGGCCTCGATCAGTCGGGCCAGGCTGGCGCCATCCGTGCGACGGCCGGGCAACACGAGTCTCGCGCCCGTTGACGGCACGGCAAACGGCAGGCCCCATGCATTGGCATGGAACATCGGCACCACCGGCAGCACCGTATCCGCCCTGCTGATGCCGAGCACGTCCGCCTGCAACAGGCGCAACGTGTGCAGGAAGCTGGAGCGGTGCGTGTAGGTGACGCCCTTGGGCGCGCCGGTCGATCCGGACGTGAAGCACAGGCCGCTCGGCGCGGTCTCGTCGAAATCGCCCCAACACGCCGTCTCGTCCGCCAGCTCGATCAGCGGGGCAAGCGCGGCCACGATGTCGTTATCGGCCGGCACCACCTCCCCATCGATGATCAGCACGCGCTCGATTCCCGGCGCGCCTTCCGCGACCTGGAGCGCGAGCCCCAGCAGGTCGGCGCTCGCGATCACTATCCGCGCCTCGGACTGCACCAGCATCGCGGACAATTGGGCAGCCGTCAGCCGGGGGTTGAGCGTATGGCAGACTGCGCCCATGCCCATGACCGCGTACCAGACCTCGACATGCGCCTGGCTGTTCCATGCCAGCGTCGCCACCCGCTGGCCGACTCCAACGCCGAGATCGCCGAGGACGCGCGAGACCTTCAGCGCGCGCGTCTTCAGCCCGGCATAGCCGATCCGCTCGATCGTGCCGTCCTCGCGAGCGGTCGCCACCTCGGCATCGGGGTGCCACTTCGCCGCATGGTCGAGGATCCGATCCAGCGTCAGCGGGAAATCCTGCATCGCACCATCGATCATCTGCACCTCTCCGATGCGGCCGGCAGAACCGGTGCCGCCACGCCGACATTCCAGTTCCAGGGGATGTTTCCCGCCGCCCGGCGGCGGCACACGACCTCATCGTGCAGCCGGAACTGGCCGGCCATGAGATCCGTCGCGACCTGTGGCGTGCCGGCAAAAATCATATAGGCGGATCGTTCACCATGGGATGGCCAGGCGGGCTGGTTGCGCGCAGCCGGCGCGCCGGATCGCGCGAAGGACGCCCAGTAATCGACCATCGCATCGGACAGGGCGCGCTCGGCGGCCGTGTCGGGAATCGCCGGCCATAGCGGCGTGACCCGATCGATCGTGCCGAACATGTAAGGCACTTCGGAGGCGTGGAAGGCGTGAATGCCGGCATCGTCGGCCGCCGGATAGCCATGGTCGAAATAATAGAGATAGGCGGGCATGCCGATCGTCGCCTGATCGCGCACCAGACGCTGCGACGTCCATCCGAAAAACCCGTCGCGCGCCGCGGCCAGCATGGTCGCCGCGACGTTCTTCGCCGGATAATGGAGCAGGAAAGTATCCGCCAGGTCGCCATAATTGCGGCGGATGGCGGCCTCATACTGCGCGGCGTCATAGTGCGCAGGGTCGGGCAGGCCCGGCAATATCGCGCGCATCGTCCCGATCTCGCCGGCGGTGAAACCGGTCATCAGCGGCACATGCGCCTGCTCGCCGCGCTCGAACGTCTCGATCAACTGGCGGGTCAGCGAATGCCCGTCGACCACCGCCGTCGAGGCGAAGCCCGCTTTCCGCGCCAGCTCGGCAAGCTCAGCGGAATCGATCGCGCGCAGATCGGCGATGCGCTTCGCGCCGGCGGCTGCGGCGAAATGCTCGCCCAGCGCCTCGGCCGATGGCACACCGAAGCGCCCATGCTTCAGCTCGGGGATGTTCATGAGCGACGCGCTCTGGACCACGGCTTTGGCGAACAGCCCCCGGGCCAGCGGTGACGCGAGCAGATGCAGGATGGCTAGCCCTCCCGCGGACTCCCCGGCGATCGTCACGTTGCCGGCATCGCCACCGAACGCGGCGATGTTGCGGTTCACCCAGCGCAACGCGGCGACCTGGTCGAGCAGGCCATAATTGCCCGACGCTCCGTCCGGCGATTCGGCGCTCAATTCGGGATGCGCGAGATAGCCGAACACACCGAGGCGATAGTTGATCGACACCATGATGATGCCGCGTCTCGCGAAACCGGCGCCATCGAACATCGCCTGCCGGGACGATCCGCGGATCAGGTTGCCGCCGTGAATCCACAGGAACACCGGCGCGTTCTTCGCCCCGGTCGGCGCCCAGATGTTGAGCGTCAGGCAATCCTCGCTCATCGCCGGATAGGTTTCGGCATAGATGCTGCCGGCGGGCGCCGGTGGTTGCTGGCAGGCGGCGCCGAAGCTGGTCGCGTCGCGCACCCCGGGCCAGGCGGGAAAGGGCTCGGGCGGCTTCCAGCGCCGTTCCCCGACGGGCGGCATCGCATAGGGCACGCCCCTGAACACCCGCTGCCCGTCAGCCTCGGTTCCGCGAACCGCGCCCGCGGGTGCGCGGACGATCGGTGCCGCGCCGGAGTCCGGGGACAGGGCCCCGCAGAGCATCGCTGCGCTCAGCGCCGCGATGCGATGCGCAATCGCCATTTATGGCCTCCCTTTTTCGTTATCGATGACGGACGCGCAGCGGTCCGCTTGCGGCAACCGGCCGGTCAGCCGATCACTTTCGTCAGCCGCAGCCAGAGTTGCTGGTCGAAATCCTTGTCGCCCGCGGCCGCGCCCATGCGCACTACGACGAGCTTCTTGCTCGGGACAACGTAGAGGCGGCGCTCGAACGCTCCCAGCGCGGCCACCATATCCGTCGGCGCGGCGGGGACCAGTGGGCCCTCCTTGCGGCCACCCAGCGCACGCATGCTGTACGCGCCGTTGTTCAGCCACCACAGCCTGCCATAAGCGGGGTTGGTCGAAGACGGCGTGAACATCGCCTTGAAGCTCTCTTCCGAAACGAGGCGCTTGCCGTCCTTCGCGACGCCGCCGTTCAGGATCATCAGCCCGAACCGCGCCGTATCGCGCGGCGACGTCACCAGGCCGGTATCGTTGCCGACCGAGGCCAATGCGAGCGGCCGCTTGCGCCACGCCGTATCGTTCATGCCCAAAGGCGCGGTCAGCCAATCATGGGTGATGACCTCCAGCGACTGTTTCGCCGCCGCGGTCACGATGCGCTTGGTGATCGCATAGACCGGGGTGTTGTAATAGAAGGTCGTTCCCGGCGGCGCCTGATAGCCGAACTTGTCGTTGAGGCCCGAGCTCATCGTCAGCACGTCGATGACGCGGATCTTTGCCTCCTGCTCGGCCGAAGCCTTGGACCAGCCCGTCCCGATATAGGCCGAGACCGGCTTTTCGACGTCGATCAGCCCCTTGTCGATCGCCACCGCGACGAGGACTGAAACGAAGCTCTTCTGTTGCGAGGCGACATCCTCGAGCAGTTCGCCCTGCTTGTTCCGCTCATAGACGAAGCTGGCGAACAAGGGGTCGCCAGTCGGGGCCGGCCAGGCCTTTTCGACCAGGACCTTCCCGTCCTGGATGATCAGGAACCCCGTGCTGTTCTGGTTGCGCAGATAGTCCAGCAGGTTCGACATTGCCGGCGAGGACGTCTTTTCGGCCTGGCCGGCCGGAACCGGCGGCGCGGCGGGCGCGGCGGTCGTGGTGGCCAGCGCCGCCGCGACAAGCATTGCCTTGATGGACGAACGCAGGATCATGTCTATCTCCGGTTGGCGGCGGCGCGGCGTTTGACTGGCTTGGCAGGCGCAGACGGCGCGTCCTCCCGAACGCTGGAACCGCGCGCCAGCATGATCCGCGCGACTTCGCCTTGCATGAAATACAGAATGTCGCGCGCGGCCTGGCTAGCCCCGTCCGCGTCGCGCGTGACGAGCGCCGCGCGAACGCGGCGCCAATGGCCATAGGGGCCGGGCGTGTTCGCCGTGATGGCGAGCGCGACATAGGAGAAATGGAACCGCGTCTTGCGGCGGACCGCTTCGATCATCTTCTGGGCGTCCAGGCTCGCCGATTCCGCCATCTCGCTGAAGATCGACTCGCTCAATTCGATGATCTGATCAGCCGGCGCGCCGCTCGCCGCGTCGCTCAGCATCTGATCGATCTTGACCAGCATCCGCCGAATCGTCGTGTCCGAGGCCCGCCGGCAGGCGAAGCGAGCCGCCAGACCGTAAAGCGCGGCACGCAGCTCGTAGAGATCGAACACTTCCTCGACCGTGGTCGCGGAAATTCGGGCACCGCGATTTTCCTCCAGCTCGACCAGGCCGTCGTCGCCAAGCGCCCGCAGCGCGCGGCGCACGATCGACCGCCCTACCCCGAATTCGCTGCACAGCCGCGCCTCGCGAAGCCATTCGCCAGGGGCGAGCTCGCTCCTCTGGATTTTCAGGCGCAGCGCGCTTGCCACATCGTCGGCAGTCGGCGCCGGCTGTGGTGAGACATCACCCCGACTCTCGGCCGCCGTGTCGTCGTCCGGGCTCAAGCTTGATGGTTTTGCCTTGCTGGTCAACGCCGTACCTCTCCCAAGATCGTCGCATCGGTCGGATGCTCGCCGATCTTGCACCATCATTCCTATTGCGGCCACCGCTCAGCCGCAAGATGTTTTGTCGAACCATTGATATCATATTGTCGTACAATCTGTTGACATGGATGGGCGATAAACGGATGATTGACCCACAGCGCCGCAATGAACGAGCGCCAATGGGAGGATGCATGCGAGCTTTTCTTGCCACGACCGCAACCCTTGCGCTCGTCGTCGCCACGCCGGCGCTTGCCCAGACGTCGGCCGGCACGTCACAGGATTCCCCTGTAGGCGCGCCGGGTGTCACCGCCGCCCCCGCTGACCAGGCCAGCGAAAGTGTCGCTCCCAGATCGGATGGCGATGTCGTCGTCACCGCGCGCCGGCGCGAGGAGAGCATCCGTAACGTGCCGGGCACGATTTCGGCGGTGACCGCCGGCCAGCTCGACTCCAAGGGGCCGGTCGCCGGTTCGGGTGATCTGCTAAGCACGGTCCCGGGGGTCCGCTTCAACGATGTCGCGAGCGAGAATCTCGCCGAGATTTCAGTGCGTGGATCGGGGACGGCACGCGCCACGGGTGCGGATTCGGGCGTCGGCCTGTTCGTCAACGGCGCCTATGCCGGCAGCAGCACGCTGGGCGGCCGCAACTTCAAGACGCTCGATTATTTCGATCTGGAGCGGGTGGAGGTCCTTGAGGGACCGCAGGGCGCGCTGTACGGGCGCAACTCCGAATTCGGCGTGGTCAACATCGTGCTCGCCAAGCCCAAATTCCAGGACAGCGGCTATATCCGGGACGGCTTCACCTTCGGGCAGAACCAGAACCGGCTTGCCGTGGTCGTCAACGAAGCCGTGAGCGACCAGGTCGCCATTCGCATCGGCGCCGAAGGCTATACGCAGGACAAGGGCTTCTACTACGACCCCAATCACGACAAATATTATGACAGCACCAGAGGGTGGACGGCGCGCGGGCAGATCCGCTTCCGCAGCGGCCCAATCGACGCGACCCTGCTGGTGGATGCGCAGGACCTTAAACTGCCGAGCTTCGTGAACAGCCTGGTCGTGCCGGGCGGCGGCGTGAACCCCGCGATCCCGCTGGGCTTCACCCAGTCGCGCTTCACCTTGCCCCACACGGGCGACGACGGGCTGCAGCAAAAGGTCCAGCGGGCGATGCTCATGGTCAGCTACGACCTTGGCGGCGGCATCACGCTCGAATCGACCAGCATGGCCACCAAATGGCATTCCAGCCAGCAATATGCGGCCGCGATCGACCTTGCGACGGCGATCAGCCTGCGGACCAAGGGCGAGATCGGCATCTATCCCTTCGGCCAGGTTCGGACCGATGTGAAGGATCGCACGCTCTACCAGGACCTTCATCTGCAGGGCACCGCCGCCGGCGGGCGCCTGACCTGGATCGCGGGTGCCGAGGGGCTCTATCAGAATGACGATTATGCGCTGGTGATCGGCTCCTCGCCCTGCGCGTTCACGCTGGCCGGCAGCTTCTGTACCGGCACGCCCACTGCGCCAGTCTGCGTCAAGCCGCTGCCGACATCGCTGAACTGCCCGGCGACCTTCCCGCTGATCTTCGGGACGGACAGCCGCACCAAGCAGCGCATCTACTCGCTCGCCGGCTATGCCTCGCTGCAATATGCGATCGGCGATGTGACGCTCGTCGGCGAAGGCCGGTTCTCGCACGATTACAAGACGGCGACCCAGGGCATCACCGCGCTGTACACGACCACCTACACCAAGCTGCCGACCACTTATGCGTTCAGCTCGAACCAGCCGGTCTTCACCCTGACCGCCAGCTACAAGGTGCCGGGCGTCGCCTCGACCCTGCTCTATGCCAAGGTCGGAACCGGCTATCGCGCCGGCGGCGTCAACAATGGCACCTTCAACGCCAATGCGCCGAACCCATTCGTCTTCACTTATGGCAACGAGAACACGATCGGATACGAAGCGGGCATCAAGACCAGCATCATCCCGAAAATCTTCTTCCGCCTGTCGGCCTATCTGTCGCGTACCAGCGATGCGATCACCAGTATCAACGATGGCTGCACGCTGACCAATGCGTGCCTCACCGCGGGACAGATTTTCAACATCAATGGCGGCACCATTCATGCCCGCGGCCTCGAAGCCGCGATGGACGGGCGCTTCCCGCTGGCCGGCGGCCTGTTCTCGGTCGGCCTCAACGCCGCCACCCAGAGCGCCTCTTTCGCCAAGGTGCCGGCGGGCGTCACTGGTCTTCCGGTC
Source organism: Sphingomonas sp. P2_B6 (assembly GCF_056404755.1). Lineage (NCBI taxonomy): Bacteria > Pseudomonadati > Pseudomonadota > Alphaproteobacteria > Sphingomonadales > Sphingomonadaceae > Sphingomonas > Sphingomonas sp. P2_B6. The sequence continues at coordinate 152,246 of NZ_JBFUDK010000009.1, forward strand.
CAGGGTTCGGCGGTCGCGCAGATCCCCGACTGGACGATGTCGGCGTCGCTCGATTACCGGCGGCCGATCTTCAGGAATGTCGTCGGCTTCGTGAACCTGAGCTATGCCGGCCAGCGCGGCGGCAGCCAGGACACCATCACCGCGGCCACCCCCCTCATTCCGATGTCCGATTTCGATATTTTCGGCACGCGCGCGGGCCTCAACATCGGCAAGGCACAGGTCGCGGTCTTCGTGCGCAACCTCACCGATCGCCAGATCGAGGTGCTCAAATTCACCCAGGCGGGCTACCCGCTCTCGGTCCGCTACAACAAGCCGCGGACCATTGGAATCAACCTGTCGTACCGCTGGTAATCCGGCACCAGGGATCCGTGCCGCTTGCCATTGGGAGAGAAGAGCTTGTCAACGCAACAGCCGCCGGCGGCCAGGCCGAGCATCAGGGTGGCGTTGATCGCCTCCGCCGGGGCGGCCGTCGAATGGTATGACTTCTTCATCTACGGCACCGCCGCGGCGCTGGTTTTCCCCAAGCTGTTCTTCCCGCCCGAGCTGCCGCTGTTTGTCGCGCAGATCGCGGCGTTCAGCACCTTCGCGGTGGGATTCATCGCGCGGCCGCTCGGCGGCATGGCCTTCGGCCATTTCGGCGACAAACATGGCCGCAAGCGCGCCCTGGTGCTCGCCATGTTCCTCATGGGACTGGCGACGACGCTGATCGGCCTGCTGCCAGGCTATGCGATCGCAGGGAGCCTGGCACCGCTCATGCTCGTGATATTGCGCTTCATCCAGGGCCTCGCGGTCGGCGGGCAATGGGGCGGCGCGGCACTGCTCGCGATCGAAAGCGCGCCGGCACATCGTCAGGGCTTCTACAGCAGCTTCGTCCAGGTCGGCGTGCCGTTCGGTGTGGTGCTGGCGAACACCGTGTTCCTCATCACCAGCGCGCTGATCGATTCGAACGCCTTTCTCGTCTGGGGCTGGCGGATCGGATTTCTCGTCAGCATCGCGCTGATCTTCATCGGCCTGATCATTCACTGGACCATCCCCGAGCCGGACGCAGAGCCCGGTGCGCCCCCAGCCGTGACAGGCCCAAAACCGCCATCGCCGCTGCGAACCCTGCTCACGGGCCACAGCCGCGTCGTCCTGCTCGCCGGCGGCGCATTCGTCGCGAACAACACCTGCTTCTATGCCGCGATCACCTATGCGGTGGCCTATGGCACCGCCACGGTGGGGATCGCGCGCGACGTGATGCTGCTGGCGGTAATGGTCGGGAGCATCGCGATGATCCCCGCGCTGATCCTCTGCGGCGCGCTGTCGGACCGGTTCGGGCGGCGCGGCATCTTCATCCTCGGCGCGGTGCTCTCAGGCGCCTGGGCCTTCGCGATGTTCCCGCTGATCGATACGGGAGAGCCGCTGGCGGTGGTGCTGGCGATCACGCTCGAGCTGATCTTCATCAGCATGATGTACGGCCCGCAAGCCGCCTTGTTCGCCGAACTTTTTCCGAAGGAGGTGCGCTATTCGGGCGCGTCGCTGGGCTATCAGATCGGCACGGTGTTCGGCGGCGGCTTCGCGCCGATCATCGCCACTGCCCTGTTCGCGCATTATCAAAGCAGCGCGCCGATCTCGATCTATCTGGGGGCGATGTGCGTGGTATCGCTGGTCAGTATCATGCTGCTGGGCAAACCCGCGCCTGCTCGCGCCGGATGAAGAAGGAAACGCACCATGCTCACGCCTGACAGGCGCAGCTTTCTCGCCGGCAGCGCCGCGTTACCGGTGACAGCGGCGATGGCGAAGGTCCCTGCCCGGCTTTCCGCCATGGTCGCGGCCGATCTCGAGAAATATATCGGCTTCGGCAGCAAGCAGGCCGGCGGCATGGGCGACAACGCCTGCGGCACCTGGCTCGCCTCGGAAATCGAGAAGCTCGGCTTCAAGGTCGAGCGGCAGGATGTCTCGACGCCCTGGTTCGAGCCGGAGCGCAGCGAACTGGTCTGCGGCGCGGCCAGGGCCGCGGTATGGCCGCAGCCGATTGTAATGCCCACCGGGCCCGAAGGCGCGACGGGTCCGCTCGTCCGCATCGATGCCGGCGGTCAGGCGGATGCGCCGCTGGCAGGGGCGATCGCGCTGGTCGACCTGCCGTTCGGCCGGTGGTCCACCGCGCTGGCCAAGCCGATCCGGGCGCCGATCGCCGCTGCCTTCGCCGCCGGCGCCAAGGCAGTCATCGCCATCACCAACGGCCCGACCGGCAAGGTGATCGCGCTCAACGCGGACGGGCGCGAACCGATGTTTCCCGGACCGGTCGCACTCCTCGCGCCCGACGACGCCCGGCCGTTTCTGACCGCGGCGATTCGCAAGGAAGCAGCGACGCTGTACGTCACCGGCAAGGGCGGCCGCCGCCCGGCCTTCAACTTCATCGGCCGGATCGATCGCGGCAGGAAAAGCTGGCTGGCGGTCTCGACGCCGCGATCGGGCTGGTACGGCTGCGCCGGCGAGCGCGGCCCGGGGATCGCCGCCTGGCTGTGGCTGGCGCGCTGGGCCAGCCGCGCCGTGCTGGACTACAATCTCGCCTTCATCTGCAACACCGGCCATGAATATGAAAATCTCGGCGCCGCGGAGGCGCTGAAGGCCACCGCGCCGCGCCCCGAAGACACGCATTTCTGGCTGCACCTCGGCGCCAATGTCGCGGCGCAGGACTGGCACGAGATCACCGGTGCGCGGCTTCCCAGCATCGACCCCCAGCGCTTCCTGTCGGTCAGCCCGGCGCTGCTGCCGCTGGCGCGCACCCTCTTTGCCGGCCATGTCGGACTGGAAGCGCCCTATTCGAGCGCGCTGCTTTCGGCCGGAGAGCAGATCGAGATTCTTGCCGCCGGATATCGAAATGTCGCCGCGGTCTTCGGCATCCACCGCTTCCATCACGGCGCGGGCGACGATGCCCGATGCGTATCCGCGACCAACGTGGCCGCAACCGCCGCGGTCTTTCAGCAAATGCTCGAGCGGGTCATCCGGCGAGTTCCTGCCTGGCCAATGCCCGCTTGAAGGCCGGGCGCTCGCTCAGGCGATCCAGATAGGCGATGCAATTGGGCTTGTAGCGCGCGTCGAGCCCCAGCGACCGCCCCATGTACAGCGCAAAATGCACCGCGATGTCCGCGATCGTGAACCGGTCGGCGCAAAGGAATTCGCAATCCCGAAGCGCGGCCTCCACGCTGCGCAGCCGTGACAGATACCAGATCGTATAATCCTCGACCGCCTGGGGAAGCCGGCGTTCCTCCGGCTCCAGCTCGGAATAGCGCAGCACGATCGTTTGCGGGAAGGTCAGCGTGGCATCGCTGCGGTACAGCCAGTTGAGATATTCGCCATAGGCCGGCTCGTCGCGCGCGACGCGCAGAGGCGTCGTTTCGACCTTGTCGACGAGATAGTGGCAAATCCCGGTGGATTCGGTCATCGTCAACGCGCCATCGATCAGTGTCGGCACCGTGCCGAGCGGATTGATGTCCAGATAGCCGGGATAGGCGAACCGCGCCGGTGCCGGCATCGTCACCAGTTCGAAGTCCAGGCCAAGCTCCTCCAAGGTCCATAACGGACGCAGCGATCGCGCATCCTTGCAGTGATAGAGCTTCACGCGCTTCCCCTTTTCCAGCCTGCTTCATGCCGGGAAAGGGCAGGATTGCAACGGCGTTCGCCCGCTATTTCGAGCGTCAGACACACCCCTTGGCCCGCGCATATACGATCTGTATACGCCATATAAACGAATCATATGCGGAGACCCTGATGGGCATTGTGAACATAGACGACGATCTGCACGATCAGGTGCGAAGGGCGAGCAAGGTAACCTTTCGATCGATCAATGCGCAGGCCGCCTTCTGGATCAAGGTCGGCATGCTGTGCGAGACCAATCCGACGCTCAGCTTCGCCGAGATCATCGCACGCGAGCTTGGCTCCGCCGGCTTCTCGCCTCAGCCATTGGCCGTGGTCGAGCATGACCAAGCAGCCTGAGGAACTGGCGCTGCTGGCCGAATCCGGTCGGCTGCTGGCCTCCGTGTTCGGGTTGCTGGATCGCACCCCGCTCGCCGGCATGTCGACGCTTCAGGTCGATGACATGGTCGAGCATTTCATCGTCCATGACCTCCAGGCCCGGCCGGCGAGCAAGGGCCAATATGGCTACGGCTTCGTGTTGAATGCGTCGGTGAACCACGTGGTCTGCCACGGCGTCCCGTCGCCGACCGAAATGCTTCGCGACGGCGACATCGTCAATTTCGACATCACGCTCGAGAAGAACGGCTATATCGCCGATTCCAGCAAGACCTATCTCGTCGGCGCGGTGAATCCGGCCGCCAGGAGGCTGGTCCAGACCACCTACGAAGCGCTGTGGATGGGCATCCGCGCGGTTCGGCCGGGCGCGCGGCTCGGGGACATCGGCTGGGCGATCGAACGCCATGCCAAGCGCAACGGCTATTCGGTGGTGCGGGAATATTGCGGTCACGGCATCGGCCGGGAGATGCATGAGGAACCGCAGATCCTGCACTTCGGCAAACCGGGAACTGGCCTCACCTTACGGGAGGGCATGGTGTTCACGATCGAGCCGATGCTCAATCGCGGCCGGCGGAGCGTGAGGACCGAGGAGGACGGCTGGACTGTCGTGACGAACGACGGGTCGCTGTCCGCGCAATTCGAACACACCGTCGCCGTCACCGCGTCGGGCGTGTCGGTGCTCACGCTGCGCGCCGACGAACGGGACATGATGAGCAGAATGAAGGTCGCGGCCTGACCGAGCGTGCCAATTCTCTCGACAATTCATCTTAAATCATTGATTTACAACTATAGTTCCGAAAAGGTCTTGCCATCAAAAATGTCAGTGAACTGCCTGACATTTTGGGCAATCCGGGTCCAGGCACCGGCGCGACTTAGCCCTTTGGCGGCTGAAGCCCGCCCAACAGGGTCGGGATGAGCTCCGAAACGGTCGGGTGGATCGGCACCGCCCATTGCAGCACCGGATAAGCGAGATCGGCATGCATCGCGTCGATAATGCCGTGGATCGCCTCGTCACCGCCGACGCCGAGAATCGCCGCGCCGAGGATCTTGTGCGTTTCTGCATCGGCGACGACCTTCATCAGGCCGTTGGTCTCGCCCTTTTCGATCGCGCGGGCGACCTGGCTCATCGGTCGGGTCGAGACCAGGAGCGGCCGTCCCGTTTCGCGCGCCTGCGCCTCGGTCATGCCCACGCGCCCCAGCGGCGGATCGGTATAGAGGGCGTATGCCGATACGCGCTCGCTCACCTTCCGGTCCGCGCCGTCGAGCAGGTTCGCCGCGACGATCTCGTAATCATTATAGGCGGTATGCGTGAAAGCACCGCGACCGTTGCAGTCGCCCAGCGCCCAGATGCCCGGCACATTGGTCGCCAGCCGGTCGTCGACCGCCACATAACCGCGTGCGTCGGTGGCCACCCCAGCCTTGTCCAACCCGAGATCGTCAGTGTTCGGCCGCCGCCCGATCGCGAGCAGCACATGCGACCCGATCACTTCGGGCGCGCCCTCGGTGCAATCGACCTTGACCGCGGTGCCATCCGGATGGGCTGGAAAGGCGATGCAGGTCGCGTTGATGCGCACCTCGATCCCCTCGGCGACCAGCATGTCGCGGATAAGCTCCGAGATATCCTCATCCTCGCGCGCGATGAGGCGCGGCGACATCTCGACGACCGTCACCTGAGCGCCGAACCGGCGGAACGCCTGTGCGAACTCCAGGCCGATATAGCTGCCGCCGACCACGACGAGATGCCGCGGGAGCTCGGCAAGATCGAGGATCGAGACGTTGGTGAGCGGGGTGATCAGGTCGATCCCCGGCATCGGCGGCACATTGGCGCGGCCGCCCACATTGAGGAAGATCCTCGGCGCGGTCAGCGCCTCGCCATCCACTTCGATCGTATCAGGCGCAGTGAAGCGGGCATGGCCATGGATCAGGGTCAGCCCCTCCATCCCGACCAGCCAGTCCGTCAGCCGGCCGCGCGAGTCTGACGCGACCGCCGCCGCGCGGTCGCGCACGCGCTTCATGTCCGTGATCGGCGGGCCCGGCAGGTCGACCCCATATTCCGCCGCCCTGGCCGCGGCGTGGGCGACATAAGCACTCGCCACCATGGCTTTGGTCGGTGTGCAACCGGTGTTGACGCAGGTGCCGCCCAAGCGATCGCGCTCGACCAGCGCGACAGTCATCCCGGCCGCCGTCAACCGGCCGGCGAGCGACGGACCCGCCTGCCCCCCGCCGATGATGATCGCGTCGAACCGGCGGCTCATGCCGCGGCCGAGACGATCAGGAAGGCCCCGATGATCGCGACCGCATCTTCGAGGAACGCCGCCGGCCGATCGCTACCGAACAGGGCTGCAAGCTTGCCCCGCACCGCCGCGCCACCCAGGGTCCCGATCACGGCACCCACCGCGCCCGCGGCAATGCCTGTGATAAGCGATCCTGCCGAGGCGCCGATCGCGCCACCGCTGAGCCCACCCATCACGATGCGCGCAATGAACTGCGGCGGCACCTTGCGGCTGGGCGTCGAGGGCAGCTGGTCGGTCACCAGCTCAGCCAGGGCGGCGAGCGAAAAGATCCAGGGCGTGAAGCGGTAGCCGAGAAAGGCGAGCCAGGTGCCGTCGAGATGCAGCCAGCCGAGATGCGCCGCCCAGCTGACGGCGGCGGGCGCGGTCATTGCGCGAAGGCCGGCGACGACGCCGATGAGCAAGGCCAGGATCAGGACGGTCATCAGCGGTCTCCTTCAGGTTGCGGCACGATATCGGGTGATATCCGCCTGCGCCATCACTACCGGCGCGGACGACACTGCCTATCGTCCGCACCGGTGCCAGGACTACACCTTGGTATGACCCTGTTCGATCAGATCCTCATCACTCCGGTTCGAAATTGTGCAGGATCACCGGACGCGGGTTGAACGGAATGCGCGTCGACATCGGCGTCAGCGGGCTGTTGCCGGCACGGTGCCAGCGACCCTTGGCCGCCGTGACCACATCGCCCTGATTGGCCTCGAAATAGGGGAAGCCTTCGATCTGGTAGCCGATCTTGCCTTCCATGATGAACCAGAACTCGGTCCAGTCGACATGGAAATGGCCCTTGTTGGTCGCGGGCGGCACCGGCGCGGCCTTGCTGCGCAGGATGTTCGAGGTGAAGTGATCGTCCCATACGAACTTGCCGTTATAGGGCTTGTCGCCGATCGCGATGTCCTTGAGGAAATCGACCCAGATCGGGTTGCTCGTCCCACCAGTCGGGATGGTCGCGGGGCCCGGGCTGCCGCGGACCTTCATATAGGTGCGGCCAGGATAGGCATCGGGCGTTTCGGAAAGCGGGAAGAGCGGCGGGGAGCCGGCCTGGCGTACCTCGAAACGGAGCGACGGCTTATCGCCGACCGTCTCGATCGAGTAGAGATGGCGGAACGGCACGCTGACCATGAAGCCCTTGGTCGCGACGAACGGCGCGACCCCGTCGATCGTCACCTTCATCGACCCGTCCTGCACGATCCAGACGACCCGGTCGTCGGCATACATGCGCGTCTTGGTTTTCTTGCCGGCGCCGAGCGAGATATAGTCCGCATCCTGCTCCTGGTTGCGGATGATCGGCTGGACCCAGTCGGTCTGGCCGCGATGCGCGGCGAGGATCTCCGACAGCTTCCAATGGACCTTGTTGGGCGCGACATAGGGCGTCGGCCGGGTCGGCTTGGCGGACCAGAAATTCTCCGCCACCTTCGGCCCGGCGGGCATCGGTTCGGTCGGCGCCGCGGATTGCGCGACCGCCATGCAGGCAGTGGATACTGCCAGAACCGTCGCGCCGAGATACAACCAAGCCTTCATCACCTTCTCCCTCCAGCGGCGTTGCCCGCCCTTGTGATAGGGATGCATGACATCAATGTTGCATGCAAGATGCCGAGGCGGTGTTTTGCGACGGTTTATTCGGCGTGGTCGAGCATTCTGATGATGGCGGAGAAATCCAGACCTCCCTGCCCCTCAGCGGCGAACCTCTCATAGAGTTCGGCGGCCTTCGCGCCCATCGGGGTGTCGGCATGCGCCTCGGCCGCGGCTTCCATCGCCAGGCGCAGATCCTTGAGCATCAGCGCAGTCGCGAACCCCCCCTGATAGTCATGGTCGGCCGGCGTGTCGGGGCCGACGCCCGGCAGCGGCGCATAGGTGGTCATCGACCAGCTCTGGCCTGACGACACCGAGGAGATGTCGAAGAATTTCTGCGGATCGAGCCCGAGCTTCCGCGCGAGCAGGAACGCCTCGCAGGTCGCGACCATCGTCGCGCCGAGCAGCATGTTGTTGGCGATCTTCGCGGTCTGGCCGGTGCCGCTGTCGCCGGCATGGATCACGGCCTTGCCCATGTCGGACAGGAAGGGCTGAGCGCGGTCGAACGCTTCCGCGCTGCCGCCGACCATGAAGGTCAAGGTGCCGGCATTGGCCGCGCCGATGCCGCCGGAGACGGGCGCGTCGACCGAGGAAAGGCCCTTGGCGAGCGCTGCTTCGCCGATGCGCTTGGCGGTGGCGACGTCGATGGTAGAGCAGTCGATCAGAATCGCCGAGGCCGGCGCGTTGCCGAACAGGCTTTCGGTATAGACCTGTTCGACATGCTTGCCGGCGGGCAGCATGGTGATGATCGCCTCGGCGCCGTCAGCCGCCTCTTCCGCGCTGGCGACGGGGAGGCAGCCCGCGGCTTTGGCGCGATCGAGCGCCTCGGCTGAGAGGTCGAAGGCGCGGACGTCATGCCCCTTCTTCGCGAGGTTCGCGGCCATGCCGCCGCCCATGTTTCCAAGACCGATGAATCCGACGCGTGCCATTGTTATTTTCCCGTCCAGTTACCGGGGCGCTTCTCGACGAACGCCGTCATGCCTTCCTTCTGATCCGCCGAGCCGAACAGGCCGTGGAACAGGCGCCGTTCGAACTGGACGCCCATCGCGAGCCCCGTCTCGAACGCGGCGTTGACCATTTCCTTGTTCGCCTTGACCGCGAGCGGCGCCATCGACGCGATCGTCGCGGCGGTCTTCACCGCTTCCTCGACCAGATCGGCCGCCGGGACGATCCGGCTGACCAGCCCGGCGCGCTCCGCTTCCTCGGCGCCCATCATCCGGCCGGTGAGGCACATCTCCATCGCCTTGGCCTTGCCCACCGCGCGCGTGAGCCGCTGCGAGCCGCCCATGCCCGGCGCGACGGCGAGCTTGATCTCGGGCTGGCCGAATTTCGCGGTGTCGGCGGCGATGATGAAGTCGCACATCATCGCCAGCTCGCAGCCGCCGCCTAGCGCGAAGCCGGCGACCGCGGCGATGATCGGCTTGCGCGTCGCGGTGAACTTCTCCCAGCCGGCGAAGAAGTTGTGGCCGTACATGTCGGCGAAGCCCTGGGCCTGCATCTCCTTGATGTCGGCGCCGGCGGCGAAGGCCTTTTCGCTGCCGGTGACGACCGCGCAGCCCTGGCTGTCGTCGGCGTCAAACGCGGCGGTGGCGGCGATCAGGTCGGCGAGTACCTGACTGTTGAGCGCATTGAGCGCCTGGGGCCGGTTGAGCGTGATCAGCGTGACGGCGCCGCGTTGCTCGACGAGGAGGGTTTCGTAATCTGCCATGGGTTGAGTCCTTATGCGGGGGTCCACGCCTCGCCGTCAGGCAAGGGGGCGAAGATCTGGTCGATGACGTGATCGGTCACGCCCTCGGGCGTGGGCGGATCCCATCGGGGAGCATTGTCCTTGTCGACGATCACCGCGCGGACGCCCTCGAGGAAATCGTGGCGCTGCACGACATGCGCGCCGACGGCATATTCCTGGCGCATCTCGTCCTCGAAGGTCGGCATCATCGTGCCTTCCTGGAGCAGGCGGAGCGAGACCTTCATCGTCTGCGGCGACTTGGTGCGCAAGGTGGCGAGCTGTTGCTGCGCCCATTCGCCAGGATCGGCCTCTAGCGCGGCGAAAATGTCTTCGAGCAGGTCCGAGGCGAACAGGCGATCGATCGCATCGCGGTGCGCGAGGATACGGGCGTCGGGCGTGGGTGCCGACAGGTCTTCCAAGATCGTCGCGATCTGCTGGGGATCGGCGGCGATGCGGGCCTTGGCCTCTTCCAGCCGATCGCTCGGCAGATAATGGCTGGCGAGGCCGAGCGCGAGGCATTCGGCGCCGTCGAGCCGGTGCCCGGTCAGCGCGAGATACTGGCCGGTGCGCCCCGGTAGCCGCGAGAGATACCAGCCGCCGCCGACATCGGGGAACAGGCCGATCCCCGTTTCCGGCATGGCGAGCCGGGTATTCTCGGTCGCCACACGGTATTTCGCCGGCTGCGACAGGCCGACGCCGCCACCCATGGTGATGCCGTCCATGAAGGCGACGATCGGCTTGGCATAAGTGAACAGCCGGTGATTCATGCGATATTCGGTGTGGAAGAATTCCCGCGCCTCCGCGCCGTCCTTCGCGCCGCTTTCGGCGAGCATGCGGATGTCGCCCCCCGCGCAGAAGCCGCGGCCCTCGGCATGGTCGATCAGGATCGTCTCGATGTCGAGGTCGATCCGCCATGCCTCCAGCGCGTCGAGAATCGCGGCGCACATCGCGGTGTTGAGCGCATGGATCGCCTTGGGCCGGTTGAGCCGGATGCGAGCGACCTTGCCTTCGTGTTGGGTGAGGACGTCGGTGGTCATGCGAACCTTCTCCTCTCCCCTTGAGGGAGAGGATACCGGAGCTTGCCAGCTTGCTGGCTAGCGCAGGTTGGAGAGGGGGGCGAGCCTTTGGCTCGCGCGGTCGCATGCGACCGCTTACCCCTCACCCAGCTCCGACTAGGGCCGCGCGAAGAGCGCGACCCAAGTCTGCGCAGCCCTCTCCCGCAAGGGGAGAGGGAAGAAGTGGCCAAAGTGATCATTGCCGTGTCAGGTCCCGGCCGACGATCATGCGCATAACCTGGTTGGTACCCTCCAGGATCGAATGGACGCGCAGGTCGCGCCAGAAGCGTTCGATCGGATAGTCCATCAGATAGCCATAGCCGCCATGGAGCTGCAACGCGCGGTCGGCGACGGACGATCCGGTATCGGTGGCGAGGCGCTTGGCCATCGCGGCAAACTTGGTCTTGTCGGGCGCGTTGGCCGTGACCTTGGCGGCGGCCATGTACAGCAAGGCGCGCGCGGCCTCGAGCTCGGTCGCCATGTCGGCGAGCATGAACTGGGTGTTCTGGAAATCGGCGATCGCCGTGCCGAACTGCTTGCGGTCCTTGGTGTATCTGATCGCCTCGTCGAGGCAGCGCTGCGCCCCGCCGAGCGAGCAGGCGCCGATGTTGAGACGGCCGCCGTCGAGCCCCATCATCGCGATGCGGAACCCCTCTCCTTCGCCGCCCACCAGGTTTTCCTTCGGCACACGCACGCCATCGAACATCACCTGCGCGGTCGGCTGCGAATGCCAGCCGAGCTTTCGCTCGTTCGCGCCGAAACTGACGCCGGGCATGTCCTTCTCGATCACCAGGCAGGAGATGCCCTTGGGGCCTTCCTCACCGGTGCGGACCATGGTGACGTAGATCTCGTTCTCGCCCCCGCCCGAGATGAACTGCTTGGAGCCGGTGACGATATAGTCGTCGCCGTCCCTGACTGCCTTGGTCTTCAGCGCCGCGGCATCGGAGCCGGAACCGGGCTCCGTCAGGCAATAGCTGGCGATCTCGTCCATCGTCACGAGGCGCGGGAGATATTTGTCCTTTACCGCCTGGTTGCCAAAGCGATCGATCATCCACGACGCCATGTTGTGGATCGAGATGAAGGCCGAGGTGGAGGCACAGCCATAGGCCATCGCCTCCATGATCAGCGCCGATTCCAGCCGGCCGAGATTGATGCCGCCGCTTTCCTCCGAAACATAGATCGAGGCGAAGCCGAGCTCGGCCGCGGCCTTGATCGTCTCGCGCGGGAAAATGTGCTTCTCGTCCCACTCCGCGGCAAAGGGCGTGATGCGATCCGCGGTGAACTTGCGCGCCAGATCCTGGATCTCGCGCTGATCGTCGGTGATGTCGAATTGCTGAGTCATTGAGATATTCCCGAGAGAAAAAACCTGGATCGCCCACGTGACGACGGCATTTCCGGACACGCGGCCATGTCTATCGCGCCTGGTCGACATTTCCCACCGGCGCGATGGACGGGGTTCCGCGGCCAAGCCATAACGGTGCGGATATGGCGCAGCTGATGCTCCTCGACACGGTGATGCGGGTGCTGGCGATCGGCCAGTTGCTGCTGATCGCCATCGTGATCGGACGCGGCCGGGCGCCGATGCCGATCCGCGCCGCCACGGCGATGCTGCTGATCGGCGTGTGCTGCTATCAGACGCTGGCGACGTATCTGTTCCGGCCGACCGAGGGACCGGTCTGGGCGCTGATCCAGCTTGCCGCGCAGTCGGTGCCACTGCTGCTGTGGATCTTCGCGCACCTCCTGTTCGAACGCGCGATCGACCGGCGGGCGCTGATCGTCGGCATCACCGTGACGATTGGCTGCTGGGCCTGCTTCTTCTTCGCCCGCTACGCGCAGCTCGACCTGCGAAACGCGGTCTCGACGATCCAGCGCAGCGTATCGCTGGTCTTTATCGGCCATGCGATCCTGATCGCGATCAGCGAACGGGGCGACGACCTGATCGAGAAGCGGCGCCAGCTGCGTGTCGGATTCGTGATCGTGGTGGGCACGCTGGCCTTTGTCGTGATCGTGCTGGAAATGCTGTTCGGGTTTCGCCGCGCGGACCCGGGCATCGCGCTCGCCCAGGCCGTCGCCATCCTGATCGCCACCATGGCGATGGGCGTCGCGCTGCTGCAGAGCGATCCCGAATTGCTGTTCGATCCCGCCCAGCCGGAGCCCGCCCCTGCCCCGAGCTTCAGCCCGTCCGAACATGTGCTCAACCGCAAGCTCGAGGCCGCGATCGCCGGAGCGGTCTATCGCGAGCCCGGCCTCAGCATCGGCGCGCTGGCCGAGTTGCTCGAGACGCCCGAGCACCGGCTGCGCAGCCTGATCAACCAGCGGCTGGGCTATCGCAACTTCTCGGCCTTCCTCAACCATCACCGCATCGGCGAGGCCAGGGCATTGCTGGTCGATCCCACCCATGTCGACCTGCCGATCCTGACTATCGCGATGGACCTGGGCTATGGCTCGCTCGCGCCGTTCAACCGCGCCTTTCGCGAAACCGTCGGCCAGTCGCCGAGCGAATACCGCCGGGCGAACATCGTGCGGAACTGAAAAGATGCGATCGATTCCGGAATCGATCGGCATTTTTCGGCCCCGCGCAGCCTGGACGCGCGCGGTGGCATAGGAAGCCGGCCGACCGCAATCGAACGGAGCATCAGCGTGATCGGAATCCTGCAAAGCATCGGCGCGCATTGGCTGCACAGCTTCACCATCGAGATGACCCGCTACCTGATCGGCGCCGCGGGCATCGCGCTGCTTTACTGGCTGCTGCGCCGCTGGACTGCGCCCCGCCGCATCCAGCAACGCGCCGCGACCATGGCGGACCGCCGGCGCGAGGTGATGCTGTCGGTGCAGACCATCGCGGTCTTCGGCGTGGTCGACCTGATCGCCTTCGCGCTGATCGCGGGCGGCGTGATCGCCATCGCGCATGATTTCAATCCGTGGCTGATCGCGCTGCAGGTGATCGCGCTGGCGATCGCCCACGACGCCTGGTTCTATTGGATGCACCGCGGGCTGCATCTGCGCGCGATGTTCCGCCGCGCGCATGCCGCCCATCACCAGTCGCGCACCCCGACCTCCTGGGCGTCCTATGCCTTTGCGCCGATCGAGGCGGTGTTCGAGTCGCTCTACGTGCCGATCGCCCTGCTGCTCCTGTCGCTGTTCGGGCCGATCTATCCGCTCGCCATCTTCATCTTCCTCGGCCACCAGATCGCCCGCAACGCGATCGGCCATTCGGGACATGAGCTGGCCTGGTCGGGCTTCACCCGGTCGCCCTGGACCGGCTGGCTGACCACGACCACCCACCACGACCTGCACCACAGTGAGGGCCGGTATAATTTTGGCCTCTACTTCACCTGGTGGGACCGGTGGATGGGCACCGAGCATCCGAAATATCATGCGCGGTTCGAGAGTGTGGCGGGGCGTAATGCGGTGGAAGGCAGCCCGGCCACTGCCTGAACCTTATCGCCACGGACCTCGATGGGTCCGTGGCGACAAAGATCGAGGCAGCCGAGCAATTGCCTCACCCCATGGTCGGAATGACGAAGGCGTTGGCGGCATCGCCCACACCGCCATCAGGCCAGCGCTGGGTGACCGTCTTGACCTTGGTCCAGAACTTCACGCCTTCCATACCGTGCTGGTTGGTGTCGCCGAACCCGGAGCGCTTCCAGCCGCCGAAGGTGTGATAGGCGACCGGCACCGGGATCGGCACGTTGATGCCGACCATGCCGACATTGACGCGCGCGGCGAATTCGCGCGCGGCGTGGCCATTGCGGGTGAAGATGGCGACGCCGTTGCCGTACTGGTGCTCGCTGGGCAGGCGGAGCGCATGCTCGAAATCGTCGGCGCGGACGATCTGCAGCACGGGGCCGAAAATCTCTTCCTTGTAGGCCTGCATGTCGGGGGTGACATGGTCGAACAGCGACGGGCCGATGAAGAAGCCCTGCTCATGGCCCTGCAGCTCGAAGCCGCGGCCATCGACCACCAGCTCGGCGCCTTCGTCGACGCCGGTCTGGATCCAGTTCTCGATACGCTGCCTGTGCGCGGCGTTCACCACCGGGCCGTAATGCGCATCCTTGTCGGTCGAGACGCCGACGCGGAGTGCGGCGATCGCCGGGATGAGCTTTTCACGCAGGGCGACCGCGGTCTTCTCACCGACCGGCACCACGACGGGCAGCGCCATGCAGCGCTCGCCGGCGGAGCCGAAGGCGGCCCCCGACAGATCGGCGACGACCTGGTCGAGATCGGCATCGGGCATGACGATGCCGTGGTTCTTCGCCCCGCCCATCGCCTGAATGCGCTTCCCCGCCGCGCCGCCGCGCTGATAGACATAATGTGCGATGTCGGAGGAGCCGACGAAGCTGACCGCCGAGATGGCGGGATGATCGAGGATCGCGTCGACCATTTCCTTGTCGCCGTGCACGACCTGGAAGATGCCCTCGGGCAGGCCAGCCTCGAGGAACAGCTGGCCGAGGCGCACCGGCACCGACGGGTCGCGCTCGCTCGGCTTCAGGATGAAGGCATTGCCGACGGCCATCGCGACGCTCGACATCCAGAGCGGGATCATCGCGGGGAAGTTGAACGGGGTGATGCCGGCACCGATGCCGAGCGGCTGGCGCATCGAATAGACGTCGATGCCGGGGCCCGCGCCCTGGGTATATTCGCCCTTCAGCGCATGCGGGATGCCGCAGGAGAATTCGACGACCTCGAGCCCGCGCTGGATGTCGCCGCGCGAATCCGCGACGACCTTGCCATGTTCGGACGAGAGCAGCTCGGCCAGCTCGTCCATGTTCTTCTCGACCAGCGCCTTGAAGTTGAACATCACGCGGGCGCGGCGTTGCGGGTTGGTGGCGGCCCAGGCCGGCTGCGCCTTTTGCGCGGCGGCGATGGCGGCATCGAGCACGGCCTGATCGCCGAGCTGCACCGTCGCCTGAACCTGGCCGGTATTGGGGTTGAACACATCGGCCGTCCGGCCCGAACCGCCGCCCGAAAGGCCCGCGACGTGATGATCGATGAGGCGCATATCCAACCTTCCCAAAACTTTTGTGGCTCTTCCTTACGCTTGGAGAATTTGCAGGCAAGGTGCCGGGGGTGCATGTGAGCCCTGCAATTATGCAGGGTAAGACGAGATGTTCGATTGGGACGACCTGCGGATTTTCCTGGCGGTGGCGCGGTCGCGGCACCTGGCGTCGGCGGCGCGGTCGCTGGGCATGGATGCGACCACCGTCGGCCGGCGGTTGCGGCGGCTCGGGGCGGCGCTTCAGTCCGAATTGTTCGAGGTGGAGGCGGGCGAGCGGCGGCTGACCGAGCAGGGGCAGGCGCTGCTGGCGCATGCCGAGACGATCGAGAGCACGGCGCTCCATGCGCTGGGCGAAGTGGCGGGCGGATCGACTCAGGCGAGCGGGCATGTCCGGCTGAGCGTCGCCGAGGGGGTCGCGACCTGGGTGCTGGCCCCGCGCCTGCCTGAGTTCCGCAGCCGTCATCCCGATATCCGGCTCGACCTGGTCACCGCATCGGGTTTCCTCAACCCGTCGAAGCGCGAAGCGGATATCGCGGTGATGATGGCGCGGCCGCGGCATGGCCGGCTGATCGCGGCGAAACTCGCCGACTACCGGCTGCGGCTCTATGCCGCGACGCGCTATCTCGAGGCGCATGGCCCGATCGGATCGATCGAGGAACTGAGCCGGCACACGCTGATCGGCTATGTCCCCGAATTCCTCTACTCGCCGGAACTTGACTATCTCGGCGAGGTCGCGCCGGGGCTCGACGCCAATCTCCGCTCGACCAGCATCAACGTCCAGTATAGCGCGATCGCCAACGGCACCGGAATCGGCGTGCTGCCCAGCTTCATCGCCGACCAGGATCCCGGCCTCACCATGTTGTTTCCCGACCAGGTCGATATCGTGCGCAGCTTCTGGCTGGTGACGCATAGCGACATGCGGCGGCTCGCGCGGATCGATGCCGTGCTGGAATGGTTGAAGGATTCAGCAGCGGGGCCGCTGCGCCCCTCGATATTTGCCCCCGGGAGGAAGACATGAGCGTCGCATTTCGCCGCGAAAGCGACGAGGAGCACAAGGAGCCGAAGTTCGAGCTACCGTTGCCGCCGGGGCCGAACCTGGTGACGGCGCGGGGCCTTGCGCTGATGGATGCGCGGGTGACGGCGCTGGAGGCGGAGATCGAGGCTGAAGCCGACGACGATGCACGGGAAGTGCTGAAGCGCGCGCTACGCTACTGGAACACACGCCAGACGACCGCGATCGTGGCGCCCGAGCCGAGCGGCGAGGAGGTCGCGTTCGGCGCCAGCGTCACGTTCCGCCTCAACGGCGCGCTGCGCACGATCCATATCGTCGGCAGCGACGAGGCCGACCCGGCGGAAGGGCGCATTGCCTTCACCGGGCCGCTGGTGAAAGCGATGATGGGTGCTGAGCCAGGCGACCTCATCGACTTTGGCGGAATGCGCGACGCGATCGAGATCGTCGAGGTCGGCAGTATGCCCCGCGAAGTATCTGAACGGGAGTAACAGGTCTGACACACTTTGCGACAATCCGAATCCTTGTGGATGCGGATGCATGCCCCGTAAAGGATGAGGTCTATAAAGTGGCCTTTCGCCATGAGGTGCCGGTGGCCATCGTGAGTAACAGCATCATGCGTATTCCGGTTCATCCGCTGGTCGAGCGGGCAATCGTGAGCGACGCGTTCGATGCCGCCGATGACTGGATCGCCGAGCGCGCGGACGCTGCCGCGGTGGTGATTACTACGGACATTCTCCTTGCCGACCGGTGCCTTAAAGCCGGCGCGACGGTGATCGCGCCGAGCGGGAAGCCGTTCACCACCAGCTCGATCGGCGCGGCCATCGCGACCCGAGCGATCATGGCCGACCTGCGCGCCGGCGGCGACGCGATCGGCGGCCCCGCGCCCTTTTCGAAGACTGACCGGTCGCGTTTCCTCTCGGCGCTCGACCAGGCGTTGGTATTGCTCAAGCGGAAGGTCCGCCCATCATGAGCCAGGACAAGTTCGAACGTCACCGCCAGCCCTGGACCAGCGACGAAATCCAGAAACTCCATGTCCTCGCCAAAAAAGGCATGGCGCTGAAGGCGATAGCCAAGGCGCTGAAGCGCAGCGAGGAATCTACCAAGGATCGCGCCAAGGCCGACGGCCTGTCTATCGCGAAACTCAGGTAAGATATAGGATATAGGATAAACAAAGCATTTGCCTGTACCGACGCGTACAGGACAGGAACCAAGGCTGAGGCGTGGTGTTCGGCATATTCTTGCGCGGGAATCTTCCATCGCAGTGTGCGGACAGCGACGCGATGGAGATTGAATGACCGTGCGATCGCTTACTCCCGTGCGTA
Organism: Sphingomonas sp. P2_B6; assembly: GCF_056404755.1. Taxonomy (NCBI): domain Bacteria; kingdom Pseudomonadati; phylum Pseudomonadota; class Alphaproteobacteria; order Sphingomonadales; family Sphingomonadaceae; genus Sphingomonas; species Sphingomonas sp. P2_B6. The sequence continues at coordinate 170,237 of NZ_JBFUDK010000009.1, forward strand.
TGTCTTCTGTGCGTGTGTCCTCGCTCGCCGCGATGGCGGCGGTGCTGCTGCTGTCCGGCTGCGGCAAGGCGGATAATAGCAAGCAGGGCGGCGGGCGGCGCGGGCCGCAGGGTCCGCCCCAGGTGGGCTTCGTCGTCATTCAGCCGACCAGCGTGCCGATCACGACCGAACTGGCTGGCCGCACCACCGCCTATGAGAGTTCCGAGGTCCGCCCGCAGGTTTCGGGCGTGATCTATCGCCGGTTCTTCACCGAGGGGGCGCTCGTCCGCCAAGGCCAGCCGCTCTACCAGATCGATCCGAGCCTCTACCGCGCGTCGGCGAACCAGGCCCAGGCCAATCTCGCCAGCGCCACCGCCAGCGCCGAAGCGGCGCGGATCAAGGCCGAGCGCTACAAGCCGCTCGCCGATATCGAAGCCGTGGCCAAGCAGGATTACACCGACGCGCTCGCCCAGTCGCGCCAGGCCCAGGCCGCCGTCGCGCAGAACCGCGCCGCGCTCGACACCGCGAAGGTCAACCTCCGCTTCACCACCGTTCCAGCGCCGATCACCGGGCGGATCGGGCGGTCGCTCTACACCGTAGGCGCGCTGGTCACGACCAACCAGGCCGATCCGCTCGCGACGATCCAGCGGCTCGACCCGATGTATGTCGACATCCAGCAATCGAGCGCGGACCTGCTCAGGCTGCGGCGCGAACTGGCAAGCGGCGGCCATAGCCCGGCCAATGCCGAAGTGCGGCTGAAGCTCGAGGACGGCAGCGACTATGGCTATGCCGGCTCGGTCGAATTCTCCGAAGTGGTGGTCAGCCCGACCACGGGCACCGTCACCTTGCGTGCGCGCTTCCCCAATCCGCAGGGCGAGTTGCTGCCGGGCATGTTCGTGCGGGCGACCTTCGCCCAGTCGATCGACAATAATGCCTTCCTGATCCCGCAGCCGGCCGTGTCGCGCGACCCCAAGGGCAATGCGACGGTGTTCATCGTCGGGCCGGGCAACAAGGCGCTCCAGCGCAGCGTTACCGCGACGCGCGCGATCGGCACCAACTGGGTCGTCACCGCGGGCCTGAACAAGGGCGACAAGGTGATCGTCCAGGGCGTCGGCAAGACCCTGCCCAACCAGGTCGTGCGGCCGGTGCCGGCGAGCCAGCCGGAACGGATCGGACCGCCGCAGGGCAAGGGTGCTGGTGGGGGTGCTGGTGGGGGTGCGGGCGGGGGTACCGGCAACCAGGCCGGCCAGACGCGCGGTTGATCGGACAGTGATTTCACGCATCTTCATCGACCGGCCGATCTTCGCCTGGGTCGTCGCGATCATCATCATGCTGGCGGGCGTCGGGGCGATCTTCACCCTGCCGATCGAGCAGTTTCCCGACGTGGCGCCGCCCAACGTCAACATCCGCGCCAATTATCCCGGTGCCTCGTCGGAAACGCTGGAGAACAGCGTCACCCAGGTGATCGAGCAGCAGCTGACCGGCATCGACGGGCTGCTCTATTTCAGCTCGAACTCCAACTCGCGCGGCGGCGTGAACATCAGCGCGACCTTCGCCAAGGGTATCGACCCCGACATCGCGCAGGTGCAGGTCCAGAACAAGGTGCAGCAGGCGCTGCCCCGCCTGCCCTCCCAGGTGCAGCAGCAGGGCCTGACCGTCACCAAGTCCAACCCCGACTTCCTGATGGTCGCGGCGATCTTCGACACGACCGACACGCGCACCAACCAGGACGTGTCGGATTATATGGTCTCCACCCTGCAGGAGCCGATCGGCCGGCTTGAGGGCGTGGGCGACATCAACGTGTTCGGATCGCAATATGCGATGCGCGTGTGGCTCAACCCGGACCGGCTCGCCAGCTATTCGCTGATGCCGAGCGACATCATCTCCGCCATCACGGCGCAGAATGCCGAAGTCGCGGCCGGCGAAGTGGGCGGCGTACCCAACAGCCCCGACCAGGCATTGAACGCCACGGTGACGGCGCAGAGCCGCCTGTCGACCCCCGCGCAATTCGCCAATATCGTGGTGAAGACTCAGCCCGACGGATCGACGCTTCACCTGAAGGACGTCGCCCGGGTCGAGCTCGGCTCCGAGAATTACGGCATCGTCAGCCGGATCAACGGCCATCCCGGCGCCGGCATCGCCGTCAGCCTCGCGCCCGGCGCCGACGCGCTGAAGACCGCCGAGCTGGTCAAGGCCGAGATCGCTTCCCAGGCGAAGAAATTCCCGGCCGGCTTCGCCTATGATTTCCCGCAGGACGTCACCGAGTTCATCAAGCTGTCGGTCGAGGAAGTGGTCTGGACCCTGATCGAGGCGATCATCCTGGTCGTCATCGTCATGTTCATCTTCCTGCAGAGCTGGCGCGCGACCCTGATCCCGACGATCGCGGTGCCGGTCGTGCTGCTCGGCACCTTCGCGATCTTCGCCATTGCCGGCTTTACCATCAATACGCTGACCATGTTCGGGCTGGTGCTCGCGATCGGCCTGCTGGTCGACGACGCGATCGTCGTCGTGGAGAATGTCGAGCGCCTGATGGACGAGAATCCGGGCATGAGCCCGCGCGACGCAACGATCGAGTCGATGAACGAGATCACCGKCGCGCTGRTCGSCATCGCSMYSGTGCTSTCSGCSGTGTTCSTGCCSATGGCKTTCTTCGGCGGMTCGACCGGCRTSATCTAYCGSCAGTTCTCSGTSACSATCGTGTCGGCGATGGTGCTGTCGGTCGTGGTCGCACTGGTGCTGACCCCGGCGCTCACCTCCACCCTGCTCAAACGCAAGGAAGAGGAGCGCGAGAGCAAATATGAATCGATCCGGTGGGTCCAGCACCGGATGGAGAAGGCCAAGACCTGGTTCAACACCAATTTCGAGCGCAATCAGGAACGCTATACCAGGGCGGTGGCCAAGGTCGTCGACCGCAAGATCCTGTTCCTCGCGATCTACGGCGTCACCGTGGCGATCCTGGCGATCATGTTCATTCAGCTGCCGACGGGCTTCCTGCCGACCGAGGATCAGGGCACGACGAGCATCCAGTTCAACCTCGGGCCGGGCGCGACGATCGGCAAGACTCAGCAGGCGCAGCGTGAGATCGAGAAATACTTCCTGAAGACCGCAGGCAAGAACACCGACGCGATCATGACCGTCGCGGGCGGCGGTGGCGGCGGCCAGAATACCGGCCGCGGTTTCGTCGCGCTGAAGGACTGGTCGGAACGCAAGGGCGAGAAGAATGGCGCGCAGGCGATCGCGCGGAACGCGACCCAGGCGCTGGGCGGCCTGCGCGACGTCGAATTCTATGCGACGGTGCCGTCGGCGGTGCGTGGCCTCGGCCAGTCGGCCGGCTTCCAGATGGAGTTGCAGAACACCGGCGGCCTGAGCCGCCAGGAATTCAAGGCGGCGCGCGACAAGCTGCTCGCGGCGGCGCGCGCGGATTCCTCGCTCCAGGCAGTCCGCCCGACCGACTTGCAGGATCAGCCGACCCTGAAGGTCGATGTCGATCCGCAGAAACTCAGCACGCTCGGGCTGAGCCAGGCCGACGTCAATGCGACGCTGTCGACCGCCTGGGGGGGCCGATACGTCAACGACTTCAACGACCGCGGCCGGGTGAAGCGAGTCTATGTCCAGGGCGACGCGCCGTATCGCGCCTCGCCCGACGACATCGCTGCCTGGTATGTCCGCGGATCGACCGGCGAGATGGCGCCCTTCTCGTCCTTCGCCAATGTCACCTGGGGCACGGCGCCCTCGTCGCTCAGCCGGTTCGGCGGATTCTCCTCCTATGAGATCCAGGGCCAGGCAGCGCCGGGCATCAGCTCGGGCCAGGCGATGGCGCGGATGGAGGAACTCGCCGCGCAATTGCCGGGGACCGGCGTGGCCTGGGCCGGGCTGTCCTATCAGGAGCGGTTGTCCTCCGGCCAGGCGCCCTATCTCTATGCGCTGTCGCTGCTGGTCGTGTTCCTGTGCCTGGCGGCGCTGTACGAAAGCTGGACGATCCCGATCGCGGTGTTGCTGATCATTCCGCTCGGCCTGGTCGGCGCAGTGTTCGCGGTGACCTTGCGGGGCCTCGAGAATGACGTGTTCCTGCAGATCGGTCTGCTGACCACCATGGGCCTGGCGGCGAAGAACGCAATCCTGATGATCGAGTTCGCCGAACAGGCCGAGAAGCAGGGCAAGCGCGTGATCGAGGCAGCGCTGGAGGCGGCCCGCATCCGTCTCCGCCCGATCCTGATGACCAGCCTTGCCTTCATCTTCGGCGTGCTGCCGCTCGCCGTCTCGACCGGCGCCGGCGCGAACAGCCGGGTCGCGATCGGCACGGCGGTGATCGGCGGCATGCTGACCGCGACGATCCTCGCGATCTTCTACATCCCGCTGTTCTTCGTGCTGGTGCGGCGCGGCACGCGCGACGTGCTGGCACGCCTGCACCACGAGCATCCGGCACCCCCTGCCCAGCCCCCCGAACAGCCTAGCGGGGAGAAAGCATGATGCGCCGGTTTGTCCTGCTGCTTGCGGCAACCTCGCTCGGCGCCTGCTCGATGGCGCCGAAATATGTACGGCCCGACTTGCCGGTGCCGCCCTCCTGGCCGGTCGGCGATTCCTATCTGAAGCAGAGCGAAGCGGCGCTGCCGGCGGTCACCTATCGGGAGATCTTCCGCGACCCGCGGTTGCAGGGGCTGATCGAGCAGGCGCTGGCGAACAATCGCGACCTGCGCATCGCCGCGGCGAACATCGCGGCGGCGCGGGCGCAATATCGCATCCAGCGAGCGCAGTTGCTGCCGCAGGTCGGCGCTTCGGCCGGCGTCACGCGGTCCGATAACGGCAATGGCAGCGGCGCGCGCACCAACTTCTCGGTCGATGGCGGCATCAGCGCGTTCGAGCTCGACCTGTTCGGGCGGATCCAGTCGCTGAGCACGGCCGCGCAGAACAGTTATTTCGCCACTGAAGCGGCTGCGCGGGCGACGCGCCTGACCCTGGTCGGCGACATCGCCACGGTCTGGCTGAACTATGCGGCCGACAAGAGCCTGCTCGCGATCGCACGGGACACCGCCGCGAACGCCCAGCGCAGCGTGACCCTGACTCAGGCGCGGCTCAAGGGCGGCATCGCGCCGCGCACCGACCTCAGCCAGGCGGAGACGGTGCTGGCCAGCGCGCAATCGGATCTGGCGCAGCAGACCACCAACCTCGCCCAGGACATCAACGCGCTGCAGTTGCTGGTCGGGGCGCCAATCGATTCCGCGGCGCTCCCGGCCTCGATCGACGAAGCGGCCGGCACCGTTGCCGAACTTCCCGCCGGGCTCGATTCCGGCGTGCTGCTGCGCCGTCCGGATGTCGTGCAGACGGAATATCAGCTGCGCAGCGCCAATGCGGAGATCGGCGCGGCGCGAGCCGCTTTGTTCCCGCGCATCTCGCTGACGGCCCTGCTCGGGCTGGCGAGCGGGTCGCTGGGCGACCTCTTCAAGGGCGGATCGTTCAATTATTCGGCCGGCGCCAATGCCAACTACACGATCTTCAACGCCGGCGCCGGGCGCGCGAATGTCCGCCTGTCCGAGGCGCAGCGCGACGCGGCGCTGGCGGCGTACGAAAAGGCCATTCAGACCGCCTTCCGCGAAGTGTCCGATGCGCTTGCCCGCCGCGGCACGATTGCCGAGCAGACCCGGGCCAGCCAGGCGCTCACCGCCGCTGCGGCTGACAGCTATCGCCTGTCCGACGCGCGGTATCGCGGCGGGATCGATACCTTCCTGCAGAGCTTGGTCGCCCAGCGCACTTACTATTCCGCGCAGCAGCAGCTTATTGCGACGCGACTGACCGCGGCGACCAACCTCGTCACGCTCTACCGCGTGCTGGGCGGGGATTCGACGCTGGACGCTACGGCGGCGGGGCCGAAGCCGGTGAGTGGGGCGACCGGCAACTGATTGCTGCGGTAATGCTGCGCCGCACCCTTGCTTGACGGATGCTTCAAGCGGGTAAAGGATGTGCCCGCATGACGACCCCACCCGATCCGGCTGCGTTCTTCCGCGAGATGCTCGGCCAGTGGGAGCAGATGGCCAACCAGTTCGGCGGCCAGGTGATGAAGTCGGGCGAATTCTCGCGCGTGATGCAGGGCGCCAGCAGCGCGACGATGACCGCCCAGGCCGCCGCGCACCAGATGATGGACAAGGCGCTGGCCGCCGCCAACATGCCGAGCCGCAGCGAGGTGGAGGATCTCTCCGCGCGAGTCCGCCGGATCGAGGAGTCGGTCGGGCGGATCGAGGCGTTGCTGATGGCCCAGGCCTCCAACCTTCCGCCCGGGATCGCCCCACCGGAACGACCCAAGCCGAAGCGCACCCGCACGCCGCCGGGCAAGCCGGCTTAAGCGTGTCGCAGCGCTGACCATGGCCGAGCAGAGCGCCCCCGACCTGTTCACCCAGGCCAGTACCGCGTTCGACCGCGCGCTCCAGCGCAACTTCAAGGGGCTCGATTATTTCGCCTCGCCCGCGCCGGTGCTGGGGGCCAGCCCGAAGGATCTGCTGATCCAGCGCGGCACGATGAACCTCCATCATTATCGCCCGATGACCGACGAAGTGTACCGGGTGCCGTTGCTGCTGGTGATGGCGACGACAAATCGCGGCTATATCTTCGACATGGTGCCCGGGCAGAGCCTGGTCGAATATCTGCTCAAGGCCGGGTTCGACGTGTTCATGCTCGACTGGAGCCCGCCGCGCGCCGACGAAAAGGGCCTGACGCTCGACGATTATGTCCTCGACTTCATCCCCGACGCGATCGCGCGGGTGCAGCGGGAGACCGGCGAGGACGATTTCACCCTGGTCGGTTACTGCTTCGGCGGGGTGCTCTCCCTGCTCTGGGCGGCGCTGCATCCCGACGCGCCGATGAAGAATCTCGTCACCTTTACCACGCCGGTCGATTTCTCCAGGATGGAGATGTTCCAGGCCTGGGCGGACAAGCGCTTCTTCGATGTCGACCGGCTGGTCGATACCTTCGGCAATTGCCCGGCGGATTATCTCTATACCGCGTTCGACATGCTGCGGCCGGGCGCACGGATCGCGGGGAATATCCGGCTGCTCGACAACCTGTGGAACGACGAATATGTCAAATCCTTCCGCATGTTCGACCGCTGGGCGAGCGACACGCTGCCGCTCGCCGGCGAATATTTCCGCGAGACGACCAAGAAGCTGATGTGGGGCAATGCGCTCAACGAGGGCACGATGGACGTCGGCGGCCGGCCGGTCGATCTGGCCCGGATCACCGCGCCTTTCCTCCACGTCACCGCCGAGCACGACCATATCGTACCATCCGCGGCCTCGGCCCCGCTGATCGACAAGATCGGATCGGCCGACAAGGAACAGGTGACAATGAAGGGCGGCCATGTCAGCCTCGTCGCCGGGGGCAACGCGATCAAGCGGCTATGGCCGAAACTGGTCGACTGGCTGGGGGAAAGGTCGACATGAGTCATCACATCAGGCGGTTCGCACCGAGCGACCGGGACGCGATGCTCGCTTTCGCCAATACCCTGCCCGAACACGACCTGCTGTTCCTCGGCCGCGACCTGAAGCATCCGCGCGTGGTGGACGCCTGGCAGTCGGCGATCGAAGACGGCTGGATCGACAGCCTGATCGCCGAGGATGGCGGGCAGTTCGTCGGCACGGCCGCGCTGGTGCGCGATCCGCTCGGCTGGAGCGCGCATGTCGGCGAGATCCGGCTGCTCGTCGCGCCGGGCAAGCGCGGATCGGGCATCGGGCGCGACCTGCTCGAAGCGATCTATGCCGTCGCGATCGAGCGCGGGCTGGAGAAGCTGACCGCGCAGATGACCCCCGACCAGATCGGATCGGTGATGCTGTTCGAGAGCCTCGGCTTCCGCGCCGAGGCGCTGCTCAAGGACCATGTCCGCGACCGCGATGGCAAGCCGCACGACCTGGCCATCCTGGCGCACGACGTCGCGCGCGTGTCGGCGCAGCACCGGGCGTTCGGGATGGATGAATGAACTATATTGCAGTGCAGCGAGTTAAGACTGCAGCTATTGGAAGGATGATCGAATGACTGCATCCCAGGCCGACGCGATACGGCCGCCGTCCGCGCTTCTGGCGTTCACCGAGCTGCCGCGCGCGCTGGCCGAGTTCAGCTCGCTGGGTATCGCGGCGCCGATCCTCGCCACCGCGCCGCGCGGCGACGGGCATCCGGTGATGGTGTTGCCGGGGTTCGTGACCAGCGACCGGTCGACGACGGTGCTGCGGCGGTTCCTGAGCAATCTCGGTTATGATGCGCATGAATGGGGGCTCGGCCGCAATCTCGGGCCCAAGGCGATCGGCTATGAGGGCGAGAAGCTGGTCGAGCGGCTGCGCGAGATCCACGAGGCGACAGGGCAGAAGGTGAGCCTGGTCGGCTGGAGCCTGGGCGGGGTGATGGCGCGCCAGCTCTCCAGGCGCGCGCCCGAGGCGGTGCGACAGGTGATCTCGCTCGGATCGCCCTTCACCGGTACACCCCGCGCGACCAATGTGTGGCGCGCCTATGAGGTGCTGACCGGGCAGAAGATCGACGATCCCTCCGTGCGCAGCCAGATGCGCGAGAGCGCCGAAGTGCCGCCGGTGCCGTCGACCGCGATCTATTCGCGCGAGGACGGGGTGGTCGCGTGGCAGAACTGCGTGGAGCCGCGCGGGCCCGAAACCGACAATATCGAAGTGCATGGCAGCCATTGCGGGCTCGGGGTGAATCCGGCGGTGCTGTATGCGATTGCCGACCGGCTGGCCCAGGCCGAGGGCGAATGGCGCCCGTTCGAGCGCAGCGGGCTGAAGGCGCTGGTGTATCCGTTCGCGGGGCATGCGTAGCTTTTAGCTCCTCCCCGGCACGGGGAGGGGGTGTGTGAGCTTTGGATTGCCCCCGGCAATCCAAGATCGTGTCCGGGGGACACGATCTCGCTCACGCACCCGCATTCTTCAGGCGGGGGGTGGAGGGGCTGGGGGCGGAACCTCTGTCCCGCGCTCCAAACCCCTCCACCATTTGCTGAAGAAGCAAATGGTCCCCCTCCCCGAGCAAGCTCGGGGAGGATTTAAGAGTCCTTGCCCTTCAGCGGCTGGACGGCTTCGCGGCCGATCTGCATGATCAGCTCGCCGATCTCGCGCGCCTGGCTCATGCTGCGGCTGCCCTGCTCGCGCAGATAATCGCCCTGGACCTTCATCACTTCCGACAGGTCCTTTGCCGCGGCGGCGGCGCGCAACGCGGCAAAGGCGTCGCGGGCGTTGCTTTCCGCCTGGTCGATCAGCTTCATGCTGACGGTCGACCCGCCCTCGGCGACCTTGGCGCCTGAAGCCCGGACTGCCTCGCCGGCCTTTTTCGCCGGATCGACGATCTTCTCGTTGATCGTGTCCTTGACCTTTTCCCCCATGTTCTTGTCCGGGGTGCTTTTCTTCTCGGCCATCATGCTGCTCCTTTCTTGCGGGTTGCCGGCTTCGCCGCCGGTTTGGGTCTGGGTGGTGCCTTGGGTTTTGCGGGCTCGGTTCCGCCGAGCGTCGCCACCTTCAACGCTTCAAAGGAGGATTTGAGCGCAGCGGCGTATTTTTCGGGGTCGGGCATCATGTCCCGGTCGGCGGTGAAGGAGATCGCGATGGTGTCGCCATAGGAATAGACCGGGTTGATCAGGCCCATGGAATCGAACACCGGCGCGGTGCCGTAGCTCGCCAGCATCTGCGCGCCGCAGAAATAGAGCGGGACGCGTGGGCCCGGCACGTTGGTGACGACGGTGTTGAACACCGGCGCATGCGTGTTGGCGGCGCCCACCCGGGTGTAGAGCCGCGCTGCGAGGCCGGCGAGGCCCGAGGGGATGAGCTGGCTGTAATCGGCGAGGCTGCGTGCGCCGACGGCATTGGTCATCGCCTTGGAATTGACGGCTTCGCCATGGACATAGTTCAGCCGTTCGAGCGGATCGGCGAGATGCGTACCGAGCGGAATGACCATCGCCGAGACGAGATTGCCGAGCGCTGCCTTCTCCCCTTCGCCGCGCACCGAGATCGGCGCCATCGCGGTGAGCGATTCCCTTGGCAGTTCGTTCTTGTCCTCGAGATAGGTGCGCAAGCCGCCGCCGACGATGGCGAGGATCACGTCGTTGACCGTCGCGCCTGGCACGGCATCCTTGATCGCGCGGATCTCGGCGAGCTTGAACGGCACCGCGTCGAACACGCGGTGCGGCGAGACCTTGCCGTTGAAGCGGGTCTTGGGCGCCATCTTCGTGTTGGACAGGCTGACCTCGCCCTTGCYGACCGTGGCGGCGAGCTTGGCCATGCCGGGCAGCGACCGGCCGATCGTCTCCACCACGCGCATCGGCTGAAGCAGCGAGTTGAAATAGCTGCGGGTGAGCAGGTCGGCCACATTGGGCATATGCTCGGGCTTCCAGTCGTCCGTCTTCCCAGGCGGGCTCATCTCCGCATCGAGATCATGGACGGCGGTGGACATCTCGACGCCGGACATGCCGTCGACCGCGGCGTGATGGACCTTCGACACCAGCGCGAAGCAGCCGGGCGGCAGGCCTTCGACATTGTCGAGCCCCTCGATCACGGTGAATTCCCACAGCGGCTTGTTGAGGTCCATCGGGCGCGCATGGAGCCGCGCGACCTGAATGCAGAGCTGGCGCCAGTCGCCGGGCCTGGGCAGCGCGATGTGGCGGACATGGAATTCGAGGTCGAATTCCGGATCCTCGATCCAATAGGGATGATCGAGATCGAACGGCACGCGCACCAGGCGCTGGCGGAAGCTGCGCGCGCCGGACAGGCGGGAGCCGATGAAGCTCAGGATGTCCTTGAAGCGGACGAACCCGCCCGGCGCCGTGGAGGGATCGTAGATCGCGACCGAGCCGATATGCATCGGGGTATGGGGCGTCTCCAGATAGACGAACGATGCGTCCTGGCCTGACAGTTGAAGCATTGCCTACTCCCCTTCTTGTTCCTCCCCGGAACGGGGAGGGGGACCGGCGGAGCCGGTGGAGGGGCTTGAGCGCGGAACGCCTGTCTCGCGCTCCAAGCCCCTCCACCATTCGCTGAAGAAGCGAATGGTCCCCCTCCCCGAGCAAGCTCGGGGAGGAATTCTATTTCCCGAAGCCGAACACGTCCTGGTGGAAGCGTCCGTCCTCGATCAGTTCTTCGAGCCATGCCGAGCCTTGCGCGTGCTCGTCGCCGGCCTGTTGCATCTGGATGCGAATCAGCGTGTCGCGCACGGCCGGGGCCATGAAACGACCGTCGCCGCACAGGAAGATCTGCGCGCCAGCGCGGAGCGCGGCCCAGACCCGCTCCTGCTCGGCCCAGAGCGCATCCTGCACGAATTTCCAGGGATGGGTGTCGACGGCGGAGAAGGCGAGATACGGGTCAATCACCCCGTCCCTCGCCCAGGCCTCGATCTCCTCGCGGCAGAACCAGTCGTGATCGGGATGGCGGCAGCCGAAGAAGAGCAGGCTGGTCGCGACATCTTCGCCCGCCGCTTTCTGCGCGGCGCGTTCCTGGATGAAGCCGCGCAACGGCGCGAAGCCGGTGCCGGGACCGATCAGGATCATCGGCACGCTCGGGTCAGCGGGCGGCGCGAAGGGTGGATTGGGGCGGCGGACATAGCCGAACACCTGATCGCCCGGCGCCACGCCCTGCATATAGCCCGAGGCGAAACCGCGATGCTCTCCCAGGCCCGACCAGGCAGGCGCAGCCATGGTGCCGACGATCAGCTCGGCCACATCGGGCGAGACCAAAGGGCTCGACGCGATCGAATAGAAGCGCGGCGAGATCGCCGCCGACAGCTCGACCAGCGAGTCGAGCGACAGCTCGGCAGCGGGATGCTGCTCCAGCAGGTCGAGCAGGCTGAGACGCTTGCCGGCGACCTCGGTATCGAACACCTCTTCCAGCCTGGCCAGTTCGCGCCTGGTGTTGGGGCATCGCGTCTGTCCCGCGATCACTGCCAGCGCACGCCTGGGCAACGGGTCCGACAGCTCGACAAAATCGGTGAGCAACTGCCGCACCGTCACCGTCTGGCCGAGCGGCAAATGGCGGAAGCGGCCGCCCTGCCCGTCCACGCGCAGCTGAGTCGAACCCTCGAGGCCGAGCCGGTCGATCGCGCGCTCGACCAAGTCGGGGCGGTTGCGGGCATAGAAGGCGATGTGATCGCCGGTGTGATAGTGCTGGCCCTGCGGCAGGCGGATGCGGATGAAGCGGGTCGAGGGGCGCGGCGGCTCCTTCGTGAAATCCCATAGCCCATCGGCGGGCCGGATCATCTCGTCATTGCCGACGATCTCGAGTTGCTGGGCATGCTCCGGCAAAGCGGCGGCGCGGGCGGCCGAGGGGTCGATCGGCTGGAGCGACAGGGTCGAGACGGAGTCGCTCGGTGCCGTATCGCTGCCCAGCGCCTTCCACAGGTCGCGCACGAAGCCGGCGACCGCGCCGTCGAAATCGCCCTGCCCGTCGGCCTCTGCGCGGGGCAGCAGGCGGCTCGCGCCGGTCGCCTCGATCGCGGCGTCGATGCGCTTGGGGAAGATCTGGTAGTTGGGCCATTGGCTGTTGCCGATGCCGAGCACGGCGAAGCGCGCGCCGGTCCAGTCGGCGCCTTCGAACGCGCCGCCGTCGAGCGCCTTCTCCACCGCCAGCGCGGTATCGGGGGCACGGCCGTTATAGGTGGCGGTGACGATGACGATCACCTTGTCTTCCGGCGCGGCGCCGCCCTTGAAGCTTTCGTCCATCGAGCGGACGATCGTCTCGAACCCGTCGAGATTGGCGCGTTCGGCGATCTCCTCGGCGATGTCGCGCGCCGTGCCGAGGCTCGAGCCGTAGAGCACCGCGAAACGCTGGCCGGTGCCGGAGACCGAGGCGACGGGCGTTTCCTCCACCTGCCGTTCGACCGGAGCGACGCCCAGCCGTTCGTGCGGCATGCGCAGCCGGACACGCATGTAGAAGTCGTCCGGCTTGATCGAGAGCGTCTCCTTGATGCGCAGCTTGTAGGCATGAGGATCGCTGATCGCGAACTTTTGCAGCAGCATCGCCAGTGCGAGCTTTGCCTCGACCATGGCGAACTGCCGGCCGATACAGGCGCGCTCGCCATTGCCGAACGGCTTGTAGGCATGTGGGTGCCGCGCGGCCTCGGCATCGGGCAGCCAGCGGTCGATGTCGAACTCTTCCGGGTCGGTCCAGACGCCCGGATCGCGGTGCAGGCCGGGCGAGAAGACGTTGACCGGGCGATCCTTGCGCAGGTGCCATTTGCCGCCGATCACGACATCCTCGAACGGCGCGACGCTGAAGGCCGGCGCGGTCGGCCAGAGGCGCATCGCTTCCTTCAGGATGCGCTCGATCACTTCGAGCTTCACCACATCGGTATAATCGGGGCGCTTGTCGCCGGGCAGGACGCGGTCGACCTCGGCATAGGCCTGGGCCAGCACATGCGGATGGCGCAGCAGCAGGTGCTGCGAGAAGGTAAGAAGGCCCGAGGTCGTCTCATGCCCGGCGATCAGGAAGGTCAGCACCTGATAGCGGATGTTGATGTCGTCGAGCCCCTCGCCCGTCTCAGGGTCGACCGCGCTCAGCATCAGGTTGAGCAGGTCCTTGCCGTCATTGGGATGGAGCCGGCGTTCGGCGATGATGCCGTCGACCAGCGCGTTCATCTCGGCGATGTCGGCCTCATACTGGCGCATCGCCTTCTTCGCGAAGCGCTGCTGGATCGGCAGCCGGGTGATCATGTTGAGCGATTCGCCGAGCGCCCGGCCCAGCGCTTCGAGGAAGCTGTCGAGTTCCTCCTTCTCGAAGCTGTTGAAGCGGTGACCGAAGCCCGCGACCGCGATGGAGTCGAGCGTGAAGCGCGTCATGTCGTCGGCGACGAGCACGTCCGTGCCGGAGAGCCGCGACCATTTGCCGACAAGCTGGTCCGCCACTTCGAGCATCATGTCGAAATAGCCGCGCATCGCGCGCTGGCTGAAGGCAGGCAGCAGAATGCGGTGCGCCTTGCCCCAGTTGGGTTCCTCGCTGAACGCGGTGAACAGGCCGTCCCCGGCGAATTTGCGCACCACGCGCAGGCCCGGCCCGGGCATCTTGCGGAAGCGCGTCTCGTCGCACAGCTCGGCGACGAGATCGGGCGAGGTCACGAACAGCCCGATACGGCTGCCGAATTTCAGCTTGAAGATGCCTTGCGGAAAATCGCGGCTGACGGCGAGCAGATGGCCGATCAGCCCGGCGCGCGCGATCTGGTGGAGGTGCCCGACCACGGGCAGGCCCGGTGGCGACGGAATCACCTGCCGCTCGACCGCAGCTGTCGCCATCCTCCCACCTTCCCCCTGCGTTCCAGGGCGCTTGTCGTTGATCGACAGTGGAACACAGCCGGAGCCCGGGCGCAACCGGGGAAGCAGCCGATACGACCGTCCTTAACCCGGTCTCAACCAGCGCTCGCGCAAGGAGGCCATATGACGATGCTGCGCGACCCCGTTTCCCGCTTGCCGCCGATCCCGCTGACGATCGGTGTGGCGCTGACGATGCTGTGGGTGACGATGCCGCTCGTCACCAGTGACATGCCGGCCTATCTGCTGCCCTGGTTCGAGCATATCGTCGCCACCGGGCCGGTCGCGTCGTTCGCGCAGCCTTTTTCCAACTACGCCCCCGCCTATCTCTATCTGCTCGCGGCGCTCAGCCTGTTTTCGGGCGTGTTGCCGGCGATGACCCTGATCAAGCTCCTGTCGGTCGCCGGCACCGTGGCGCTCGCCCTGGCCGTGCGGCATCTGCTGACCCGGTTCGACGCGTTGCAGCCGGTCCGGGCCACCATGCTGCTCTTCGCGATGCCGAGCATCCTGCTCAACGCGACCCTGCTGGGCCAGTGCGACGCGATGTGGGCCGCCCCTTGCGTGATGGCGGTTGCCGCCGCGCTGGACCGTCGCCACGCCGCCATGCTCGCCTGGTTCGGCCTGGCGGTGGCATTCAAGGCACAGGCGATCCTGATCGCCCCCTTCTTTCTCGCCGTGCTGATCGGCCGCCGCGTGCCGCCATGGCTCTGGCCGATCGCGCCCGCGGTCACCCTGGCGACCATGGTGCCGGCCTGGACCGCGGGATGGCCGGCGGCCGACCTCGTCACCATCTATCTCCGCCAGGCCGACACGTTTCAGATGCTGTCGTTCAATGCGCCCAATATCTGGGCGATCCTGCAGGCCTTTCCGATCGGCCTGCCGCTGGCCGGCATCGCCACCGCCGTGGCGATCGGCGGGACCGCGGCCTATATCGCGCGCTTCTCGACCCGGGCGCTCGACGACAGGGCGCTGCTGTCGGCCGCCCTGCTGGCGACGCTCGTCACCGCCGGGCTGTTGCCGCGCATGCATGAGCGATATTTCTTCCTGGCGGACGTGCTGGCGCTGTGCCTGGCGCTGGTGTGCCGCGACAAGCCGAGCCAGACCATCGCGATTCTGGTGCAGGCGGGCTCGACCCTGGCGCTGTTCGGTTATCTGAGCGGCATCGCCGGACTGGTCATGCTCGGGAGCGTGGCGATGATCGTCGCGACCATCCGGCTGGCCCGTCCGCTGCTCACACCGTCCGTTAACGAAAATCGCCTTATGGCGCGGGCGGTCTGACGATCGACGCTGCGGCAAAACGGTAACGTATGTTAGCTATCCAGTCGATTCGCAGGGTTCGGAAGTGGGGGGTTCACTCGAATGTCGATGTTCAACAAGAATGGTCGCGATCAGGGAATGATGGTGCCGTCGACGCCGGCAGCGCAGGCGTCAGCGGGCAAGCGCGGCATGTTTTCGGTGCTCGGGCCGGACGTCACCGTCACCGGCAATGTCGTGGCGACCGCCGACCTGCATATCGACGGGCGCATCGACGGCGACGTGACCTGCGGCAACGTCGTGCAGGGGACCGAAAGCCGCATCGCCGGCTCGCTCAAGGCCGAGACCGCGCGCATCGCCGGATCGATCGAGGGCTCCGTCTCGGTCCGCCAGCTTACTGTCGAGCGGAGCGCGCGGATCAACGGCGACGTGGAATATGAGACGATCTCAATCGAGAATGGCGCGTCGATCGACGGCCACCTGAAGCATCTCTCCCCCGGCGCCCGCAATTTCGAGCGGGGCGCGCCGGAGATCAGCCTGGTCGCCTCGAACGGCGCGGCGGCCTGACCCTTCCCGGGGCGGCTCCCAAGCCGCCCCTTTTCCTCACATGCCGATATTGCCCATCGCGTCCCGATAGCGGGCCGACGCGTGCGCGATGTCGATGGCGAAGCCGATCCACATCGCCATCAACGCGGCGCTGGACAGCCAATAGACCGGCGCGCGCAACTGCACCTTGCGCACCACGATGTGGATAAAGCTGTGGAGAGCCCTGAGGACAACATAGGCCCAGGCGAGCAGCACCTGGACGTTGCTGGCCTGGTGCGTGATCAGCAGCAGCGGCACGATCGCGAAATAGAGTGTCGGCATCTCGAACAGGTTGCGGAAATTGTTCGCGGGCATCTCGACCGGCTGGAAATAGCGGAGCGCGGCCTCTCCGCTGGCGAAATCCTCCGCCGTCGGAGGATTGCGCCGCACATGGCGCATCCGCTCCAGCATGAGCCAGAACCAGATGAGGACGATCAGCGCCACCAGCGCGAAGGTCGGCCACAATATCGCGAACGGCATGCACCTTCTCCCCCTTTTGCGGCGGTTGTGCCCGTGGCAGGACAGCGGAGTCCAGCATGAACGGGAGAGCGATAATGACCGGGATGACCCTGCCGATGGAAGGCGGATGCCGCTGCGGGAAGCTGCGCTTCCGCGTCTCCGCGCCGCCCATGCTGACCATGGCGTGTCACTGCACCGGCTGCCAGAAGATGAGCGCCAGCGCCTATTCGCTGAGCGCCGCGGTGCCGAGCGACGGGTTCGAGGTGATCCAGGGCGAACCCGTGATCGGCGGGCTGCACGGCGACCAGTCGCGCCACCATCATTGCGACTGGTGCAAGAGCTGGGTGTTCACCCGCCTTCCGCCGGAACTGGGTTTCGTCAATGTCCGGGCGACGATGCTCGACGATACGCACTGGTTCGCGCCGTTCATCGAGACCTATCGCAGCGAAGCGTTTCCCTGGGCGGCGACCTCGGCGAAACACAGCTACGACATGTTCCCGGACATGGCGGATTATCCGGCACTGCTCGCCGACTATGCCGCTGGCGTCGGCTGAACGCTCCAACAGGACGGACCGGGTTCATCGCTGTTCCGCGCCGATAACAGCGAATAACAGGGAAAGCATTTTCATTTGCGCCGGATCGCCGCGGTATTCGTAAAAGTCTCATTTTTTATCAAATGCTTGATTGAGGTTTCCCTGTTATCGAGAACAGGGAACGCGATGCTCGGAACAGGGAAAATATCGTCCCGAACAGGGAACCGGCCTCCCTCCAACAGCTGACCAGTCATATCAAAGAGCCAGCGGCACCGGCGAGGGTTCCGCCGCGCCATGTTCACGATTTTCGGCGATGGTTGAATCAAGCGGGCAGCGATCAGGGCTGGATCAGGCTCGGCAGACCGGGATCCCGCGCCCCATCCTCCTTCGGCGCGAAGCGTGTGGTCCATTGCGGATAGCCGCCGACCGTCATCTCGATATCGGGAAGGACGACCGGGTCCGCGCCCGTTTCGACCCAGCCGGCACCATGGCAATGATCGCAGATCGCGCGCTTGCAGCGGAAACTCACCAGATCGATCTCGACATTCCACTGCCCATGCCCCTTGCAGACCGGGCACAGCGCATCGAGCGTGCCGTTGCGCGGCTGCAGCGGGACGATGTCGAACGCATGGGGGCTATCGGGGCCGGCGCAGGTAACGATCATGCTGTCATGGGGCATCGCGTGCGTCTCTTCCGGAAAGAACGTCAACGTGCGGGGATGATATCGGCTCCCCCGGCCGGAGACGCTCGACGGCCCCTAAGCCGGAAGGGCGCTGCCGCGATCTCGCCGGCGTGCCCAGGCCAGGACCCTCAGCAGCGCGGCAAAGCCGAGCAGCGAGAGCGTCGGCACGCCGAGCCATGGCTGAGCCGGCACGCGGCCGAGATAGGAGAAGGCGAAGATCGCGGCGATGACATAGCCGCCGGTCGCGTGGAGCAGGCGCCAGCGGCGCGGGCCGAGGCGGCGGACCGCAACGTCGTTCGAGGTGATCGCCATGGCGAAGACGAACAGATAGCCGATCCCCCCGCCGATCACGGTCACCATCTTCGTGCCATGGCCGAACAGGAAGATCGCGGTGAGCAGGGCGGCGAGATGCACGGTATGAGTCGCCGCGAAGGCCAGCCCGACCGAACGGCGGCGGCGAAGCAGCGCCGCCCGCCAGCCGCCCGGCCATAACCGCGCCAGCGCCGACGCCGACCAGGCCGTGACGAACCACAGAAAGGACGCGCGGGCCGTCAGCCGGGCAGCCGCGGCGGCGCCATCATAGGTCCAGCCGCCATGCGCCTGAAACGCGCCCGCCACGATGGCCAGCCCCAGCAGGGTGGCGATGCCGATGGCGACCGGCGGGGAGAAAGCGGGCCTTGTCATACCGGCGGTATGTCATCATACCGAGAGTATGGAGTCAATCGACAATCGCGCGAAACTGGTCGGCGCGGCACGCGCGCTGTTTGCGGAGCGGGGCTATGCGGCGGTGTCGGTCGACGAGATCGCGGCGTGCGCGGGGCTGACCAAGGGCGCGGTCTATTATCAGTTCAAGGACAAGCGCGACCTGTTCCGTGCCGCCTGCCAGGCCGTGATCGACGAGATCGTCGGCCATGTGACGCGGGGCACGATGGACCATGCCACCCACAGCGTCGACGAGATCGTGACCGGCAGCGGCATCCTGTTCGATGCCTATGAAGGGCGCGAGACGCGGCAATTGCTGCTGATCGACGGACCGGCGGTGCTTGGCATGAGCGAATGGATCGCGATGCAGAGCCGGCTGCGGATCGAACTGGGCGAGCATGCGCTGCACCATGTCGCCGATGCCGGGCTGATCGAGCGGGAGATGGTCCCGGCGCTGGCGCACCTTCTCTCGGGTGCGTTCCGGCAGGGCGTGCTCCAGATCGCCGCGTCGGACGATCCTGCCGTGACGAGTGCCGCGGTCAGGGCGGCGTATCGGCGTCTGGCGCTGGGGCTGCTGGCGCCGACGCCTGATTGATGGGGCCCGCGCCGATCGACCTTCGGCGGCGCTCGGGGCGCCAAGATGATATTCGCGCAGAGGCGCGGAGCGCGCAGAGGCATTCCCGACTTCGGGCGGTCGGCCTCGGCCCCGGTTCTTACACTCGATCGGCAGCGAATCCGTCAGGATGCTCCATTCCGCCCGGTAAGATCGCCCCGGCTCAAGCCCGCCTCCAAAAAGCAGGCTTGAATCAACCATTCCGTGCTACATCAACCGCAAGCGATGAGGAAAGATGGTCGGATATTTACTCTTTGCGCTGGTCGGCTTCGGCTTAGCCGCTTTCATGGTCAACCGACTCTACGTTGGCATCGGCGGACATCAGATAAACGTTAAGGGCGTGACGTACTCCCGATCTTCCACCCCTGTCATGTACTGGATCGTGATGACGATGGCCGTCTTCGGACTGTGCTTCGGCCTACTGATCGCTTGGGCTGGCACCATGATGCTTGTTCATTAAGCCAGTTGATGAAGCCCACCAATTTGTCCACGCCGCCTAGTGGCCTGAGCTGAAGGCCGTTCGATCCATAATTGAATTCCGTCATGCTGAACTTGGTTCAGCATCCAACACTCCACAAGCGACGGCATTGGTTGTTGCACATTGGATGCTGAACCGAGTTCAGCATGACGGCAGGTTTGTCATGGAACGAACTTCAGATTCAGGACATCGGGGCGGCGCTGGCAAGATCGCCTGAGGGTATGGACTCCGCGTGCGCGGCGCCTCTGCGCGGATCACCAAGGTAACCGCGCCGGAAATGGCGCAAATCGCCAAGCGGAATCCTTGGGCATCGTTACGAATCACCGGTATCGCTTGGTAATCGGTCCCGTGGGTCGAATCCGGCGGCCAGCGCCGCATCAGCATGCGACGTGCTTGTATGGGGTAGGAAATGGCGAAGGCGAAGGTCGAACGCGCGAAGCCGCATTTCAACATCGGCACGATCGGCCATGTCGACCATGGCAAGACGTCGCTGACGGCGGCGATCACCAAGGTGCTCGCCGAGACTGGCGGCGCCACCTTCACCAGCTACGACGCGATCGACAAAGCGCCGGAGGAGCGCGAGCGCGGCATCACCATCTCGACCGCACACGTCGAGTATGAGACGACCGCGCGCCACTATGCGCATGTCGATTGCCCGGGCCACGCCGATTATGTGAAGAACATGATCACCGGTGCCGCGCAGATGGACGGCGCGATCCTGGTCGTATCCGCCATCGACGGCCCGATGCCGCAGACCCGCGAGCACATCCTGCTCGCCCGCCAGGTCGGCGTGCCGGCGATGGTCGTGTTCCTGAACAAGGTCGACCTGGTCGACGACGAGGAAATTCTCGAGCTGGTCGAGCTGGAAATTCGCGCGCTGCTAAGCTCCTACGACTATCCGGGCGACGAGATCCCGGTGATCCGGGGTTCGGCAACCAAGGCGCTCGACGGATCGGACGACAGGATCGGTGGCGATGCCGTGCTCAAGCTGATGGCGGCGGTCGACGCGTACCTCCCGCAGCCCGAGCGTCCGCTCGACAAGCCGTTCATGATGCCGATCGAGGACGTGTTCTCGATCTCGGGTCGCGGCACCGTCGTCACCGGCCGGATCGAGACCGGCATGATCGAGGTCGGCGAGGAGGTCGAGATCGTCGGCATCCACGACACCCGCAATACCATCGTCACCGGCGTCGAGATGTTCCGCAAGCTGCTCGACCGGGGCCAGGCCGGCGACAATGTCGGCCTGTTGCTGCGCGGTGTCAGCCGCGACGAGGTCGAGCGTGGCCAGGTTCTCTGCAAGCCGGGCTCGATCAAGCCGCACACCGACTTCCAGTCGGAAGTGTATGTGCTGTCGAAGGACGAGGGTGGCCGTCACACGCCGTTCTTCGCCAATTATCGCCCGCAATTCTATTTCCGCACCACCGACGTGACCGGCACCGTCGAGCTGCCCGAGGGCACCGAGATGGTCGTGCCGGGCGAGACCGTCGCGCTGGGCGTCAAGCTCATCGCGCCGATCGCCATGGACCTGGGCCAGCGCTTCACCATGCGCGAAGGCGGTCGCACCGTCGGCGCGGGCGTGATCACCGGCATCAACGCCTTCGCGCCCGCGCCCGCGCCGGGCGTTCGCAATCCCGGGCGTTTCGGACTCCGGCCCGAGGGCGATCCCGCGGAAGCGCCGATCGTCGAGGACGGGATTGACGACGAAGTGCCCGCTGCGGCCGATGACGATCAGCCGATGCTCGGTCGCGAAGGCCGCTTCATCAACTTTCTCTTCGCCACCTGCCGGAAGCACGACCTGGAGGGGAGCGCGTATTTCTCGCACGAGCGCGCCGAAACGACGAGCTATGGCGTCGCACAGGTGCGCGTTCCGGAGGATCGCCATTTCGGGACACTCGGCCGGCCGTTCAAGCTGCCGATCGTCCAGATCACGATCGAGCGTGAAAAGGCGCGCAAGCATTTCATCATCAACAGCGTCGAGCAATTGTCGCTCGATGCCTGGAAGGGCATGGCGCGGGGCCATGGCGGGGAAGACGCGCTGGTCTTCGTCCATGGCTTCAATACCAGTTTCCCCGATGCGGTGTACCGCGCCGCCCAGATTTTCTGGGACCTCCAATATAAGGGCGTTCCGCTGCTCTTCTCCTGGGCCTCGGGCGGGCGGACCGCCGATTATGGCTATGACTATGACAGCGCCGATCACGGCGAGGATGCGTTTTGCGAGACGCTCGCCCATCTGCTCGATGCCGGCATCTCGCGGATCCATGTCATCGCGCACAGCATGGGCAATCAGCTCGTCGTCAACGCGCTCGAACGGCACGATCATGCGGCGACGCCGCTCTCGATCGCGGAACTGATGATGGCGGCGCCGGATGTCGACCGCGACGCCTACCTCAAGAAGATGCCCAAGCTGTGCAAGGTGGTGCCGGGGCTTACGCTCTACGCCTCTTCCGCCGACAAGGCGCTCACCCTGTCCAAGCGGCTGCGGCGCAACGTCCAGCGCGCGGGCGATGTGCGCGAAGGCCAGCCGTTGCTGGTCGACGGTGTCGATGCGATCGACATCACCGCCGTGGGTGCCGAGATCTTCGGCCTCGGGCACGGCGCCTATGCGTCGAGCCGGTCCATCCTGAACGACATCGGCCTGCTGATCAGCTCGCACTGGCGACCGCCGAACAGACGCCTGGTCGAGCTACGCGGCATGCCGGAGGACGCCGACCCTCCGCGCTGGTGGCAGTTCGCGGAGTGAGCCCGGGCGTCGTTCAGCCCAGCATGCCCTGATAGGTGCCGGGACTGCGCGGGAGCGACAACCGCGCGGCGGTCCCTGCGCCGACCACCGCAATGAGGATCGCACCGCCCAGCACCAACGTCCGGCGCGGCAGCGGTCGTTCGCCGGCCAGCAGGATCGCCGCGAGTGCCGCCGCCATCATCGGCCACAGGTGATAACGCAGGTCGGACGCAATGCTGACCATGGCGAAGCTCGCCTCGAGCGCCAGCGCGGAGACGGCGAGCGCCAGCGCGATGTCGCGGGATGGGCTCACCGGCCGGCCGATCGCGACGCCCAGCGCCGTCGCGGCGACGACGACCCAGGCGATGGGCCAGCCAAGCGGAGTCTCGGCCAGCCAGCCCCCTGCCCGCGCGATCGCCGCGGCGGCCGGGCCGGGAGACTCGAGGCCGAGATCGTTCGGCTCCGACCGGAGCGGCGGTGCGGCATCCGGCCTGCCCGGCGGCACGAACAGGCGCTCGGTCGAATTCAGGTGCGCGAGGCGGTGTTCGAGATAGGCGATCGGATGGTGGAGCGCCGATCCCAGCCACAGGGTGACGAGCGTGCGTGCAGGCACGAGATCGAGACGCTGGGCGATGCTGCCGCAGCGGCTGTCGTCGCCGAGCGGATCCCAGAAATAGGGCTGGTAGCAATGGCGGCGCGCGATCAGGGCGCGTTCCGCGGGCAGGAGATCGCCGGCCGCGGAGAAATGCGCGATGCCGGCCAGATCGAAGATCGGCAGGGTCCGGGTGACCTCGGTCTGCCCGGCACCGAGCAGGCCGTGGTTGATCGGCGGCGTGACGGCCAGCACCATGAGGACTCCCGCGACGATTGCGAGGCCGCGCTGCCAGAGGCGCGTGGGCCAGGGCGCGAGCATCACCACCAGCGGCGCTACCGCGAAGACGGCATTGGCACGCACCAGCGTCGCATAAGCCAGCAACAGGACCATGGCGATGATGGCCGGGACCGGCATCCGACGCCCCGCCAGCCGCCACCAGCCGACCAGCCCGACCGCGGCGAGCATCGCGCCGAGCATCTGGGTGTCCTTCAGCACGGCTGCCTGCCATCCGGCGAAGAGCGGCAGCGCGCCCATGGCGAGCACCGCTGCGCCTGCCCCGGCCCTGCCGGCCCGCGCCAGCGCCGCCGCCAGCAGGCCGAGGCCGAGCCAGTAGAGCATGAGCTGAAGCTCGAACATCGGGGCCGCGCCCTGCCCCAACGGATGCAGCACCGCCCAGAGCCGCGCCATGACCGGCGGGTGCCAGTCCAGATAGATACCGCTCAGGACCTGGCGATATTGTTCGACCGAATCATATTCGACGACACCCGGCCACCAAAGGGCCAGCGTCGCGGCACCGAGAAGGGCCGCCCCCGCTGCGATGATCGTCGCGGCGTGGCGTTCACTGATCGTTTCGCCATCGCGGTCGCGCATGCCATCATCCTTACTTGACGCGCCAGCCGGCTCCATCGATGGGCTGAGGAAATGGGGATTCTGTTGACCGACGTTGATGGCAGCGATGCGATGTCAGCGCCACCCACGCTGGTGGAAGCGGGTATAGACCGCTCGCATTCGATCGACGTCCTGCGTGCGCTCGCCGCGCTTGCGGTGGTCCTCTATCATGCGCGGGCCGAATTCTGGGTCGGCCTGCGCGACGTTTATGCGACCTATGGCTTGCATACGGTACGACCGGATGTCTGGCTGTCCTATGGCTCGGGCATATTCTCGCTGGGCTGGCTGGGCGTGCCGATCTTCTTCGTGCTCAGCGGCTATTGCATCCATCTCGGATTCGCCACGAAATTGCAGGCGTCGCCCGTGACGACGCTGAATGTCGGCCAGTTCTACAAGCGCCGGTTCCTGCGCATCTACCCCGTCTATGTCGGGGCCATGCTGCTCACGGCGATCGTCGATTATGCGACTCAGCAGGGGCAATCGCCATCGGTGTGGATCAGCGCAAACCTGGCGAGTTTCGTCTTCAACCTGCTGATGGCGCAGGAATTGTTCGTCGGCACCTTCGGCTCGAACGGTGTCTTCTGGACCTTGTCGATCGAGTTCCATCTGTATCTCTTCTATCCCGTCATGTTCCTGTTGTTCCGCCGATATGGCCCCCGCAAGGCGCTCGCCGCGGCCGCCGGGATAAGCGTGGTGACCGCCTGCGCGTACTGGGCATTCGATCTGTCCCGGGTCTTCGTCCACGCGCGCGGCGGGAGTCCCCTTTTCACCAGCCATTTGTTCCTCTGGACCGCCGGCGCCTATCTCGCGGAAATTAAGGCCGGCCGGGCGCCGGCGTTGCGCGGGCGGCTGTGGCAGGCCGGGTGGATCGCCGCGCTCCTCATCGGCATCTTCCTGCAGCTACGCGGCTCCTTCGGGTGGAGTCCCCTGTTCCTCGCCGTCGGCGCCGCCGGGCTCGTCGGCGTCGCGATACCCGCGATCGGCTATCTGTGCCGCCGCGACACCATCGGCGTGCGGGCCTTCTACCTTATCGGCGTCGCCAGCTATTCGCTGTACGCGACGCATTTACCCGTATTCCACGTGATCAACGCGGCGACCGGCGCGTACCGGTCGGCATCGATCCTCTACGCCTTTGCATGCGCCGGGATCGCCATCGCCTTTGCGCTGCTCTTTTTCCATCTGGTGGAACGCTACACGATCCGGGCGCCGCGGCAGCGACGCCCGTCAGCGTGAGTCCGCGTTCCGGTCAGATATGGATGACCTTGCCATAGGCGCCGAGCACGCTCTCGTGCATCATCTCGCTCAGCGTCGGGTGGGCGAACACGGTTTCCATCAGCTCGGCCTCGGTCGTCTCGAGCTGGCGGGCGATGACATAGCCCTGGATCAGCTCGGTCACCTCGGCGCCGACCATGTGTGCGCCAAGCAGCTCGCCGGTCTTCGCGTCGAACACCGTCTTCACGAAACCCTCGGCCTCGCCCAGCGCGATGGCCTTGCCGTTGCCGATGAAGGGGAATTTGCCAACCTTTACCTCATGGCCGGCTTCCTTCGCCTTGGCTTCGGTCAGGCCGACCGAGGCGACCTGGGGCCGTGAATAGGTGCAGCCCGGGATATTCCAGGTCTCGAACGGATGCGGCTTCTCGCCGGCGATCGCCTCGACACAGACCACGCCTTCATGGCTGGCCTTGTGCGCCAGCCAGGGTGGGCCGGTGACGTCGCCGATCGCGTAGATGCCCTCGACATTGGTGCGGGCATAGCCGTCGGTCACGATATGCCCGCGATCGGTCTTCACGCCGAGCGCTTCCAGCCCGATATTCTCGGTGTTGGGCACGATGCCGATCGCGACGATGGCATGGCTGAACTCTTCCGAGGTCACCGTGCCGTCCTTGCCCTTGATCTTGGCGGTCACGCCCTTGGCGCCAGGGGTCAGGCCCTCGATGCCGGCGCCGGTCATGATGCGGATCTTCTGCTTGGTCAGCGCCTTTTCCATGAAGGCTGAGACTTCCTCGTCCTCGACGGGCAAGATGCGCGGGAGCATTTCGACGATGGTCACCTCGGCGCCCATGTCGTTGTAGAAGCTGGCGAACTCGACGCCGATCGCGCCCGAGCCGATGACCAGCAATTTCGTCGGCATCTCTTCGGGCACCATCGCGTGGCGATAGGTCCAGACGCGCTTGCCGTCGGCCTTGGCGAAGGGCAGGTCGCGGGCGCGGGCGCCGGTCGCGATGATGATGTTCTTCGCTTCGAGCTCGCTGGTCTTGTCGCCCTGCTTGACGCTGAGCTTGCCTTTCGCGGTGATGGTGCCGGTGCCTTCGTACACGGTCACCTTGTTCTTCTTCATCAGGCCCTTGACGCCGGCATTGAGCTGGCCCGCGACCTTGCGCGAGCGCTCGACGATCCTGGTGAGATCGTAGCCCGGATTCTCGACCTTGAGGCCGTAATCGGCGGCGTGGCTGATATAATGATAGATTTCCGACGTGCGCAGCAGCGCCTTGGTCGGGATGCAGCCCCAGTTGAGGCAGATGCCGCCGAGCCGCTCGCGCTCGACGATCGCGGTCTTCAGCCCGAGCTGCGCCGCGCGGATCGCCGCGACATAGCCGCCGGGGCCCGAACCGAGGATGATGAGGTCGAAACTGTCAGCCACGTGGTAGGTCCTTCTTCTCCCTCCCCCCTTGCGGGGGAGGGCTGGGGAGAGGGGGCGGAGACGAAACCGGCTCGATGCCGGTTTCGTCTCCTTCGAGCGCAACGAGGATGGACGTAAGCACGCCCTCCGGATTGTTCAGTATGTCGTTGTTCCAGAAGCGCAGGAGGCGGAAGTCCTGCGATCTCAACCAGGCGTCGCGACGCGCGTCATAGGCATTCTCGATATGCTGCGATCCGTCCGCTTCGACGATCAATCGTTCAGCAAAACAGACGAAGTCGACGATGTACGGGTCGATCGGCTGCTGGCGTTTGAACTTCCAGCCGGCGAGCCGCTTGTTGCGCAGGAGCTGCCAAAGCGCACGTTCCGCCTCGGTCGGGTTGGTGCGCATGTGCTTGGCCTTGCCAAGCGCGCTCGCCTTCGTCGAGCGCCCCCCTCTCCTTCCCAACGCTTCGCGTTGGGCCCCTCCCTCCCCCGCAAGGGGGGAGGGGGAAGAAGAGGTCGTGCCGATCACGCCGCCAGCGCCTTTGGTCTGCCGTCCTTACCCATCGATACCAGAATATAGGTGCCGCGCGCCGCGCGTGCAGTGCTCTCGCCGTGCCGGTCGCGCCTCCAGACGTCGACGTCGACGGTCATCGAGGTCGTGCCGGTCGCGACGATTTCGGCATGAAAGGAGACTTCGTCGCCGATGTTGACCGGCATGGTGAAGCTGAAACCGTTCGCCCCGACGACGGGTGCGTGCCCGCCGCATCGGCGCGAGGCGACCGAGCCGGCGGCGAGCGCCATCTGGCCCATCAGCCAGCCCACGAAGATGAAGCCGTAAGGATTCGCATCGGCTGCCATCGCGGTCGCGCGGATGACCGGCTCGGTGCCGGGAGGGCCGTCAGCCATTGGCGCGGGGCTGGCCGTGCTTCGCCTCCTGATCGGCGCGCCAGGCGAGCCTGAGCGGCCGGACGCCCATGAACACGACCACCGCGACCACGACATAGGCGACGTCCCAGATCGCGCCCGCCGATTTGGGCACTCCCCAGGCAGCGGCCGAAGCAAGCAACGCCGTGCCGACCACGCCGGCGGCGATGTGCAGCAATTCGTAGAGCGTCCGCTTCACCGCGCCCTCACGCCACCATGCCCAGCGGGTTCTCCACCAGCGCCTTGAACGCCTGCATCAGCTGCGCACCGTCGGCGCCGTCGATCGCGCGGTGATCGAAGCTGCCGGTCGCCGACATGATCGTCGCGATGCCGAGCGCGTCGTCGATGATCCAGGGACGCTTCTCACCCGCGCCGATCGCCATGATCATGGCCTGGGGCGGATTGATCACTGCCTCGAACTGCTTGATGCCGAACATGCCCATGTTGCTGAGGCTGGCGGTGCCGCCCTGATATTCCTCGGGCTTCAGCTTGTTGTCGCGGGCGCGGCCCGCGAGATCCTTCATCTGCTCCGAGATCGCGGCGAGGCCCTTGGTGTCGGCCTCGGCGATGATCGGAGTGATCAGGCCCGACGGCGTCGAGACCGCAACCGAGATGTCGGCGCGCTGGAAGGTGATCAGCTGGTCCGGCGTGAACATGACGTTGCACTTGGGCACCTGGATCAGGCTGACCGCGAGCGCCTTGATCAGCAGGTCGTTGACCGACAGCTTCACGCCGCGAGATTCGAGCGCTGCGTTGAATTCGGTGCGCAGCTTCATGAGCTTGTCGAGGCGGATGTCGACGGTGAGATAGATGTGCGGCACCGTCTGCTTGGATTCGGTGAGGCGGCGCGCGATCGTCTTGCGGATGTTGGACAGCTTTTCCGCGGTGTGCGGGATGTCGGGGATGACCGCCGRCTTGGCGGGCGCCGGCGCGGCGGCGGCGGCCGGAGCGGCGGCAGCGGCCACGGG
>NZ_JBFUDK010000010.1:0-184119 GCF_056404755.1 Sphingomonas sp. P2_B6
GTGCGGCGCGGCCGCCGGGGTGCGGCGCGGCCGCCGGGCGGCGTAGCCGCGCCGGCGCTTCACCTGATCATGTTCGCGCTTTCGATCGCCTGATTATACGCTTTGATCATCGACTCCGCGGCCCGCGGCTCGGGATTCTGCTTCAGGTCGCGATAATAGCCGAGCATCGTGGTAAGGCTGCTCTCGGTCGTCCAATAGGTGACGGCGGGCGCCTCGGCCGGCGTCTTGGCCGCTGCCTTTGCCTTGGCATAAGCGGCGCGTTGCTCGTCGAGCGCCTTTTCGATCTCGGCAACCAGCGCATCGCCCTTCGCGATCAGCGCCGGGTTCCGGAGATCGGCTGATCCGTGGAACAGGTCGACCAGCGCTTCCGACTTTTGCAGCGCGAGCTTGGTGGAGTAGGCGAGCGTGTCGCCCTTGTTCTTCATCTCGGCGAGTTCGGCGTCGGTGCGGGCCTTGCGTTCCCGCTTCAGCACGGCGTTGAATGCCTCGCTGCTGGCGAGCGCTGCCCTGAACTCGGCGAGCAGGGGCCCATCTTCCGCCTTGCCGCGGGCGAGTTTGTCGTCCTTGTACGCCTTGCTGTCATAATAGACGTTGAGCGGCTGCAGGCGGGCAAGCAGCTTGTCCAGCGATGCGATCAGCGCGTCGCCCGCCTGGTCGAGGTCGGCCGGCCCGCCGGGCAGGGCGCGCGCCTGCTTGAGCTCGGTCGTGGCCTGTTCGATCCAGCCGTCGCTGACAATGATGCTGTCGGTCGCGGACTGGCTCGGAATCTTGGCGGCTTCGTACTTCTCCGCGGTCTCGGGCAGGCCGAACGTGCCGATCAGCTTGTTATATCCCGTCACATAGGCGTTCAGCTTGGCCTGGGCGGAGTCAGCCGCGCCCGCCATGGTCACGGCATTCCCGCCTTTTCCGCTGCCGTCGCACGCGCCCAGCGCGAGCAGCACGGCCATTCCGATGGCGACCCGGTACCGGTGTTGCGAAGTCCTCATGCCGTTCCTCCCGTTCGTTCGCACAGCGAAACGCTCTGCGCGGCAAAAGGGATGCGGCCGGGAAATGATTAGAGCCAGTTCCGCACCAAAGTCAGTATAAATAGTTGAATAATAGGTATAAAATCTCACTGACTCGCACCAGCCGCCGCGACGGGAGATATGACACAGCCAGTGTCCCACATCTCCGGCCGATACCCCGCCCGACACGGCGCGGTCGCTCGATTCAAACCACGCCGCCACCCGGCTACACCGCGCCGCATGACCGAGGCCTGCCCGCCCTATAAACCCGCCTTTGCCCGCCGCGCCCGCGCGCAGGGCGGCGATGGTCTCACCGATCGCGAGCTCGCTGCCGAATTCGGTGTCCCGCGCGCCACCATCGTCCGCTGGCGCGCCGCTTATCCCGACTTCGCCGAGGCCACCGCGCTCGGCAAGGCCAGGGCAAACGAACGCGTCGAGCGCGCACTCTACGAACGCGCCATCGGCTATGTGGAGGAAGCGGTCCGCGTCTTCCTGCCCGCCGGCGCCGTGGCCCCGGTCATCGTCCGCTATGCCCGCGAAGTGCGGGCAGATGTCCGCGCCGGGCTGCAATGGCTGCGGGCCCGCGATCCGAAGACATGGGCCGGCGTCGGCGGGCCCGACGCCGAGTCCGATGGCCTGGTCGAGCGCCTGCGCAAGGCCATGGCCCGCGTCGCCGACAGGCAAGTGCCCTATGTCCCGGGCTGATCATCCCGCACGAAGCGGCAATCCCCGCCACCCTATGCTACCCTCATCCGGCACCGGCGACTCACGCACCGCCATCACGCCATCCACCAAGCGCCGCCGGAACATCGCGCCGCGCCCCATAAGCGGGCCCCGACAAACGATCGGGCCCCGACACGAAAGAACATCATGGAAGACTATCAACCCACCACCCCGGCCCCCAATCGCCGCATCGCGCTGCT
The DNA here is from genome assembly GCF_056404755.1 of Sphingomonas sp. P2_B6. Lineage (NCBI taxonomy): Bacteria > Pseudomonadati > Pseudomonadota > Alphaproteobacteria > Sphingomonadales > Sphingomonadaceae > Sphingomonas > Sphingomonas sp. P2_B6. Next base: position 1,928 of record NZ_JBFUDK010000010.1, read on the forward strand.
GATCGACGCCGACAATGTCTCGCACACCAAGATCGCCTTGATCCTGGCCGAGCTGTCCAAATACGGCACCGCCAATATCCGCCGCGCCTATGGCGACTGGGGCAGCGCCGGCCTGAAGGGCTGGAAAGAGAAGCTGCACGCCTTCGCCATCCGTCCGATCCAGCAGTTCAGCTATTCGACCGGCAAGAACGCGACGGACATCGCCCTCGTCATCGACGCGATGGAACTGCTCTACACCCAGAAGCTCGACGGCTTCTGCATCGCCTCCAGCGACGCGGATTTCACGCCGCTCGTCATGCAGCTCAAGGCCAACGGCCATGACGTCTATGGCTTTGGCGAACGCAAGACGCCCGATCCGTTCGTCAACGCCTGCACCACCTTCCTCTATCTCGACAGCCTCGCTGATCCCGCCGCACCGGCCCCCGCCGCGCCGCCCGCCGAAAAGAAGGGCAAGGCCGCCGGCGCCGGCGCAAAGGCCAAGGCCGAGGCGTCCCCGCCGAAATCGCCGGGCAAGGTCCTCGCCCAGGACGCCACCCTCGTCACCATCCTGCGCGGCGCGGTCGAGGCGGCCGCCTGGGACGATGGCTGGGCCTCGATGCCCGCCGCCGGCAGCGCGGCCAAGCGCCAGGCCTCGATCGACCCGCGCAATTACGGCATGCGCAATTTCCCCGAGCTGTTCGAGGCGATCGGCCTGTTCGACATCTACAAGGGCGAGGGCGGCCACAGCTTCGTCGCCGACAAGCGCAACAAGGACAAGGCACCACGGCCGTCGCGGTGAGGCCGGGTCACCGCCGCCGCGGCGGCACGGCGGCGTGGCTCAATGGACCAGCGCGGACTCGGCCGGTTCGTCCGGGCGCCCGCGCCGGAACCTGATCGGCAGGTCGACCCAGGCCCGCAGGCTGCGCGGCTGGTCGATCTCCGCCAGCCCCGTGTCGGGCCATTCGTTCCTGGCGGGGAACCATGCCGTGCCGAACAGTCGGTCCCACAGGGTGGTGAAGGCCCCGAAATTACGGTCGAAATGCTTCTCTTCGAGCGAATGGTGGATGCGATGAAACTGGTTGTCGCAGAAAAACACGCGCAACGGCCCGAGATTGATGCGGGTCGGCGAGTGAAGGAAGGATGCCTGGAGATGCAGGATGATCAGCATCGCCGGAACGGTCGGGCCGGTATCGGTCACGATCAGGCTTACCGGCAGCAACAGGAACACCGCCTGGAAGATCGGCTCGCTGACATGGTGATAGGAATTGGCGGCGTTCAGCTCCCGGATGGAGTGATGCACCGCATGAAAGCGCCAGGCGAGGGCATGCTGGGCCCGGTGAAACCAGTAGAAGAAGAAGTCGTAGATCAGCGCGGCCGCGATCGGCGCCACCACCATCCCCGGGATGCCCGCCCAGTCGAAGGACATGGGCAAGCTTATCAGCGGCCTGATGCCGATCGCGACCCACAGATGATGGAACAGCTTGTAGATCACCATGCTGATCGGCACGTAGAACGCCCAGATCCCCAGTCCCATCAGCCTCTGGTGCAGCGACTGCTTCTCGCGCGGGAAGAGAAGTTCGAGCGCCGTCATCAGCGACAGGCTGAACGCGCTCACGATGGCGACCGGCCGCGCCTGGGCCCATATTTCAGCGAGCAGCGTCACCGCACCGCCCTATGCCGTCGCACGACAACAAGCGGTTAATGCGCGTGACGACCGCCGCCCCCGCCGCCCCGCCCGCACGGAAGCCCGGGCACCGTCGCATTGCCGCTTGCCATCCGCGCCGAATCGACCGACCCTCCTCCCGGGAGAGACGATGATGAGACCAGGGATGAGACCAGGACTTTTTCTGGCGGCCGCGATCCTTGGCGCCACCGCCGTTCCGGCCCTTGCGCAGGATGCGCCTGCACCGCCCCCCGGGCTGGGCGAAGTCGTCGTTACCGGCAACCGGCTCAACGCCCGCTATGCGCAGCAGGACCGCCCGGTCGTCGGCCTCCGCCGGCAGGCGGATGCCGCGGTGCTGCAGATCGCGGTCGCGTCGGACTCGCGCGACGAGGCGACCCGCAAGCGAGAGATCCACACCATGGTGCTCGCCGCGCTGGATCGTGCCGGGGCCGCTGGGGTCGAGCTGGTCACGGGCGGCTTCGAGCTGGTCCCGGTCACCAGGGCGACCTATCAGGATCTGCCGTTGGTCTCGGCCGGGCGCGTCGATACCAGCCAGGCGACGCTGATGGTCAAGGTCAGGCTGGCCGGGTCGATCGCCGATGCGGAAAAGCGCCTCGATGCCTTCATCAAGAGCGTGCCGCGCTCGGGCCGCGGCACCGTGGACAAGTCGGGCGCGCTGGCGCTCACCATCGTCAATCCGGATCAGTATCGCGACGCCATCGTGCAACTGGTGGCGGACAATGCCCGCCATTATGCGGCGATGTTCGGCCCCGATTATGCCGTCCAGGTCAGCGGCGTGGACGGCCAGGTTTCCTGGTCGCAGGTGAGCGGCACCGACGTGTTCCTCTATGTGCCCTATCGCTACATGATCCTTCCCAAATGATTCCGGTCGGGAGAAGAGCCATGAAAGCCTTTGCCTGTGCGGTGCTCGGCTGCCTGGCGTTCGTCGCCGGCCCCTCGTTCGCCCAGGATGGGGGCGGTGAGATCGTCGTCACCGGCCAGCGTATTTCCGCCCCCGGCACCATCGTCCGCCCGCCGCCGGTGATCGGGCTGAAGCGCATGGCGGATTCGGCCGTGCGCACGATCGAGATCGTGTCGGATTCGCGCGAGGCGGACATGCGCAAGCGCGAGGTCCAGGCCATGCTGCTCGACGCGATCGACCGCGCGAAACGCGACGGGTTCAGCCTCGTCACCGGTCAGTTCGAGCTGGTCGAGGTCACACGCGCCAACTGGCAGGACCGGTTTCCCGCCCTGGCCGGCAAGGCCGATGCGACCGACGACGAGGATGACGACGATGACGACGACAAGCCGCCGCCGGGGTTCGAGGATGACGGCAGCACCGCGACCGTGCATCTGAAGGTGAAGACGAAGCTGGAAGGCTCGATCGGCAGCGCCCAGCAAAAGATCAACGGCTTCGTCAAATCCGTGCCCGCCACCGGCCGCTCGCAGATCGCACAAAAGGGCCAGCTCGCCCTCACCATCATCAACCCGGAGCAATATCGCGACGACATCTATCGCCGCATCGCCGCCGGCGCCCAACACGCGCTCAGCTTTTACGGCGCGGACTATGGTCTCGACGTCACCGGCCTGGATCAGGCCATCGCCTGGCAGCAGGTGAGCAATACGGAGCTGTTCCTGTACATCCCCTATGGCTTTTCGGTCAGGAAATAGCCGGCGATTGCTCTAGCCGTATCGCTCGATTCAACTGGACCGGCGGCTCGCCTACAAATCCCGATACGCACCCGCCGGGCGCGCGCTGTTTCTCATCGCCGGCAAAAAATCTACCCGCAGGCAAGGGCGGTTCCGCGCATGGCCGATCGGCGCCTCGCCATGCCTCGCCGCATGCTCCCCAATCCCCCCGAATACTGCTATGCCGGTCAGGTCTGATCTGTGGGGGAATAGGCGATGAGCAAGACTGGCTCGGGCGACACCGGCTTTTTCGCGGGGCTTGTGCGGCGCGTGCTGCGCCTTTTCGGCATCAAGCCGAAACAACAGCAGCAGCAGCAGCAGCAGCAACAGCAGCAACAGCAACAACAACAGCAACAGCAGCAGCAGCAGCAGCAGGAATGGGCCCCGGATAGCGCGCCGATGGCCGGGCCGCACGGGTCCGGCACCTCACCCGACGATTGATGAAGCTGCCGTTCGACATCGCAACCAAGCTCATCCTCCGTCTCGTTCTGCCGGGGGCGCTGTTTTCCGCGATATTGTGGCCGCTCATCACCGCCGCGCTGGCCACGCTCCGGGTCACCGTGGCGGAAAGCGTCAGCTTCCCGGTCGCGATCCTCTGCCTCGGCTGGCTCACGCTCCTGCTCGACATGCCGATCTACATGGTGTTCGAGGGTCGGCGATACTGGCCCGCCCGGCTCTGCGCCTGGGGCGTCGCCTGGCAGCAGCGCCGCCTCGCGCGCCTGCGCACGCGCGCCGATGCGCTCGACCGCGCCGATCCGCGCTGCACCGAGCTGCGCCTGATGATCCGCGAATATCCCGCGGGGCCCGACGGGGTCGAACGCGCGCTCTACCCCACGCGCATGGGCAATCTGCTCAAGGCCTTCGAATCCTATCCCGACCGGAAATACGGGCTGGACGGCGTCTTCGCCTGGTATCGCCTCTGGGTCTCGATCGACAAGGATCTGCGCGGGGAGCTGGACGACCAGCAGGCCATTGTCGACAGCGCCATCTATGCCAGTTTCGGCCTGGCGCTGGCCGCGCCGGTCTGCGCCGCCTATGCCGCGACCGGCTGGTTGACGGGCACGCGCTATCTCACGGTGCTGCCCCCGCCGCCCGCCCTGCTCTGCCTCGCCCTGCTCGCCCTGGTGATGAGCTGGGCGCTCTACCACATTTCTCTTCACGCCCAGGCGCAATATGGCGAATTGCTCGCCGCGCTGTTCGACCAGCATATCGGCAAATTGCAATTCACCCCGCTGCTCGAGGACCTCGCGGAGAAAATGGACGATCCCGGCCTGCTCGTCGCCGATCGCCGCACGATGAACCGCGCCGCCGTCCGCTTCCTCAAATGGCACCGCCACCGCAACCCCGGTGAGACGGTCAACCGCATCGTCGAGGGCTGGTAACACGCGGCCATTGCCGCGGCCCATCCACACCTTCTTTCCGCCCCCGCATTCACCCTGTTGCGCTCCAGCAGCTTAATTCCTATCAGATCGATAGGAATACTCCAGCAAGGTGCGTCATGAGCAGCGATTCCGAATTCCTCTGGTACATCCCCAATCAAATCGGCGCCGGCCATCGCGGCGACACCACGCCGGCGGGCACCAGCAGCCTGGACACGCTGACCGAGCACGCCAAAGCGCTCGAGGATCATGGCTGGAAGGGCGCGTTGCTCGGCACCGGCTGGGGGCGGCCCGATACCTTCACCCTCGCCACCGCGCTCACTGCGCGCACCACCAGCTTCGAGCCGCTGATCGCCATCCGCCCCGGCTATTGGCGCCCGGCCAATTTCGCCTCGGCTGCAGCGACGCTCGACGATCTGAGCGGCGGCCGGGTGCGTATCAACATCGTGTCGGGCCAGGACAATCTCGCCGCCTATGGCGACAGCGAGGGCGATCAGGCGCAGCGCTACGCCCGCACCAGGGAATTCATGCAGCTCGCCCGCCGCCTCTGGACCGAGGAGGACGTGACCTATGCCGGCGAGTATTTCCGCGTCACCCGCTCGACCGTGGCCCCGCGCCTGCAGGCCCGTGGCGACCGGCGCCATCCGCGCTTCTATTTCGGCGGCGCCTCCGCCGCGGCCGAGCGGGTCGCCGCGACCGAGGCCGATGTCCAGCTCTTCTGGGGTGAGCCGCTCGACGGCGTGCGCGAGCGGATCGATCGGCTGAAGACGCTGAGCCGCGATCTCGACCGCAACCTGCCGCCGCTCGAATTCGGCCTGCGCATCACCACCCTCGTGCGCGACACCACCGAACAGGCCTGGGCCGATGCCGAGGCCAAGGTCGCCGAGATGGCGAAGGGCGAGGGCAGGGGCTGGAACGACCACCGCAGCTGGGTCGCGACCGGCCAGCAGCGGCTGCTCGATCTCCATGCGCGCGGCGAGGTGCTCGACGACAATCTCTACACCGCGCCCGGCAAGTTCGGCGGCGGCGGCGCCGGCACCACCTGGCTGGTCGGCTCGGCCGCCGATGTCGCCGCCTCGCTGCGCAAATACGAGGCGCTCGGCATCACGCATTTCGTGCTGTCGGACACGCCCTATCTGTCCGAGATCAGGCGTCAGGGCGATCAGCTCCTGCCGCTGCTGCGGCGCGTGCTCGTGCCCGCTTGATCTCGATCAGCGAGAAAAACCCGCGCTGATACGGCCCCATTCTCCGGCGTGCGCGTTCAGTCCGCTCACGCAATCAGGAGCTCTCCATGACTGAGACCAGCCACGACATCCGCACGCTCAACGGCCTGATCGCCACGACGCTCGACAGCGTCGACGGCTATACCGAGGCAGCGAAGGACGCCGAGAACAGCCGTTACGGCCAGCTGTTCACCGCCCGCGCGACGGAGCGCCGCCAGGTCGTCTCCGCGCTCCAGGCCGAAGTATCGCGCCTCGGCGGCAATCCCGAAGACGACGGCACAGTGCTCGCCGGTGCGCACCGCGCCTTCCTGAACCTGAAGGCCGCCGTCACTGGCCAGGACGACGCGGCGATCGTCAACGAGGTCGAGCGCGGCGAAGATCATATCAAGGCGAAGTTCGAATCCGCCCTCGACGATCAGGACCTGTCCGCCGGGACGAAATCGGCGATCCAGACTGCCTATGGCTCGGTTCGCGCCGGCCATGACGAGATGCGCGATCTCAAGCACGCGCTCCAAGCCACCGGCTAGACCCTTCGGCGGCGGCGTGGTTCATGTCCGCGCCGCCGTCGATCCTCTTATCCCCGACAACCCTTGGCCCGCTGCAGGCCGCGCAGGAAGCCGCGGCGCGCAAAGCCCGCGTCGAACGCCGCATTCAGCCGCCGCTCGGCCGGCGCCGCCCCGCTCACTTCGCGCACGAGCCCGCGGAACGGGATCAGCGAATTGACCACTGCCTCGCCGCCCGCCTTGGCCAGGTTGCGCTTCTTCGGCGTACCGTCAGCGTCGAAATCCGGGCCGAGCACGCCGGTCAGCGCCGAGATCGAGCTGGCGATCTGCCGGCAGGTACCGGCGCCACGCGTCGTGTAAGGCGCCTCGCTCACCTGAACGAGCAGCGGCGGGATTTTGGTCTTCGCCACGCCCACGTCGCGCGCCGGCTGCGAGACGATCCGCCCCGCCTCTTGCTCGGTCGTTCTGTTCTGCTGCGCCTGGCCCGCGCTTGCCGGTGCCGCGATGCCCGCGCACGCCGCGGCGAGTGCCGTTGGCAGGATCCATGCTGTCCGTATCGTCATTGCCGTAAGACTCCTATGGGCGAGATTGCGGCCCACCCCCGCCGCGCCAAAGCGGGAGTATACCCGGCCGGCGCCGCCACGAAACCGTCGCTCGTGATCGGCTGTGCCAAAACGCTCCAACACACCGCGCCTGTTTTGTGTCCGCGTTCCCCTCATGGACTCGCGATTAGGCTACGCCGGAGCGGCGGGCGATTTGACTCATCGTCCAGCAAGGGCGCTGCCGACCTTGATTCAACCCTTCCGCCGCACGCGCTATCCGGCCTCCATGCAACCAGGCTGTGACCGATCGTGTTCGTCAGACCAGCGGGAGCGCCTTGCCGAGCGGTTGGCCGAGATGYCCGTGCAGGACGCGCAGCGCCCGCGCCAGCCGCTCCCGGTCGAGCAACCCGCCCAGCGACACGCGCACTGCCTGGCTATCGTCGCGCCCCACCGCGAAGCTGCCCGAACCCACCACCGGCAGACCGAGCGGTCGCATCGCTGCGGCCAGATCATCGGCGCGGAGATGGCCGGGCAGGGGCAACCACAGATGATAGCCCTCGCCCGAGCGCCCGCCCGCCAGGCCGAGCAATTCGTCGGCCAGCTGCCCCCGCCACGCGATCTCGCCGCGCATCGCCGCGACCAGCCGCTCGAACGTCGCGTCGCCGATCCACCGGGTCACCATCGCCGCGTTGAGCGGCGGCGCCATGATCGCGGTCTCGTGCACGTCCGTGGCGAGGCGGATCGCGCTGCCGACGCTCGGCGCGCGGACAAAGGCGACGCGCAGCGCCGGCGTCACGATCTTGGACAGGCTTGCGACGTACCAGCAATGTTCGGGGGCGAAGGCGGCGATCGGCGGGACGGGATCGCGGGCGAGCAGCCCATAGGCGTCGTCCTCGATCACCTGCAGGTCATGGCACCGCGCCACCTGCGCGATCGCCTCGCGCTCGGCCGCAACGATGGTCGCGGTGGTCGGATTGTCGTTGGTCGGCACGACATAGAGCGCGCGCACCGGATGCGTGCGACATGCCACATCGAGCGTCGCGGCGTCGATTGCTTCGAGCGGCAGCAGGATCAGGCCCAGCCGTTCCGCCAGCGCCTTGAAGCCGGGATAGACGAACCGCCCGCACGCCACCATGTCGCCCGCGCCGAGCGTGGCGGTCAGGATCGCGTGCAGCGCATTCTGCCCACCCGCCGTCACGATTACCTGCTCTTCGCCACTCGCCAGGCCGCGCCGGGTCAGCAGCGCGGCGCCGGCCGCGCGGTCCTGCGCCGCACCGCCGGCTGGCGCATATTGCAGCCACGCCATCTCGGATCCGGCGAGCAGCGCGGCCGATGTCTCGGTGATCGCCCGGCTCAGCAGCCCGCCCGGAATCTCCGGCGGCATGTTCATGCCGGTATCGACCAGCGGCGGCGGCACGATTGGCTCGTGCGTCGCGGCGACGAAGCTGCCCGCGCGTCCCCGCGCCTCGATCAGCCCGCGCCGCGCGGCCGAGTCATAGGCCCTGGTCACCGTGGTCAGGTCTACGCCCAGCCTGGCGGCGACCTCGCGCTGCGGCGGCAGCCGGTCGCCCCGGCGCAATTCCCCGCGCGTGATTGCCGCATCGATCGCATCGGCGATCGCCTGATATTTGGCGCCGCTGCTCCGTGTGAGATCCGGGAGCCAGGCGTCAGTCATCGAAATTCCCGGCGCCTTCCTCCGGCGCGCGCCCGTGCAGCTTGTTCCACAAGGCGCCGGTGCCTGCCTCCTGCGCCCGGTTCACATATTGCGAGGCGACCAGCCATCCCTTGATCGGCCGGAGCGGCAACAGGCACCCGGCCACCATCACCGGAATCGACGTCACCAGATGCACCCAGAGCGGTGGATTATAGACCACCTCCATCCACACCAGCAGGAAGGTCAACGGAAAGGCGACGATGCACAGCGAGAAAAAAGCGGGGCCGTCATCCGGCGCGGCGAACCGGTAATCGAGGCCGCACACCTCGCATTCCTTCGTCACCTTCAGCCAGGACGTGAACATATGCCCCTTGCCGCAGCGCGGGCACAGACCCTTCCACCCCGCCTTCAGGATCCAGCGGAACCTGTCCGAGTCATTTTCCAACCGCATCATCGTGCATGCTTTCTGTATCCATACAATAACCCATACATAGTATGGGCCGCGCGCGGAATCCAGTGGTCGCGCGATTGCCCGCGGTCGCGCGATCTGCCACCTTCCCGGCACGAGGACGCTCATGGCCAATGATCTCTTCCTGCACGTTCGCGTCATCGTCGGGGTGATCCTCGGCCTGAGCGTCAGCCGGCTGCTCCTCGGCCTCGCCGCCTTTGTCGAGCATCCCGGCAGGCGGAAGCTGAGCATCGTCCATCTCGGCTGGGTTGCCTGGGCGCTGCTGTCGGTCATCGGCTATTGGTGGTGGGAATTCCGCCTCAGCCACATCACTGACTGGACGTTCGGCCGCTATCTCTTCATCTTCGCCTATGCGTCCTGCTATTTCCTGATCTGCGCGATCCTCTTCCCCGGCGATCTGGACGGCTATGACGGGTATGACGAGTATTTCCTGTCGCGCCGCAAATGGCTGTTCGGCCTGATCGCGCTGACCTTCTTCCTCGATATCGGCGACACGCTGCTGAAGGGCGTGGCCTATTTCGAGGCGAACGGGCTGATGTACTCAGCCCGCGCCCTGCTCTCGATTCTGGGCTGCGCGCTCGGCGCGGTCACCGTCTCGCGCCGCGTCCAGCTCGGTCTGGTCGCTGTCGCGATCCTCGGCCAGCTTGGCTTTTTCTTCGTCTATTTCGACCGGCTCGGCTGACTCAGCGCTTCTCCAGGCGCCCGGCCGGACAATCCGCCGCGCGCCGCACCGGGTTGCACCGCGCCGTCACCCCGCCCGGCAACCGCACCTGATAGCCGCCGGCGAACCGCGCATCGGGCCACAGATAATCGGTCGAGACATAGTGGGCCCCGCTGGCGAACGCCGCCTCGCGCCGCTTGGTGTCGTTGACCCGCGCTTCCTTGGTATCGGCATCCGCCCGCGTCCGCACCAGATAGCCCGCCGCGACGTCGCGCCGGATGCGATCACCCTCGGCAACCGGATCGTTGATGGTAAGATAGGCCGCCGCTGGCGAGTCCTCGTCAGTGCTGATGAAGAACACCCGCCCCTCGAGCGACTTCCGCGCGCCGCGATAGCCTGCCACCTTCTCCGGCGTCTCGTCGAGCGTGAACAGGAAGCGCCCGCGCGCCCTGTCCAGCGTCGGCCAGTTGCCCGCGCGCACCGCGTCGCGCAGCGTGGGATACCTGCCCTGAACCTCGTCCGGCACGATCAGCTTCGTCACCGGCATCACCGAACGGATCTCGGCATCGAGCGCATCCCACGCCGCCGCATCGAACGGAAGCGCGTCGATCCCGCCGCGCCACGCGTTCTTCTCGTCCTTGGCGTTGAACATCAGCATAATCGGCACATGACCGGGATGCTTGTCGGACCAGCGCAGGATGATCCGCAGGCACTCGGTCAGCAGCACGCAGCTGCTCGAATTGTCGATGCCCGGAATGTGCAGCACCTTGAACCCGGGCTGCAACAGCTTCGGGTCGCTCGATCCCTTTGCGTAGAAGCCGCCCTTGGGATCGTAATTGACGTCGATCTCCAACTGCCGCGCACCGGCATCGAGCTGCTCGGCCAGCGGCCGGTGCGCATAATCGAGCATCTCGGCGATCGGCACGCTGACCGCCCGCACCTTCGCCATGGTCTCGACCGGCATCGCCAGCTTGTAGCTGTTGTGCGTGCCGACCACGCTCACATCGTTCAACCGCAGCGGCGCCGGTTTCGGGGCAGGGGGTTGCTCCGCCGCGGCAAGCAGCGCGATCAGGGGAAGGATCATCTGTGTCTCCGGGCCGGAGAGCACCGACTACTCCGTCGGCGCGAGCTTGTCCTGCGTCTTCGTCAGGAAATCCGCCGCATCGTGCCGCTCGTGCAGCTGGCTCGCCGGATCGCCCATCACGCGGTTGACCATCCGCCCGCGCGCCACTGCCGGCCGCGCCGCGATCTGGTCGGTCCAGCGCTGCAGGTTCTTATAGTCCTGCACCTGCAGGAATTCGCCCGCATCATAGGCCAGGCCCTTCGCCAGCGCGCCATACCAGGGCCAGGTCGCGATGTCGGCGATGGTATAGGCGTCGCCGCCGAGATATTCGTTCTCGGCCAGCCGCCGGTCGAGAACGTCGAGCTGGCGCTTCACTTCCATCGCATAGCGATCGATCGCATATTCGATCTTGATCGGTGCATAGGCGAAGAAATGGCCGAAGCCGCCGCCGAGGAAAGGCGCGCTGCCCATCTGCCAGAACAGCCAGGACAGGCACTCCGCGCGGGCCGCCGTCTCGGTCGGCAGGAATTCCCCGAACTTCTCGGCGAGATGCATCAGGATCGCGCCGGATTCGAACACGCGGATCGGCTCGGGTCCGCTGCGGTCCATCAGCGCGGGGATCTTGGAATTGGGGTTCACCTCGACGAACCCGCTGCCGAACTGGTCGCCCTGGTTGATGCGGATCAGCCAGGCGTCATACTCCGCGCCCTTATGGCCCAGCTCAAGCAGCTCCTCGAGCATGATCGTCACCTTCACGCCATTGGGCGTGCCCAGCGAATAGAGCTGGAAGGGGTGCTTGCCGACCGGCAGGTCCTTGTCATGCGTCGCGCCGGCGATCGGCCGGTTGATATTGGCAAAGGCGCCGCCATTCTCCTTGTTCCAGGTCCAGACCTTGGGGGGCGTGTACGCAGGCGTATCGGTCATGCTGGGCTCCTCACTATCGCGCAGGAGATAGTTGCTTTCGGTCGCGTAACCAGTGCGGCTCGAAATAAACCGTGCCGCGTTCGGGTCAGGGGGTCTGGAACCCCAACGCCCGCACTTCAAGGTCCGCCTTGCGCGGGTCTTCGTGGAAGAACAGCCCGCCCGTCGCCTTGCCCTTGCCGGGCACATAATCAATCGTCGCGCCGCTCGTCTCGATCTCGGCACCGCCCGCTTTCAGCACGCCTTCGATCTCCACCGCAGCGGCAGTCCCGTCAGTGCGGTTGCGCGCTTCGAACGAGACGACATAGCCCGATGCCGCCGGCGCCACGTCGGTGACCGCGACCTCGATCTGCGGCAACTGCGCCGCCTCGCCGTTCAGCGCCTCGCGTCCGATCACCGCGATCAGGAACAGCAACAGCACCGCGCCGATGCCGGCGGCGATCCACTCGAGCGGGGGCGTGTCGATCTTCTTCGTCCCGGCCATCGCCGACTCCTATACGACCAGCCGGGCCACGGCCGCGCCGATCGCCGCCGGGAAGCCGAGCACCACTACCGTCGCCGCGATCGCGCCGATATCGCCGCCATCTGCCCGCCCGAAGGTCCACAGCGTGTAGAAGCTGACCAGCAGCGCGATGGCGTAGCCAGGTACGGTGTAGATCAGGAAGCGCCGGTCGAACCCATAGCCCTTGGGCGCCTCTTCCTGCCCGGCAAAGCCGACCGAGAAGACCAGGGCATGCAGCAGCGCCAGCGACACGGCGATCAGTGCCAGACTGTGCCACGGCGTCATCTTGAAGCCGATCAGGATCATTTCCTCGGTCGGCGCGACGTTGAAGGCGAGGAATAGCGCGCCGGCCATCATCAGGAACAACTGCCCCGCATAGCCGGCGGAGCGCGCTTCATGCTCCGCATTCTCATCGCTCTCGCCCGCGCCGAGCTGCTTGCGCGCGATCATCGCACCGAAGCTCCCGGGCACGCTCTGGATTGCGATCATGCCGGCCATTTCGTCGATCGGCATGGCGGGCTTGAGCACTCCGAACAGCGCCAGCACCACCGCCGATGCGATGATCCCGACGCCGTACGCCGCCAGCCCGTCGAGCATATCCTCCACCAAGGTCGAGGTGCGCTCAAACCCGCCGAAGCGCGACAGGATGACCAGCACGACGAAGTTCAGCACCATGAACAGCAGCAGCCGCGAACAGCAGCAGCCGCGCCGGATGCGTGTAGAGGCCGAGCGACCACATCTCCATCGTCATCAGCAGGGGGAGGCCGAACAGAATCGCCCCGGCAAAGGCCCGCGCCAGGCCGTAAGCATAGTCGCGGTTGGGCGTGGCGGCGGTCATGCGATCCTTCGGGCTAATCGGCCATGGTGATCCGGACGTTTATACGATCGTCTGCCGACACTAGGTCCGTACGCGCAACGGGCGTTCCGCTGCCTCACCAGTAATTGGCGGGGTCTGGCGTCGGCGCCTTGCAGGCGCGATTGCTGCCATGCTTGCAGGCATAGACCTGGCGGCGCCAGTCGCGCATCGCGTCGGCATAGGCACGTTCCTGGCGATCGGCGATGCGGGCGTCGCGTGCGACTTCGCGGTGATGCGCGCGCAGGGCTTCGCGATAGGCGGCGAGATCGGCGGCGTATTGCGTGTCGGCACTCGCCTGCGTGTCGGCATTGACCTCGGCGACGGCGCTCTGGCGGGCGGCGGCCTGCGCCGCGACATCCTGGTTGGCGGCTGCCACGTCCGGGCTGTTGACGTCCTTCTCCGCGCCGGACGTGGCAGGGGCGGGCGGCGCGGTCTGGGCGGTTGCCGTGGCGGCGCTGCCCAGCAGGGCAAGCGCCAGTGCGATGCTTTTCGTTTTCATGATCCAACTCCGTACACGGGGCCAGCTAAACGGATGCGCGAGGTCACTGTTCCCTGTGCGCACCGCCTGGCGTCCCGCCGGACCTGTCGCGATCATCCCGCCGGCCGCGTTCCTCGCCGCATCGCCCAGCGCAGCGCGCGGCGCAGCATCAACAGCGTCGCGGTGGCGCCCGCCAGCAGCAGCAGCGCCACGCCGATCGCGATGACCGGATTGGCCAGCGCCAGGATCAGCAAGCCGCCCGTCGCCACATCCTCGGTCGTGGACACCAATATATTGCTCACGGGTTCGGGGCTCGCATTGACCACCGCGCGCGTGCCGGCCTTCGCGCTGTGAGTCAGCAGTGAGGCACCGCCGCCCAGGATGAGGGCGATCACCTGCCATTTGGGATCGCCGGGGTCGACGATCGCCAGGGCAAGCAACGCCCCGCCAACGGGGCGGATCAGCGTGTGGACCGCGTCCCAGGCACTGTCGATCCACATCACTTTGTCCGCCAGGAACTCGGCCAGCGCCGCCACCCCCGCGACGCCGATCACCCAGGGATTGGCCAGGATGTCGAGTTGATGGAGGTGCGCAGGCAGGGCGAGCCAGCCACTGTGCATCGCGACGCCGGTGGCAAAGATGCAGAGATAGAGCCGCCAGCCCGATAACAGGCTGACGCTCGCAGCCAGGCCGAGGATCTCCGCTACGCCCATGACGCGAGGATCACATGCCGCGTGCCGGTACGCAACCGTCGGAACACGATGCCAGACCGCCCGTTGATGCCGCAACATCCTCAACCAGCATGGGAAAGATCATGGCGCCGCGAACGACGAGCAAAGCCAAACCAAAGCCGCCGATCGGGCGCACCACCGCCATCTCGCTCGGCGCCGCGGCGGTTGCGATCGGCGGGGTGCTCGTCACCCTTCTGGCGCGGGGCCGCAGCTATGCCGCATCGGCCGAGCATGCAGCGCCCGATCTTGCGCTCGACCAGCCTCATCCCGGCCCGCAAGACCGCGCGCCGCTCGCCTTCCGCCCGGATCCGACGGCGGCGGTCACACCCGGCGAACGTGAAGCGCTGCGCCCGCCATCGGGTTTCCCGTCGATGACGACTCACTAGGATTGCAACCATCCTCGTGCCTGCCGCGTTGCGCAGGCATAACGAAACGGGAGAGTGATATGCGTACCATGACCCTCGGCCTGCTGGCCGCGGCTACCCTCAGCGCCGGCCTTGTCTCGGGCTGTACAAGCTATGGCGACGAAGGGGTCGATCCCCGTTATCGTACATACCGGCAATATGATTATAACCGGCCGGACCCCCAATATAACGGCTATTATGCCGACCGGTATTATCGCGATTCGCCGCGCTATCGGGAACGCCGCCTGTCGCGTAACGACCGCGTTTATCGTGGTCAGGACGGCCGTTATTATTGCCGCCGCTCGGACGGCACGACCGGCTTGCTCGTCGGTGCGGCGGTGGGCGGCCTGCTCGGCAACATCATCGCGCCGGGCGGTTCCAAGACGCTCGGCACCTTGCTCGGCGCGGCGGGCGGCGGCGTCGCCGGTGCCTCGATCGACGCCAACAACACGCGCTGCCGTTAACTGACGCGCCGGGCGCGGCCGTGCCGCGCCCGGCCACGTCGCGTTCCTCCTAGCGCGCGATCGGCGGCACCTCTATCAAGTCCCGGTCCGGCCCCATATCGTCGGGGCCGGTTACCGGGGGGAACGATGGCCGATCTTCCAGCGAAGGCAGAACCGCGGGCGATGGTGCCGCAACCCCGGGGCGGCGCGCTCGCCTCGATGAAACAGCGCTCGGCCGAGCTTTGGGGCAGGACCCGGACTGGTCTTTCCGAAGGGCTGCAGACCGCCGGTGCCACGATCGAGAGCGTTCATCGCCGCCTCGTGCTGGTGGTCGCCGCCATGATCGCGCTGCTTGTAGCGGGCGCCCTCTTCCGCAGCTTTGGGCTGCCGCAGCTCAATTATCTGCTCATCGCGATCTTCGGTGTCGGTGCGCTCTATTCCTTTCTCAACCCAATCCATGTCGTCGGCGTGCTGCTGGTCAGCGGCGGCGTCGGCGCGGTGCGTGGGGTCGACGGCGCGCGCGATGCGCTGATCGGTTACGCGAAGCTGCTCGGCCGGGTCATCCTCGCCTTTCTGGTGCCCCTGCTGTTCTTTGCGCTCGCACCGGGCGACCGCTCGCTCGGCACCTCGCTTACCTTTCTCGTGCTGGCGCCGGTGGCGGTGCTGGTCGTCTGGCTGTTCGGCCGCGTCGCGCCGAAGGTGGAGCGGGCGGTGTTCGTCGTCATCCCGCTGGGCGCGCTGCTGCTCGCCGCCGCCAACATGCTGATCCCGCAGCATGTGCTGGCGGCCGTCGGCGTGCCTGCCTGGCTCCGAGCGGATCGGCCCCAGGACGAGGAGCTGGCGCGGCTCGAGACCCTGATCGAGAAGCGCAGGAATGAGCAGCGCGCGGCCGAACTGCGCGCGATCAGCGCGAAGATCGAGGCCGGGGAAAAACTGACGCCGGAGGACGAGGCGATCGTCGCCGCCGCCCAGGCCGACCGGGTCACGCTGACCGGCTGGATCGGCAAGAATTACGACGCGGCGCTCGCCGGGATCGGTGAACGTGTCGCGGCCCAGCGCCAGGCCGCCGCCGTGGCCAAAGCCGCGCAGGTCGTGCCGCCGCCGGGCCTGGTCCGCCTGCCGGACCGGGGCTGGTCGCTTCCGGTCGCGGTACCGCCCGGGTACAGATTGTGCCCCCTGGCCGATCGCGGCGCGCGTAGTTACCGGGCGCAATGCCAGCTGCGCGGTGCGTCAGATGGGCTGTGGTACGCTGCGGACTCGGATCGCTGCGAGCCGGCCGTCATCGACCGCGCCCGTTTCCGCAGCCGCGGCAGCGCGCAGGACGTCCGTTACCGCTTCGTGGCGCTTGCCGGCTCCTGCGCCGGTCCGGCATGATCGGCGCCGGTAAAGTGCAGTCGGGTCCGGTGCTGCAGCAGGATACGCCATAGCGGGATGGTGATCAGCGCGATCTGGCTGAAGCGCGGATCGACGAAGCACAACAGCAGCGCGCAGGTGGCGCCCAGCATCACTGACCAGCCGCGCACCCGCGTCAGCGCGACGGTCAGCGGTTCGGCGTGCTCGCTGACCACGGGCGCGGTCGTCACCATCCGGTTGAGGCGGACGTTGAGCAGCCCGCAGACGATCAGGGTCAAATCGTAGAAGACATGCGGCACCAGCGTGCCGAGATTGCCCGCCATGAAGGCCGTGGCGAAGGGCATGAAGACGATCGCACAGAGAAAGGCGAGGTTGGGTCCAAGCAGCGCGTCGCGGTAATGCGCGGCGAGGCAGAAGGCGCGGTGATGCCCGGCCCAGAAGGCGGCGATCACCCAGAAGCTGACGAAGAACCCGAAAAAGCTCGGCAACAGATGCTCGAGCGCGACGAGATAGTCGTAAGAGGTCGATTCCGGAGGGAGACGCGGGACATGAATCTCGATGATCAACAGGGTGATCGCGATCGCGAACACCGCGTCCGAGAAGAAGACGAGCCGCTCCAGCGCATGCTCGGGTCCGCTCGAATGCTTCGTCTCCATTGCTTTCCCCCAGGTCGGTGCCGCTCTTATCGGGCAAGCCCATGCTGCGGCGCAACGCCAAAAACAGGCCCGGATTGCGCACCCGCTTTCGCCATCCCATATGCGCCCCATGAGTGGAAACGACACAACGTGGCACGGCACGACAATTCTCTCCGTGCGCAAGAATGGACGCGTCGTCGTCGCCGGAGACGGCCAGGTGACGCAGGGCCAGACCGTGATGAAGCCCAATGCGAAAAAGGTCCGCCGCCTCGGTGACGGATCAGTGATCGGCGGTTTCGCCGGCGCGACGGCCGATGCCTTCACCCTGTTCGAGCGGCTGGAACGCAAGCTCGAACAGCATCACGGCCAGTTGCTGCGCGCGGCGGTCGAGCTCGCCAAGGACTGGCGTACCGACAAGTATCTGCGCAACCTGGAGGCGATGATGATCGTCGCCGACAAGGACGTGACGCTGATCCTCACCGGCAATGGCGATGTGCTCGAGCCCGAGGCCGGCGTCGCCGCGATCGGATCGGGCGGCAATTATGCCCTCGCCGCGGCGCGCGCGCTGGTCGATTATGAGGAAGATGCCGAGACGATCTGCCGCAAGGCGATGAAGATCGCGGCGGATGTCTGCGTGTACACCAACGAGCGCCTCACGGTCGAAAGCCTGGACAGCGCGACCTGATCCTTACTCCCCTCCCGCTTGCGGGAGGGGCTGGGGGAGGGCCTGTCCTCCCCCGATCCTTTCATGGCTGACAAGCCCTCCCCCGACCCCTCCCGCAAGCGGGAGGGGAGTTGAGAAGAACCCAGAAGAATGAACGAAGCACTTACCCCCAAAGCCATCGTCGCAGCCCTGGACGAGCACATCATCGGCCAGAAGGACGCCAAGAAGGCGGTCGCGGTCGCGATGCGCAATCGCTGGCGCCGCCAGCAGCTCGGCAGCGATCTGCGCGACGAGGTCACCCCCAAGAACATCCTGATGATCGGCCCGACCGGCTGCGGCAAGACCGAGATCAGCCGCCGCCTGGCCAAGCTGGCCGATGCGCCCTTCGTCAAGGTCGAGGCGACCAAGTTCACCGAGGTCGGCTATGTCGGCCGCGACGTCGAGCAGATCGCCCGCGACCTGGTCGAGGAAGCGATCCGGCTGGAAAAGGAACGCCGCCGCGTTGCGGTGAAGGACAAGGCCGAGGAAGCCGCGCTTGCGCGCCTGCTCGATGCGCTGACCGGCAAGGGCGCCAGCGAGGCGACGCGCGAGGCGTTCCGCCAGCGCTTCCGTGACGGCCATCTCGACCAGACCGAACTCGAGATCGAGCTGGAGGCCCAGGCCCAGATGCCGTTCGAGATTCCCGGCGGCGGCGCGCAGATGATCAATCTCGGCGAGATGATGGGCAAGGCCTTTGGCGGCGGCGGCCAGATGAAGCGCCGCAAGCTGACCGTGCCGGCGGCCTGGGAGAAGCTGGTCGAGGAGGAGGCCGACAAGCGGCTCGACCAGGACGAGGTCAGCCGCATCGCGCTCGCGGATGCCGAGGCGAACGGCATCGTCTTCCTGGACGAGATCGACAAGATCGCGGTCAGCGACGTGCGGGGTGGTTCGGTCAGTCGCGAAGGCGTGCAGCGTGACCTGCTGCCGCTGATCGAGGGCACGACGGTGGCCACGAAATATGGGCCGATGAAGACCGACCATATCCTGTTCATCGCGAGCGGCGCTTTCCATGTCGCCAAGCCGAGTGACCTGCTGCCCGAGCTTCAGGGGCGACTGCCGATCCGAGTCGAGTTGAAGGCGCTGACCGAGGATGATTTCGTCGCGATCCTGTCGGACACCAAGGCCTCGCTCACGCAGCAATATGTCGCGCTGATCGGCACCGAGGGCGTGACGGTCGAGTTCACCGAGGACGGTATCCGGGCGGTCGCCAAGATCGCCGCCGAAGTGAATGGCGAGATCGAGAATATCGGTGCGCGCCGGCTGCAGACGGTGATGGAGAAGCTGCTCGAGGAAGTCAGCTTCGACGCCGAGGCCCGCAAGGGCGAGACCCTGGTGGTGGACGGCGCCTATGTCGACAAGCAGCTCGCCGTGATCGCCCGCAATACCGATCTGTCGCGGTTCGTGCTCTGAGTCTCAGGGTTTCGGCTTGTCATAGGGCGTGAATTTGCCGAGCTGGCAGATCGGGCCGGGCACGACGCTGCCCGGCTCGGTCGGCCGGAACAGGTCGTTGCGGCACATCTGGCTGCCATGCGCCTCGATCACCAGGATCGAGGTCTGACGCAGCGAGGGGCAGCTCGCTTCAAGGTCGTTGCGGTAGATGTGGCGGCCGGACCGGTAGAGCAGGGTCTTGTCGTCGATGATCTGCGGCCCGCCGGCGAAGGACCGGTCGATACAGTCAACCGCGACGCCCGGCGCGCGGCCGGCGAGCGCCTTGTCGAGATCCTTGCTGCTGTCGGCGGCGGTCGCACAGGCCGCGATCGTCAGGGCGGCAAGGCCCAAAGCGAGGCGGCGGCGCATCACTTTACCTTCCTGTACGGGGTGAACTCGCCGATCGCGCAGCTGCCGGTCGGGAAGCGCGAGGTCGGATCATAGGTCTGGCCGATATCGCCGCTGCACAACCGCCCCGAGGGGCTTTTGGTGACGAGGATGTCGCCGCGGCCGATCTTCTCGCATCCGCCGCCGGTTTCGGTGCGATAGACCAGGTCGCGACCGACCTTGTAGAGGATCGTCGGGCCATACGCCTTGATCGAGGCCGATCCGGAATCGCTGATGCAGGACACCGGCTTTTGCGGGGTCAGTCCGGCCAGGTCGGCGGCCAGCCTGGCCTCGTCGCTGACCTTGGCCTGCGGCGTCGCCGACGCCGCGCACCCGCTCAGGACGACGGCAAGCAGGGGAAACAGGATACGCATGGCATGCTCCTCGATCCGACGCCCCCGTCATCGCCGATATACCCTATTCAGCCGCGAAAATCATCCTTGGCTGCACGTCTAAGACGGAGCTGTTCGGCGGATTCCGCACGCAGGAAGGGATTGGTCGCCAGCTCCCCGGCGATCGTCGTCGGCACCGTGGCCTCGCCGCGCGCCCGCGCTGCGTCGACCGCCTCCATCCGTTGACGTATCGCGTCATTGTCCGGCTCGGCGGCCAGCGCGAAACGGCCGTTCGACTGGGTATATTCATGCGCGCAATAGACGATCGTCTCGGGCGGCAGCTCGGCGAGGCGCTGCATGTTCGCGAACATCTGCGCCGCGTCACCCTCGAACAGCCGGCCGCAGCCSAKCGCGAACAGCGTGTCGCCGGTGAACACCACCGCGTCGCCCGGCAGATGGAAAATGATGTGCCCGGCGGTGTGCCCGGGCGTTTCCAGCACGGTCGCGACATGATCGCCGATCCGGACCTTGCCGCCCTCGGACAGTTCCACGTCGAGCGTCGGAATCCGCGCCGCTTCGGCGGCCGGGCCGGACACGATCGCTCCGGTCGCTTCCTTGATCGCGGCATTGCCGCCGGTATGGTCGGGGTGCCAATGCGTGTTCCAGATCTGCCCGATCTTCCAGCCGCGCCGGTCCGCCTCGGCCAGCACCGGCGCGGCCTCGGCCGGGTCGACCACCATGGTCTCGTCGGACACGGGATCGTGTACCAGCCAGATATAATTGTCGCTCAGCGCCGGAATGCGGACGATCTCGAGGTCAGTCATGCGAGGCTCCCGATAAGGGCGGCACTGCCCAGGCGGTCGGTAAGGGCAGCGGCCGAGTCGGTACGGGCGAGCGCCACGCCCTGGCCGGCCCAGAGCGGCGAATAATCGCCCCGGCCGTCGTGCTCGGCATGGCTGCGCAGCGGGGCCAGCGCCGCGCTCGAATAGGGGAAGGGCGGGGCAGCATCGCTGACCGGGCCAATCGCCTCCATCAGCTTGTTGCGCAGCCCGCGCGCGAGGCCGCCCGAGAACAGATTGGTGAAGATGCTGTCGTCGGCCGTCGCCGTCTCCATCGCGCGGCGCTGCACCGCGCTCGGCCGGGCTTCGGGCGTGCGCAGATAGGCCGTGCCGACCTGCACCGCGGCCGCGCCCAGCGCGATCGCCGCGGCGACGCCGCGCGCATCGGCGATGCCGCCCGCCGCGATCACCGGCACATGCACCGCATCGACGATCTGCGGCACCAGCGCGATCAGCCCGACCGGGCGGTGGCCCATCAGGAAATGCCCGGCATGGCCGCCCGCCTCGAACCCCTGCGCGATCACCGCGTCGCAGCCACGCTCTTCGAGGTAGCGCGCCTCGGCGACATTGGTCGCGCAGCCGAATATCAGCGCGCCGGTCGCCTTCACACGCTTGAGCAGGTCCTGATCGGGCAGGCCGAAATGAAAGCTGACGATCTCGGGCCGGACGGTGTCGACGGCCTCGGCCATCGCCGCGTCGAACGGCCGGCGCAGCGGCGGCGCGCCGGTCGGCGGTGCGACGCCTTCCGCGATATAAAAGGGTTCGAGACTCGCCCGCCACACCGTCTCGTCGGGTGGAGGCCCCATGCTGTGGCAGAAGAAGTTGAGGTTGAGCGGCCCACTTGCCGCCGCGCGCACATTGGCCGCCTGCGCGACCACGGCATCGGCATCGAGCATCGCGCAGGGCAGCGACCCGACCCCGCCCGCCGCCATCGCCGCGATCGCCAGCTCGGTCCCGGCGAAATTGGCCATCGGCGCCTGCACGATCGGCAGGCGCGCGCCGGTCATGGCCAGGAACGCGCGGACCGCCGCGCCCATCCTACCAGACGCCCGTATTGGGCATCGACGCCCAGGGCTCGGCCGGCGGCAGGTGACCGTCCTGAAGCAGCTCGACCGAGATATTGTCGGGGGTGCGCACGAACGCCATGTGGCCATCGCGCGGCGGGCGGTTGATCGTCACGCCGCCGTCCATCAGCCGCTGGCAGGTCTCGTAGATATTGTCGACGCGGTAGGCGAGATGCCCGAAATTGCGGCCGCCCGAATAGTCCTCGGGGTCCCAGTTGTGCGTCAGCTCGACCTCGGCTTTCCCCTCCTCGCCCGGCGCCGCCATGAAGATCAGGGTGAAGCGGCCCTGCTGGCTGTCCATGCGCCGCACCTCGTTCAGCCCGAGCAGGTTGAAGAAACGGATCGTCGCGTCGGGATCGGTGACGCGGATCATCGTGTGCAGATACTTCATCGGCATGCCTCCTTGGTCCCCGCGAGATAGGCGCGCAGCGCGAGGCTTGCCAGTGTCCTATTGCTTCGCCGGCGTCGTTGCCGGTGCCGCCACCGGCGTATCGAACTGCTTCAGCGCGTTGCGGGCATTGCGCGCCGCCTCGCTGTCCGGCTTGAGCTTCGCGGCCTGATTCCAGGCCGTCCTGGCCCCCGCCTCGTCGCCCAGGGCGGCGGCGATGTTGCCCGCTTCGAGCTGGACCGAGGGGTCGTCGCCGGCAAGCCGGATCGCCTCGGCGATATCCTTCTTCGCGCGCGGCATGTCGCCCGTGCGCCGCGCCAGAGTCGCCGACAATAGCCAGCCGAGCGGATCGGCCGCGGCATCGGCCAGGGCACGATCGAGATCGGTGCGCGCATCGGCCAGGTCTCCGCTCGCGACGAAGGCGCGGGCGCGGTCGAGATTGGCCTCGCCGCGCTGCATGCCCTGAAGCGTGCCCGAGGCCAGCGCGGCGTTGAGCGCGCCGCGGGCCTTCATCGCCTCGCCGCCCGCCAGCCAGGCATTGCCCGCCTGTGCCCAGTAATTCGCCGCGCGCTTGTCCCGCACGATCTCGCCGCCGCGCGCCGCGGCCTCGAACTCGGCCGCGGCCGCGGTCCAGCGCGTCTGGTTGGCATAGGCGATGCCGAGGCATTGATGCGACAGGAACCCGCCGCCATCGCGCTGCCAGCGCCCCGCCTCGTCCTCGGCCGCGCGCGGATCGCTTTCCGCGAGATCGACGCACCGGTCGAAGCGTTGCTCGACCGGATCGGGCGGGCCGGAGACCTGGCCGGGGGCGGGGGCAGCGCTTTGCGCGGCAAGCAGCAACAGGGGCAGGATCATAAGCGCTGAATCACATCCTCGACCGCCCCGATGAGCAGCGCGATATCCATATCGCGCGACAGGCGGTGGTCGCCGTCCTTGACGAGCATTGTCTGCACATCGGCTGAACGCAGCAGTTCGGCGAGATGGACGGTGCGGTGCCAGGGCACGTCGGGATCGGCCTGGCCCTGGATCAGCCGCACCGGCCCGTCGAACGGGATCGTGCCGGACATGATCCGGTTGGCCTCGCCCGACTGCCAGAAGCGCGCGGTATAGACGGTCGGCTGGTCCGAATAGATGGAGGGCCGCTCGATTCGGCCATGCTGCAGCAGCGCCAGCTTTTCGTCGGTGGTGAAGCCCCAATCAGTGAAATCCGGCGCGGGCGCGATGCCGACCAGCCCGGCCACCCGGTCCGGCCGGGCGCGCGCGGCGAGCAGCATCAGCCACCCGCCCATCGACGACCCGACCAGCACGACCGGCCCGGTGACGGCCCGGTCGATCATCTCCAGCACGTCGTCGCGCCAGCCGGCCAGCGTCTGATCCTCGAACGCGCCCTGGCTTTGTCCGCAGCCGCCATAATCGAAGCGCAGGAAGGCGCGGCCTTCCTCCTTCGCCCAGGCCTCGAGCGCGAGCGCCTTGCTGCCGGTCATGTCCGAGGCATAGCCGGGCAGGAAGACGATCGCCGGGCCCGCGCCCTCGGTCAGGTGATAGGCGAGGGCGGGGCGGACGGAGATTGGCGCGGGATCAGTCATGAGGCCCCTTATACCGACTGCCTTGCGCCGTGGAGGGAAAGTCTTGGTCGGGGCATAGCGCCGGCACTGAAATCGTTGAATCGAGCACCGGCCCTGTCGGACCCATCGTTGCCGCGGGGAGATATGGGACACCAGCATGTCCCATATCTTTTTCCCGGGTATTTAATATTATCGTTATATATCAGTATGTTGTCGATAAGGGGCGACGACACGTTCCGGCCGACGGCTTCAGAACCGGAACCCGCTCGCCCCTTTCCGATCCGGATCCGCCGGGCAGGTCGATCGCAGGCTCGCTTGTTCCTGCGGCGTCAGGATCGGCGTCATTTCGCGTCGGCAAAGGCCTTGAGCGCGTCGGCAAAGGCGGCCGGCTGGTCGAGCATCACGAAATGCGCCGCGTCGCCGACATCGACATAGGTCATGTTGGGCGCGGCGGCATAGGCGCCCTTGTAGAGCATGTCCGCCATCGGCTTGGTTGCGGCGGTGCGCCACGGATAGACGAGCGTGATCGGCGTCCTGATGCCGGCCAGATCGGGCCGGAGATCAGTCGTCAGATCCTCATACATCGCCTGACCAGAGACGCGCGGATCGGCAGCCATCACCCAGGCCTTCACCTTCGCGCGGGACTCGGGCTTGAGCGACAGCTGGTTGGCGATCGCCTCGGCCGGGGCCGGGTCGGCCGGCTTGCCCCAGGTCGCCGTCATCTGGTCGCGCATTGCCTTGCCCTGCGGCTCGATCATCGCGACCGTCGCGGTCGGGCCGAACAACATGCCGTAAAAGGGCAGGGCGTCGACCACCATCAGCCGCGACAGATGGTCGGGATGCGCCTTGGCGAACATCAGCCCGACCAGCCCGCCGAGCGAATGGCCGACCACCGCTGCGTCCTTGATCTTGTGGCTGGTCATATAGGCGTCGAGTTCCGCGACCACCCCGTCGAGAATGCCCGGCTTCAGGTTCGCGCCCGGCGCGTCGCCGCCGAAGCCATTGATCTGCACCACATGGACCCGATGCGTCTTCGCCAGGTCGGGCACCACGCCGTCCCACACCGCGCGCGGGCTGGACAGGCCGGGGATCAGGAAGATCGCGGGGCCGGTGCCGGTCGCCTCGATCGAGATATGGTCCATCGTCGCGGCCGGCGCGGCGACCATGGCCGCCTGGGCCGGCGCGGCATGGGCCGGGAAGACGTTGAGCAACAGCAGCGGCAGGGCGATGGTCGCGATCAGGCGGCCCCGATTGGACCGAGTCATTTTGGCGGGGGTCATTGCATGGTCTCCTTGGATGGGCTGGTGAAAATGTCTTCGATCGAGAGCTCGAACAGCTCGGCGATCCTGAAGGCGAGAGGGAGCGAGGGGTCGTAGCGGCCGGTCTCGATCGCGTTGACGCTCTGGCGCGAGACGTCGAGCCGGTCGGCGAGATCGCCCTGGCTCCAGTCGCGTTCGGCGCGGAGCACCTTGAGGCGGTTCTTCATGCCTGGCCTCCGCGGTGGACGAGCAACACGCCGGCGGCCGCGCCGGCCGCAAGGCCGATGATGGCCCAGAGAAGCGCACCGGGGGCGCTGGTCCTCCGGATCAGAAGCGGCGTCGCGCAGACCAGGACGACATAGAGGAGGATGACAGGCCCGAAACGGCGCAGATAGCTGCCCACCCCGGGGTCGACGCGATCGCGGGTCATGCCTCACCTCCCGCTGCCTGGAGCTTGTTGACGCAGGCGCCGATGCCCAGCCCGGCGAACCACAGGATCACCGCATAATAGGCATAGACATGCGGCACGAGGCCGAAATTCTCGAGAAACCCCCAGGCGGTGGAAATGCTGAGCGCGAAGCCGGTCGCGATCAGTGCCTGGCGCACCATCATGTCGCGCAGATATTCGTCGGTCTCTTCGGTCAGATACCGCCCGATAACGACCAGCATGCCGATGATCGGCAACGCGGGCAGGATGGCGACGATCCAGGCGACCGGGCCGCTGAGCAGCTGGTGCTTGAAGCCATAGACCGCGCCGATCAGCGCCGCCGCGTAGATCAGGCTCAGAATGATGACCCGGCGATTATACCGCCCGATCGCTTTGCTTTTGGTCATGAGTAAAGCTCCCTTTCGAATCAGTAAGGGAAGCTTTACAGTCAAGGTCGCTTGTCTGTCAAGCGGGGTTGTCAATTTGCGTGGTGAGGTTGTCAGGCGGGGGCGGGAGATTTGCGGAAGAGGAGGAACGTTACTTATGCGCAGCTGGTCGAATAGCTGGCCGCTATCGGCGTACTGGACTCAGAGCCGAACATCAGGAACAAGCTTGCCCGGGTAAATTTACAGCGGTGTTCTTGATCCAGTGTCCGGAGGCAATCGGGGCGGAAAATTTGCGTCTGTAGAAGCGATATTCCCAGCGGTTGGGATCGTCGCGGCTATAGTGCTTGCTTGGTTGCTAGGGGGATTGGACGGCGCCGAACGCCAGCGCCATTACGATGCCCCCCGACAATATGAGGCCGCTGCTAAGCAGAGCGCGGAGCGTGCTTGTGTCGGTCGAGAGCCTTCGGCTGTTTTCGAGTGTGTGAGCGAGTATGTAGAATCCGCCGCACAAGCTGCCCACGACGAACAAGATTTGCGCGCACAACAACGCGCCGCCGATAGCGCGCTGTTCGCGGCGATCTTTGCGGGCGTTACGCTGCTCGTCTCGATACTGGGTGTCGTTTACGTCAAGCGAACCTTGGAAGCCACGCTGGATGCCGTGGAGGACACTGGCCGGGCCACCAATGAGATGGTCAAGGCGAACGAAATCGCGGAGGGTTCCGCGCGGCGTCAGCTCCGCGCTTATATAACGGTAGAGCCCGGCGGTGTGAACGTCCCGGAAGGAGGGCATGTCCGAGTGCCCTTGCTCATCAAAAACACCGGCCAAACTCCAGCTTACACCGTGATGACGTTCTCCAGATTCGCCTTGGTTCCCGATCCCATCGACTTCAATCCAGCCGATGTCGGCCGAGGGCTCTTTGGCCAATCGGATGATGCCACGGTGGGGCCTGGTGTCGAGCGATACATCTACCCATATGCCAGAGAGGATTTTCTGGCTCCCCATATGCCAGCGCTGGCAGAAAAGACCCTTGCTCTCGTCCACTTTGGGCGGGTCGTTTACACGGACGCCTTTGACATAGTTAGGGAGACAGGCTTCGCCTTCTATCATTGGGGCGAGGTTCTGGGGCCAGACGAGGCCAAACGTTGTCGGTCCGGCAACGGCTCCAACTAGCCCCATCAAGGCCGCAAAAGAAATAGACACGCTCAACGCTCCTTATGGAGCGACATGCATCGCAAATGATGGCGGTTGAATCGAAGGCAGCGGCCTTTGAAACTACCTTGGTACATTTGCTACACAATGCCGGAGATTGGCCTGGGGAACGGCGGCCTCACCCCGAATATCGCTCCGCCATGTATCGCCCCGGCGACGTGCCGAGCGCCTTGCGGAACATGGTGACGAAGCTGGGCACGCTCTCATAGCCAAGGTCGCCGGCGACCTGCTGGATCGACGCGCCGCCGGCCAGCCATTTCACCGCCAGCACGACGCTGAGTTGCTGGCGCCAGCGGCCGAAGCTCATGCCCGTCTCCCGGCTGATCAGCCGCACCAGGGTTCGTTCGCTCATGCCCGCGCGCTGCGCCCAACTGTCCAACGTGCCCCGGTCCGCCGGGGACGCCATCATCGCATCGACGATCCCGCGCAGGCGCCGGTCGGTCGGCATCGGCAGGTGAAGATCCTCGACCGGCGCCGCCGCGAGCTCGTCGAGCAGGACCGCCACCAGCCGCGCCGTCGCGCCGCCTTCCTCGTAGAAATAGGGCAGGTGCGCGGCGCGGGTCAGAAGCTCGCGGAGCAGCGGTGTCACGGAGACCGCACAGCAGGTGTCGGGCAGGCCCGTGCCCGCGTCGGGATCGACAAAGGCGTTATAGCCTTCGAGCACGCGGGTCGCCCTGATGGCGTGCAACGCATTACCCGGTATCCAGATCGCGCTGCGGGGCGGCACGATCCACAGCCCGCCGTCCACCTCGCAACTGAGCGCGCCGCGCTGCACGTACAGCATCTGGCCTTTCCGGTGGCGATGAGGCTCGAGCTCGAATCCCCCGACGTCCGACATCATCGCGCCGAAGGCCACGATCGGGCGGGGCACGTCGTCGGGATCGACCCATTCGAAATCCTGCAGCTCGTTCAGGATCGGCACGACGGCGCACCGGGCAAATGGGAGTGCGTGGCGAGATCGAATAACATTCTGTCCAGCCTTCGTAATGACGCCAAATCCGGTTCCCGGTAATCGATCCGCATGCGCCCGTCGAGGCCGGCGGCGCCCCCGGAATCGAAAAAAGGACATGTCGTGGACACATTGAGCAGCCCTCGCGTCGCGGCGCTTCTGGGCAATTTGCATCGGGATGCCGAAGCGGCGGATCGCGCACACGCGGAAGCGATGCGGGCCGCCATCGACGCGCCGGGCGCGTCGATCGAGCAGCTGGTCGCCGATCTTCTCGCCAGCGAAAGGGATTATCGAACGACCTATCGCAACTATGCCGACAATTTCCTCGCCGTCTCGCCGGACTATGGGCGCTTTCTCTATGCGACCGCGCGCGCCTGCAGGGCGAGGCGGATCGTGGAGTTCGGCACGTCGATGGGTATCTCGACGCTCTATCTTGCCGCCGCGCTTCGCGACAATGGCGGCGGGCATCTGATCGGCAGCGAGATGGAGCCGGCCAAGGTGGCGCGGGCACGCGCCCATCTCGACGCGGCCGGCCTGGGCGATCTGGTCGATATCCGCGCGGGCGACGCGCTAGAGACGCTGCGGGACGTCGGCGGCGATGTCGACCTGTTGCTGGTCGACGGCGCCTTCTCGCTCTACCTGCCCGTGCTCAAGCTGATCGAGCCCCGGCTGAGGGCCGGCGCGGTGATCCTCGGGGAAAACGCGTTCGAGCCGGGATATCGGGATTATGTCCGCGATCCGGCGAACGGCTATATCTCGCTGGCGCTGCCGGACGAAGGTCGCGGCAATGAATTCACGGTGAAGCTGTCATGATGCTGGCGGCGGACTCGCCCGAACGCCCCGGCACCAGGGAGCCGGGGAGGATCGGCAAGGCGTTGATGCGCCTGCTGATGAAGCGCGCGACGGTGGTCGCGAGCGAGCGGCTGGCCGACCGGTTCTGGCTGATCACGCTCGAAGGCCCCGCGCTCGAGGGTGTCGCCTGGGCGCCGGGGCAAAAGGTCCAGATCGCGATGGGCTCGGCCTTCCTTGCCCGAACCTATACGCCGATCGAATGGAATGCCGCGACCGGGCGGACCTGCCTGCTCGGCTATGCGCATGGGGACGGCCCGGGAAGCGCCTGGGTCCGGGCGGCCAGCCCTGGCGATTCATGCGATATCTTCGGCCCGCGCGCTTCGCTCGACCTGCGGCGCCTGGCCGGTCCGCTCGCCATCATCGGTGACGAGACCTCGATCGGGCTCGCTTACGCGGCGACTCATCGGGAGGGTGCGCGATCCGTCGCCTGCCTGTTCGAAGTCGACGATGTGGAGGGGGCCGGACAGGTCGCGTCGCAGCTCGGCCTGCATGATGCCGCGTTCTTCGCGCGAAAGCCGGATGACGCCCATTGGGCGGAGATGGAGGCGGCGCTCCCGGCGCTGGTCGCAGCCGGCGCGTCGTTCGTGCTGACCGGAAAGGCCGGCACGATCCAACGGCTGCGACAGGGCCTGAGACAGCAGGCGATCCCGGCGGCGCGCCTCCTGACCAAGGCCTATTGGGCGCCCGGCAAGACCGGCCTGGACTGAGCGTGGAACTGACGTGCGTTGATGAATAGTTGAATGGCGGGTCTGTAACGGATCGACCTTCAGATTCAGGACACTGGCGATCGCGGTCCTGACAGCGCTCGTTCGTCCGCCGGTTATGGCCAAGCCCGCGCCGGGCGGCTAGGCGGACCGGCAGTCAGAACAATGCGTGCCCGAAACGCCATTTCGGGAAGGTCGGAGACGGATGAGCGGGTCAGGGAAGCGTTGGTACGGAAACAAGCTGGTCATGGGCCTCGCGCTTGCCCTCATCCTGGGTGGGGCCGCGATGCTGGGCATCACCTGGTCGCGGCTGTTGCCCGGCAAACACGCGCGGACGGTCTCTCACGTGCTGTCGATCGACATCCCGCCGCCCGAAATGCCGTCGAAGGTCGATTATAGCCACCTGGAAAAACGCATAGCCGGCCTCATGCAGGAGCCCGACATGGTCGRCCTGGCCGTCGGCACGGTCGAGCATGGGCGGGTGCGGTTCCTGCGGGGCTATGGCGAGACGGTCGCGGGCTCGGGCAATCCCGTTACGCCCGACACCGTGTTCCGCTGGGCGTCGCTTTCCAAGGCCGTGGCGTCCGCGCTCGTCACCAAGCTGGCGGAAGACGGCAAGCTGTCGCTCGACGCGCCGCTGGCGTCGATGGGCACGACACTCACGCTTCCCGGCGATTCCCGGGCGGTGACGGTCGCCGACGTCCTGTCGCACCGGGTCGGTCTCGTCCGCAACGCATGGGACGAGCGGCTGGAGGCCGGGGAGGATCCGAAGGCGCTGCGCGCGGCACTCGGCACGCTGCCGCCCTTTTGTCCGCCCGGCACCTGTTATGCGTATCAGAACATCGCCTATGACACGGCGAGCGAGATCGTCGAGCATGTGACGGGCCGCGACTATGCCAGCGTCGCGCGCGCAAGGCTGTTCGAACCGCTCGGCATGACTCATGCGAGCATCGGGCGTGCCGGCCTGGAAGGCGCGGCGAGCTGGGCGCATCCGCACCATCGGAACAAGATCCCGGCCACCGTGACCGACATTTATTATCGCGTGCCGGCGGCGGGCGGGGTCAACTCGTCGATCCGCGATCTCGCGCAGTGGATGCGCGCGCAGATGGGCGAGGCGCCGACGATCTTGTCGCCGCGCGCGCTCGAGACGATGCACCGCGCCAGGGTGCCGACCCCGCCGCATGGCCCGCGCGGCCCGATGGATCGCGCCCTGGGGAATGCCGCTTATGGGCTGGGCTGGCGCAGCTTCACGTACGCCGGACATGCCCTGGTCGGGCATCGCGGGTCGGTCGACGGCTATGGCTCGCTCATCCTGTTCGATCCCGCCGAAAGAAGCGGCATCGTGATGCTGTGGAACAGCAGCGGGGGCCAGGCGGCGCGGCTTCAGCTCGAATTCTTCGACATGCTGTACGGCCTGCCGGCGCACGACTGGCTCGAGCTGGCGGCGCCGAAGCCGGGGGTGAAAACCCCGGGCGCCGCGCCGCGATAAAGCGGGGCCCGTCGCGCGGGCGGTGCATGCCGCGTCGGAAAGGGTCTCAGCCCGGCCTGTTGCCCATCATCTCGCCGAGGCGCACGGGCCGTTCGGGTGCCCAGTCCCGGTTGAAGGCGATGGAGCCGCGACGGAACAGCATCACGATCGTCGAGCCAAGCAGGAAGCGGCCCATTTCCTCGCCCTTTTTCAGCAGGATGTCCTGGCCGTCATAGGTCCAGTCGGACATCTTGCCGGTGCGTGTCGCATTGACCACGCCGTGCCAGACGGTGGCCATGCTGCCGACGATGGTCGCGCCGACCAGGACCATGACGAACGGGCCGTGTTCGGGCGAGTCGAACACGCACACCACGCGCTCGTTGCGCGCGAACAGGTTGGGCACGCCGCGCGCCGTGGTCGGGTTGACCGAGAAAAGCGCGCCCGGCACGTGGATCATCCGGGTCAGCCTGCCGTCACAGGGCATGTGCAGGCGGTGATAATCCCGTGGCGACAGGTACAGATTGGCAAAGCTGCCATGGCGAAACCGGGCCGCCAGGTCGCTGTCGCCGCCGAGCAGATCAATGGTGGTGAAGCGATGCCCCTTCGCCTGAAGCATGTGATGGTCGTCGATCGCGCCGAACTGGCTGATCGCGCCGTCCACCGGGCAGGTGAAATCGGCCTCGGCCAGGGGCCGGGCGCCTGGCTTGAGCGGGCGGGTGAAGAAGGCGTTGAAGCTGGCATAGCTGGCGATGTCCGGATTCGCGGCCTCGCTCATGTCCACGCCGTACCGCCGGACGAACCAGCGGATCAGCGGGAGCGTCATCGCGCTTCCCTCCGCCCCCGCAACATGACCGGCGAAGCGGGTCAGGCGTTGTTTCGGCAGCAGGTGCTGAAGCAGGATCTTGAGGCGGTCGGACATGGTCAGGCTCGAATGAGGGACGTTGCGGGTCAGCGTTACCCTGCGCCTCATGCGCGGATGCCGTCCGACTGGCGGAAGTGATGGTCGGCTGTCCGGTGGCTCTCCGACGATATTCGGTGGAAAGCAAGGCGGCCCGTCCAGGTGGGGCGACCGCATTTGAGGGGAAAGGCGCGGAAGAAGGGGTTCGCGCGGAGGCGCGGAGGCGCGGAGATTCTGTCTTGGGGATCATCGCGTGCCTGTTGCCATTACAGACCGGTGGGTCGTCGCAAACGACCCGTGGCGCCGATCATCTCCGCGCCTCCGCGCCTCCGCGCGATATCATTACCGTGTCGCGGACGGACCAATCTTTGATGTCGATCCGACCTCAACTCCGCGTCTTCGCGTGAACCAGCTTTTCTTTTCGCCGGGCCAGATGCGAGAACACGGCGCTCTCAGATGCGATCGCCCCGCCGTCAGGGGAAGCGGCCAGCACCCGCATTTTCCGGCATCCGTGACCGGCAATCGCGAATACTGGCCGGACCTCGACGTCAGAATTTGAAGGCGGCGCTTACCCCCCATTCGCGCGGCCGCCCATAGCTCGCCTCGGCCAGGCCGAACGCGCCGGAGACGTTTCCGGAGACCAGGTACAAGGTGTCGGTCAGGTTCGTGCCGAACACCGCGAGCGTGATGGCGCGGCCCGGCAGCGCGTAGCTGAGCCGGGCGTTGAGCAGCCCATAGCCGTCGTCAGTGATGATCGGCGAATTGGCGACATCGTGATAGATGCGGCTGTACATGGTGTAGTCGATGCGCAGCCCGGCCTCGCTCCCGTCCGAAAACTCGTGGCTGAGATCAAGACCCGTGGTGACGGTCCATTCCGGCGCCTTGACGAAGTGGCTGGCGAGCGTGATCGGCAGGATCTGGGTCGGGCCGAGGCCCTGGCCGATCGAGGTGTATTTGGCATCGAGATAGCCGACCCCGGCGTTGAAGGTGAGCCATTTCGCCGGGCGCATCACCGTCTCGAATTCGGCGCCGTTGATTTCGCCCGCCGCCGCGTTCGCGACGAAGTTGGTCGGCGTCTGGTTCACCGTGAGCTGGATGTCCTTGTAGATCGAATGGAACGCCGCGATGTTGGTGGTCAGCCGGCCATCGAGCCATTGTGCCTTCAGCCCGGCCTCCCAGGTGGTCAGCTCCTCGGGCGCATATTGCGTGACTTCGGCATCACTCACCAGCGGTCGACCGTTGAAGCCGCCCTGCTTGAAGCCCTTCGAATAGGAGGCGTAGAGCAGCACGTCGTCGGCCGCCTTGTAGTTGATGCCGAAGCGCGGCGTGAACTTCTCGAAGGTCGCTTCCTTGGTCACGTTGGTGAACTGCACCAGGTCGCGCTGGCGCACGTTGATCGAGGTGAATTCCTTCTTGTCGCTGGTGTAGCGCCCGCCGACCGTCACGCTCAGTCTCGGCACGATCTCGAAATCGATCTGGCCGTACGCGGCAAGGCTGCGGTTGTTGGTGTAGTTCCGGATGAACACGGCGGGCGTGAAAGGCGGCGGGGCGGCCGGCGCCTGGAGCCCGATCGCCAAATCGGCGGTCGCGATGTCGGATGCCTTTTCCTTGAAGTAGAAGCCGCCCAGCACATAGCTCAGGCGCCCGTCGAGCGCCTTGCCGGTCAGCTGCAGCTCCTGGCTGAGCTGCCACTGCCTGTCGCGGTTGGTGGTCTGGCGGAAGACGAACGGCGTGTTGTCGCCGTCGCGCGTGAAATAGGCCTTCATGTGGCGATAGGCCGTGATCGACTTCAGCGTCGCGTCGCCGATATCGTAGGAGACGATGCCCTGGACGCCCCACAGGTCGAGATCATTGTCGTTGGGCCCGCCGGCATAGGTTTCGAACGGGCTCGCCGTGATGAAGCTCGGGTTGAGGGTCTTCGCGCCGTTCGGGGCGACGATGCCCCGGCTGGGCGCGACATAGGTGTTGTAGTTGGCGAGGAAGGGGATGCCGGTGATGCCGGGCGCGTTGCCGACCGCGAGCAGATCGGACGGGGCCGATGTCTCCCGGGCCCGGGTATAGTCGGCGCCGATATCGATCGTCAGGCCGCTTCCCTCGGGCTGGATGCGCAGCTTGGCGCGGATCATCTGCGCCGAGCGGTCGCCCTGGGTGTCGCCGTCGACCAGCCGCTTCACATAGCCGTCGCGGTTGAGCGTGGCGCCGGAGAGCCTGAGGCCGACCACGCCCGGCACGACCGGCACGTTCACCGCGCCCTTGACGTCGATCCGGTCGAAGCGCCCATAGGTCGCCTCGATTCGTCCCGACGTCTTGTCGACATTTGGCGAGGCAGTGTTGATCAGCACCGCGCCGCCGATCGTGTTCTTGCCGAACAGGGTGCCCTGCGGCCCGCGCAGCACCTGCACGCTGTCGATGTCGACCGCATCCATCACGCCGCCGATCGAGCGCGCATAATAGACATCGTCGACATAGAAGCCGACGCCGGGGTCGCTGAAGATCGCGAAGTCGTTCTGGCCGACGCCGCGCACGAAGACCGTGGCGTTGTAGTTGCCGCCCGACAGGGCGGCGGCGCCGTCGAAGCGGATGTTCGGGGTGAACTTGGCCACTTCGTCGAGGGTCGCGACATTGCGCTCGGCCAGCGCGGCGGCGCCGAACGCAGTGACCGCGACGGGAACGTCCTGGAGGCGCTCCGAGGTGCGCCGGGCCGTGACGAGGATGTCGTTCCCGTCGATCGGCACGTCCTGTTCGGCACTGGCCGCGCTGCCCGACGGATCGTCGGTCGGACCAGTATTCTGCGCATGCGCCGCGCCGCTCGCCAGCATCGCCGCGACCGCGATGCCGCTCGAAAGAAGACCCCTCATTTCACCCTCCTCAATAACGCTCTCTTGCTCGATGGCAGGCGTGGTTCGACTGAACTATGTGCTTGGCGGAGCTTGAGCAGCAGGCGCCTGAGCTCGGCCCGTTCGTCCCCGGTGAGCGGCGCGAAGAACCATTCTTCGTGATCCGCGGTCAGCTGGACGACTTCGGCGCGCAGCTGGTGGCCCATCTCGGTCAGGTGGAGCGCGTTGCTGCGCCGGTCGCGCCCGGGCCGTCGCTCGACCACGCCGATCGCGACAAGATTGTTCACCGCGGCCATCGTGCTGGCGCGATTGATGCCGAGGACATTGCCCAGCTCGGTCTGAT
This sequence comes from Sphingomonas sp. P2_B6, assembly GCF_056404755.1. NCBI lineage: Bacteria > Pseudomonadati > Pseudomonadota > Alphaproteobacteria > Sphingomonadales > Sphingomonadaceae > Sphingomonas > Sphingomonas sp. P2_B6. The sequence continues at coordinate 37,115 of NZ_JBFUDK010000010.1, forward strand.
CGCAGCCGGGGTGCAGGCCGATATAGGCCAGCGCGGTCGCGCGGCCGGGAGGAACGCCGAGCTTGGACATCTCGTCCTGCAGCGCTTCCATCGAAAGCATGTCGACGCGGCGGAGCTGATAGCCCGTCCGATCGGCGATCTCGCCAAGGCGAGCGTCGTCATTCTTCATCGATTCTCCCCTTCTGCCACTCGCGAGCAGTTATGAGAAGAATGTACGTCAGCCATACAGTTATGGCAACTAGCAATTAGAACGGAGACCCGAGCAAGTTTTCGGGCCATGATTTACTCGAGGGTCCGCTCGGCGCCCGGCCGCAGGCAGGTCTCAATAGGACAGGCTGAGCGTCGCGCGCACGGTCCGGCCGAATTCCGGCCGGGCGAGGAAATAGCTGCCCATGCCGTTCACGTCGAAGGAGCCCGCGCGCGGATTGCCTTCGGTCAGGCCGAGCGTGTTGGTGAGGTTGGTGACATGGAGCGCGACGCTCAGCCGCTTCGTCAGCGTCGCGTTTGCGTCCAGGTTGATCAGCGAGAAGGACGGCAGGCGCTGCGAATTGGCGATGTCGGCAAAGCGCGCGGAATGATGCACGACGTCGGCGTCGAGGCGCAGCCTGCCATGGAACAGTGTCAGGCTCGGCGTGGCGCGCAGCGACAGCTCCGGCACGCGGATCAGCTGGTTGCCGGTGACGTTGCGCGTGACCGGCTGGCCATAGACCAGCTCGACATAGCTGAAATTGCGGTAGCGCGGGTCCTGCAGCGTCGCCTGCACGTCCAGCTTCAGCGGCCCGACCAGATCGGCATGCCCGGCCAGTTCCAGGCCGATGGTCGAGGTATCGGCGATCGAGGTGCGATCGACATAGCTGTTGGTGTTGGGATCGAAGCGATGATCGGTAAAGGGCAGTCGCGCGAAGTGGGTGCGGAACGCGACCGCCGACAGGTTCCAGTGCCGATGGCGCAGGGTCAGCCCGGCCTCCGCCATGGTGATCGGCACGACGGCTTCGTCGGTGCGGTTCGGCGCTGCGTTGAACTCGCTTGCGCTGGGCAGCCGGGCGATGCGCGTCACGCGCAGGAACATGCCCGTGCTCGGCACCGGGTTGAAATTGACGCCCGCCGTCCAGCTGAGGCCGGAGAAACGGCGGCGGATCGGCTCGAACACACCAGTGCCGGTCAGCACCGCATCGTCCGCCAGCGTGGTCGGATCGCCCAGATCGACCGGCGTCGAATCCTCGACCCTGCCGCCGATCCGGACCTGCTCCCACCGTCCGCCCAGGTCGATCCGCCAGTGCGGCGCCACTTTCCACTCGTCGGCGAGATAAAGCGCGACGTTGGAGGTGCGCAGCGTGACGGCGTCGAACAGCGATCCGTAGCGCGTGAATCCGTTATCCGTCAGCGCGCCGAGGTCCCGCCCGCTCGGGTCGACCGCCACCATATCGAGCCGCCGCGCCTGGCCGCGCACGTCGAGCAGCACGGTGCCCATCGTCCGGTCGAAGTCGAGTCTGGCGTCGTCATAGGTCAGACCCAAAGCGAGGTCGTGATGGCCCCAGCGATCGATGCTGCGCGTCAGCCGGGCGTCGCCAACCCATTCCCGCATCGGCATCCAGACCGACAGCAGGTTGGCGCCGACCACCAGTCCATTGCCATTGCTGCCGGGCAGGAACGGCGCGCCGGTATCGGCGTAGCGGATCCGCGCGGCGGCAGTGCCGGGAAAGGCCGAGACCAGTTGCGGAAGGACGCCGGAGATATAGTCCGTGCCCGCCATCGGCCGGCCGACCGGGAACAGCCCGTTGCGCAAGGTGCTGCCCGTGCGCAGCCGCGCCTTGACCTCGAGCGCGCCCCGGTCGCCGAGCGCGAGCCGGCTCGTCATGGTATAGACGGTGATCCGGCTGTGCGTGCCCTGCGACAGGTCGAAATCGCGCGGGCCGGCGGCGGTCCGGATCGGCACATGCAGATTGTCCGGGCCGGCCAGCGTGTCGGTCAACGGGTCGAAGCCTGGAATGCCGCGGACCTGGCCCGTGCTGTCAAACCGGAGCGGCACGGGCAGATAGAGGATGACGCGGTCGTCGAGCCGCTTCACGTTGAACGACAGCCGGGCATGGCCGTCGTCATAATCGATCCCCGCGCGGATCTGCCCGCCGCGATCGGCGGGATAGCCGGGATCGCGCAAACCGTCGTCGCGGCGGTAGAAGCCGCCGATCGAGACGCCCAGGTTCGGGGCGATCCGCGTCCCGGCGAATCCGTCGATCCGCGCATAGCCGGCGCTGCCGCCGGTCGCCGACAGGGCATAGCCGGCGTCGCGCAGCCCGGTGCGGGTGACGAAATTGATGCTGCCGCCCGGCGCGTTGGGCGTGAAGATCGCGGAAGGGCCGCCGCGCACTGCCTCGACCCGCTCGACGGTCGAATCGATGCGATAGATCTGGTCGGTGTTCAGATAGCCGAGCCCGCCGTCATATTGCACCGGCAGGCCATCCTCGAGCAGCGCAACCGAGGAATAGCCGTCGGTCGGAATGCCGCGCGACCGGACATTGTTGCTGGCTTCGCCCCCGGTCGATTCGACCCAGAAGCCGGGGATCTGCTTGAACAGGTCGGCGGTCGACAGCGGACCCTTGCGCGCGAGCGTGGCGGCGTCGATCTGCGTGACTGCATAGCTCAGCTCGGTGTCGGCGAGCGGCGCTTCGGCGGCGCGGCCGGTCACCACGATATCGCCCTGCTCGGGCGGTGGGGGCGGCGCGGGTGCCGGTCTCGGCACGGGAGTCCGCCGGACCGTCCGAGCCGGCGCAGGCGCCCGGCGCAAGGTCACCACGCGGTCGCTGAAGCGCGCGATTTCGAGCCCGCTGTCGCGCAGCAGCCGGTCGAGCGCCACGCGCACCGGCATCTCGCCGCGCAGCCCCGCGCCGCGCCGCGTGGCGGCCGCCTCATAGGGATAGAGCAGCTGGACTCCGGCCTGGCGCGCGAACCGGTCCAGCGCGTCGGCGAGGTTCTGCGCCGGAATGTCGAACCGGGCCGATCGCTCCGCCGGCGCCGCGTGCACCGGTGCCGCGAGCATCACCGCCGCGCCGCACAGCATGGCACCGGCCATGCGCAGGGCATGGCCAGCCACTGGCCCGAGAAAAAAGCCTATGCCGCGGATCGGACGCATGAGTCTCCAGTGGCGTCCCTGCGCGACAGCTTCGTGTCACCGCGCGACGAAGCGTCGGGTCAGCCCTTTCGGCGGAACAGCAGGATCCGGCCGTCCTGCCGGCGATGGTCGATGGCGAAGCTCTCGTGCAGCGCCGTCAGGAAGCTGTCGGGATCGTCGATCAGGAACTCGCCGCCAAGCCGGGTCCGGGCGAGACCTGTGTCCTGCAGTACGATCTTGTCGGGCAGATAGCGGTTGAATTCGGCGACCGCCCGATCGAGCGCCATGCCGTTGAACACGATCCGGCCATTCTGCCAGGCAGTGGCGGCCGCGATCGCGTCGGGCGACCATGGTGCGACGCGCGCCGCGCCGCCATCGACCGTCAGCGCGGTGCCGGCATGGATCGTCTCGGCGAGCGTGCCGCGATAGACTGCGGCGGCCCGGCCCTCCAGCACCAGCAGCTCGCCGCCATCCGGCGCGACCCGGAGGTTGAACCTGCCGCCGCTCAGCCGCGCATCGATCGGGTCGCTGTACACGCGCAACGGTTTCGCTGCCTGGCGGACGAGCAGGGCGGCCTCGCCGCGCTCGATCCACAACTCATGCTCGTCGGCAAAGCGCCAGGCGACGCGCGTATCGGTGTTGAGCGTCGCATGGCTGCCATCGGGCAGGCGGATCGTCTTGCGCTCGCCGACATTGGTCGAGGCATAGGCCCGGCGCGGCCAGGCGAGCAACGCGCCCGCGCCGCCAACGCCCAGCGCGGCAAGCAGGCCGCCGGTCACCGCCCGACGCGAGAAGGTCCGCGGCATCGCCTGCTCCGGGTCGGCCTCAGGCGGGGGATTGGGCTCAGCCGGCGCATCGAGCATCGCGGACAGACGCGGATCGGCGGTTCGCCGCCACGTCGCGGCGACCTGCGCAAAGGCCGCGGCGTGCCGAGGGTCTGCATCGCGCCAGGCATTGAACGCCTGTTCGTCCGCGGTGCCGCCATCAAGCGCCACCAGCCAGTCGATCGCTTGCTCGCTCAGCTCCGCTCCAGCCTTTCCGTGATCTCCCATGCAGTTGCTTGCTCCGTCTTCGCCTGTTCTTCTTGCCGATTCAGCGTGCGCGTCAACAGGCGAAGGGCCTTGATGAGATGTGTCTCCACCGTTGAGACGGAGATGTTCATTCTTTCCGCTACTTGGGCCGGCGGCAAGCCCTCAATTCTTCTGAGGACCATTGCCTCGCGCATGCGCGGCGGCATGTCCTGCAGCACCTTGACGACATGGCGCAGCTCGGACCGGTCCATCGCCACCACGTCCGGGGTCGGCTCCTGGTCGGGGATTTCCAGTGCATGCAGCACCGCGCCCCGGTCGATCCGGACCACGTCTGCCCGGCGGAAACGCTCGATCGCCAGGTTGCGGACGATCCGCATAGTAAAGGCGTGCGGGTTGGCGATGCCGGCCCAGTCGTCAAGCGCGAACAGCCGCGCATAGGCTTCCTGTACCAGCTCCTCCGCTTCTTCCAGCTGGCGGACCAGGCTCATCGCATAGCGGCGCGTCTGCTGGTGGTGGATGAAGACGCGGTCGGCGAACCAGATGTCGATGTCACGCAGCCAGGCCATGTTTCGCGCCCCATCGCAGTATCGGATGAGCGGCGCCTAGTGTGTGCATATGACAGATGGTTGACAGTGCGCGGCGCCTGAGCCGCCGAGCCCCGCCTTCGCCCTTGGCGAAAAAATTTTTTCGACCGGCGATAGCGGAAACCGCTCCCCGCCCCGTCTGCGCGGCGAAGCACAACCGAAAGCCAATCGCCGTCGCGCACCCGCGCGGCGGAACGGCCGGCCGCGTCCGTCGCGGTCCGGGCGATCCCGATTGGAAACCAAAGGGGACTATCATGAAGCCGTATCTGATGACGACGTCGCTGCTCGCCCTGCTCTGCGCCGGCGCGGCGCCGGCATGGGCGCAGGAAGCGCAATCCGGGGCGCAGGACCAGCAGGCGGCACAGGACCAGCAGGCGCAGGGTGACGACGGCGACGACATCATCGTCACCGGTCGCGCCGGCACCGGCCAGCGCACCAAGGCCGAGATGAGCTATTCCGTCACACGCATCGACGAGGAGGCGCTGCGCCTGCAGGCGCCGACAAGCGTCACCGAGGCGCTGAAGTCAGTCCCCGGCTTCTGGGTGGAATCTTCGGGCGGTGAGGCCAGCGGCAACGTCCGCGCGCGCGGCGTGCCGGTCGACGGCTTCGGCTCGATCCAGCTGCTCGAGGATGGCATCCCGGTCCAGCACGATCCCGCGCTCGGTTATCTCAACGCCGACCAGGTATTCCGTCTCGACGAGACGATCGACCGGATCGAAGTGGTGCGCGGCGGCCCCGCCTCGCTCTTCTATTCGAACGCGCCGGCCGGCGCGGTCAACTTCATCCCGCGCCAGGTGAGCGATCACGCCGAGGGCCTGGTCAAGGCGTCGATCGGTGCCGACAGCATGTACCGCGTCGACTTCTGGGCCGGCGCGCCGATCGGCGAGTGGAAGTTCGCGCTGGGCGGTTTCTACCGCTCCGAAGGCGGCGTGCGTGATCCCGGCTTCACCGCCAATCGCGGCGGCCAGGTCCGCGCCACCGTGTCGCGCGAATGGGAACGGGCCAAGGTCAGCCTCGATGTCAAGCGCATGGACGATATCGTCGGCTTCTACACCGGCATCCCGATGCGCACCTATCCGGACGGCAAGATCCGTGCGGTGCCCGGCTTCGATGGCCATTACGGCACCGTCGCCGGCCCCGAGACCGAGCGCGTCCGCATGATCCAGGGTGACGGCAGCACCTATAATTTCGACAACAGCGTCGGCACCCAGGTGAAACGCACCCAGATCACGGGCAAGTTCGAATTCGAGCCGTGGGACGACTGGAAGATCGCCAACACCACCCGCTACAACGACACCCGCACGCAGCGGAACGGCGTATTCCCCAACACGCTGCAAAGCGCGGCGAGCCTGCTGACGTCGCAGGCCGGGCTGCTGAGCCAGGCGCCGGGCGCCACCAAGCTGCAGTTCCGCTACGCTACCGCGCCCAATCAGGTCTTCGATACCGCAAACCAGAACGGCAACGGCCTGGTCATCGTGGGCGGCCTGCGCGGCGTGACGATGCCAGTGAAGGAGTTCATGAGCGACACGCGCCTGTCGCACCGGTTCGACATGGGGTCGACCAGCCACGACATCACCTTCGGCTATTATTTCGCGCATATCGACGAGGATTTCAGCCGCTATTCCTCGACCGCGCTGCTCGACGTGCGCGACAATGCCCGCCTGCTCGATCTGGTCGCGGTCGACGCCGCCGGCAACGTCCTGAAGACCTTCACCGACCATGGCATCTACAAATATGGCTATGAATGGGAAGACGCGCATGGCGAGCAGACCACCAACGCGCTCTACCTCGCCGACGAATGGCAGATCACGCCCAGCCTGCGCGTCGATGGCGGCGTGCGCTGGGAAACGATGCGCGCACGCGGCACCGTCGCGCTGAAGAAGACAGTCAATCTGGGCACGCCGGCGACCTCGTCGATCATCACCGGCAGTGGCGTCTATGCCAATTACGACAATGATTTCAGCCACACGACCTGGACCCTGGGCGTCGACTATCAGTTCAGCAAGCATGCCGGCCTGTTCGCTCGCTATACCTCGGCCAATCGGCTGCCGAGCCTCGGCAACTACCTCACCAGCCCGACCGCGACGCCGATCGTCCAGACGATGGACCTGGGCGAGGTGGGTCTTAAATATACCAGCCCGCTGCTCGACATCTATGCGACCGGTTTCTGGACCAAGTACAACAACGTCTCCTTCACCAATTATCGCTTCGACCTGAATGGCCCGGCGATCAGCGAGACGCGCTATGCCGACACCCGGACCTTCGGCGTCGAGCTGGAGGGTACATTGCGGCCGGTCCGCTGGTTCGACCTGTCGGCTACCGCGACGCTCGAGGATCCGCGCTACAAGGGCCTCACTTATGTCGATGCCTCGAACAAGACCTTCGACTTCGACGGCAATCGCCTGATCCGCGTGCCGACCGTCAGCCTGCGCCTGGTGCCGGGTCTCAACCTGCTCGACGGCCGCATCCGCCTTCAGGGATCATGGGAATATGAAGGCGCGCGCTATGTCGACACCGCCAATTCGGTGCGGCTGCCCGCCTATGGCACGATCAACCTGAGCGCCCGGTTCGACGTCTCGCAGCGGCTGTCGGTTTATGGCTATGTCGACAATCTCAACAACTCGCTCGGCCTGACGGAAGGCAATCCGCGCGCGGGCGAACTGCAGAATGGCGATGCCGGGGCAAACACCTTCATCGCGCGTCCGCTGATCGGGCGAAATTTCCGCGCGGCCGTGATGTATCGTTTCTGATCATGACCCTGCGACTCGCGTCCGCCTTTCTCTTTGCCCTTGCCTTGGCCGGGCCTGCCGTTGCGCAGGCCGGCCAGGCGGGGCCGCCACCCGGGCGGGCAGACGCGGGTGTGCCCTGGCGCGTGCTCAAGGGCGAACTGACCCGCGCCAGTTTCGAACATTATACCGACGTCCCGTTCGATCTGCCGGCCGGGGTGACACGGATCACCATCCGCTTCACCTATGCCGGCAAGGAACAGCGCTCGGTCATCGACCTGGGCCTGCGCGATCCACAGCGTTTCCGCGGCTGGAGCGGCGGCACGCGCGACCATATGACGCTCAGCACCGAGGATGCGACGCCGGGCTATCTCCCCGGCCCGCTGCCCGTCGGACGCTGGAACCTGATCCTCGGCGCGCCCAATATCCGCGAAGGTGCGCACGCACCCTATGAGGCGCGGATTTTCATCGAGCGCCAGCCGGCTATCACCGAGTTCGCCGACGCGCCGATCGCGGCCAGGCCCGGCTGGTATCGCGGCGATCTCCACATGCACAGCGGCGACAGCGACGGGAAGTGCAAGGCCCAGTCGGGTGCGAGCATTCCGTGTCCGGTCTATCGCACGGTCGAGGCAGCGGCCGCGCGTGGCCTCGATTTCATCGCGCTTAGCGATCACAACACCACCGCGCATTATAACGCGCTGCGCGAGCTGCAGGGCGCGTTCGACCGGCTGCTGCTCGTGCCGGCGCGCGAGGTCACCACCTTCTGGGGCCACAGCAATGTCTTCGGCCCCACCGATTTCCTGGATTTCCGCATGAACGGCCCGCGCTGGGACCAGGCGCGCACATGGATCGACGCCGTGCATCGCGAAGGCGGGGTGGTGTCGATCAACCATCCCGGCGCGCCCTCGGGCGAACTGTGCATGGGTTGCGGCTGGAAGGTCGACGACCTGCCGGACGGCGCGGTGGATTCAGTCGAGGTCGTCAATGGCGGCACGATGCGCGAGACGCGGGCCGCCGACACCCCGTTTCAGGGCTTTGCTTACTGGACGAAGCTGCTGAACATGGGCCGGCATGTCACCGGCATCGGTGGTAGCGACAGTCACGAGGCCGATCGACCGGCAAGCGAACCCGGCGCCATCGGCAGCCCGACGACGGTGGTCTATATGAGAGACCTGTCAGTGCATGGCTTCCTTGCCGGTATCCGCTCGGGCCGGGTGTTCATCGATGTCGAGGGGACGAAGGACCGCTTTCTCGACCTGACGGCATCCGCCGGCGAGCTCCATGCCGGGATGGGGGAGACGCTGCGCCTAGCTGCTGACCAGGCCGTGCAGTTTGCCGTCGCCCTCAAAGGCGTGGCGAGCGGTTCGGTGCAGCTGGTAATCGATGGGCGCGCAGAGCCGGCCTATCGCGCGGCATTCGAGGCAGGCCAGCCCGTCTCGCTCGCTTCGTGGCGCAGCGACGGACGGCCGCACTGGATTCGCGCCGAAGTCCGCGACGACAGGGGGCGGCTGCTGCTGATCGGCAACCCGGTCTATATCGCGCGGGCGCAATAGGCCGCCCGCAGTCAGATCACATATTCGACGGTGGCCATCTGAGTCTGCGCCGCCCGCGCGGCGTTGCGCTTGGTCACCAGCTCGGCGTGCAGCGCGGAGACGGTGTCGCTGCCGGCGGTCTTGAACAGGAACGGCAGGAAGGCGTGCAGCCAGCAGCGCAGGCCGCCCCACATCATCTTCATCCCGAAGCGCGAGGCCACGCCGAAATGCTCGGTATAGCTTTCGCCGACCGATTTCGGGTGATCGAGGAACAGGCGGCGGAACATGGCGGGCCTCATCATTTGCGCGTGTTGTCGCGATATCATGCCTGTGGCCGGTTGCCAGTCTTGTTCGCGATACTTGCCAGCATATCCGCGGCAAGCTGACTGAGCGTGTCGTCGCGCGCGCCCATCACCACCACGCGGTCGCCCGGCCGCGCTTCGGCGACGAGATGCGCCGCGGCGGCCTCGCGCGAAGGGATGTGCAGCGCCTTGCGCCCGGTCGTCGCGACATCGGCGATGATGTCGGCGCTGGTCACTTCGCGGTTGACGGTGCCGCCCATATAGACCGGGTCGGGCAGGACGAGCAGGTCGTCCTCGCCGAGCTTGTCCGCCAGGGTCGCGACCAGCTCGCGCCGCATCACCTTCAACGGGCCGTATCCATGCGGCTGGAACAGGACCAGCAGCCGCCCGGGAAAGGCGTGGAGCGTGTCGAGCGTCGCGGCGATCTTGTCGGGGTTGTGGCCGAAATCGTCGATCACCGCCACGTCGTTCGCTTCGCCGACCAGCTCCATCCGCCGTCTGAGGCCAGTGAAGCCGCCGATCGCGCGTGCTGCCTCGGTCAGCGACAGGCCCGCCGCCCGCGCCGCGCCGATCGCGGCGAGCGCGTTCGAGACATTGTGGCGGCCGGGCACCTTCAGCGACACCGCGACCGGTGCCGCGCCGCGTTCGGACAGGCTGAAATCCACGCCGAACGGCTGCTGTATCAGCCCGGTCGCGACCAGATCCGCTTCCTGCCCGCCCACATCCCCGATCCCGAAGGTCAGGCGGCGTTCCGGCGGCAGGGTCATCGCCAGCGCGGCGCCGTCGCCATTGTCGAGGTTGATCACCGAGGTCCCGGCGCGTGCGATGAACGCGCCGAACAGCGCGCGCAGCTCGTCGAGCGACTTGTGGTCGAGGCTCACATTGTTGAGCACTGCGACCTTCGGCCAATAGAGCGCGATCGATCCGTCGCTCTCGTCGACTTCGCTGACGAACGCGTCGCCCTGGCCGACCAGCGCGCTGGCGAAGGGCGCGTCCGGACTCGCGAAATTCTTCATCACCGCGCCGTTCATCACCGTCGGGTCGCGCCCCGTCGCGTGCAGGATCCAGCCGATCATGCCCGTCACGGTCGATTTGCCCGAGGTGCCGGCGACGCCGATCGGCAGCGGCGCGGCGTTGAACAATTCGGCGAGCAGCTCGGCGCGGCTCATCCGCTGGGCGCCCACCGCGTCCGCGGCGACGATATCGGCGACGGTCGATTCGACCGCCGCGGAGGCGACCACGGTCTGGTTGGCCGAGATGATGCCGCTGCCGTCCTGCGGGAACAGCGCGACGCCCTTGGCGCGCAGGTCCTCGAACTTGGCGGGCAGCCGTGCCTGGTCGAGGGTCCGGTCGGAGCCGGCGACCTTCGCGCCCTGGCCGGCGAGGATCATCGCCAGCGGCATCATGCCGCTGCCGCCGATCCCGACGAAGAAGTAGGATTTGCCGTCGTGCATGGCTGGGCGCTATCGCGGGATTTCGACATCGGGGCAAGCGAGAGGGAATGATGCGGATCGGAATCGTCGCGCCGGGAAGGCCGATCGACCGGATGATCGCCGATCGTGCCGCCGCGGCCGCGGCGATCTGGTTTCCCGGCGTCGATCTCGTCTTCCATCCGCAATGTTTCGACAGCGACGGCGGGCATTTCGCCGGCGCGGATTCAGTACGCGCGGCCGCCTTTCTGGAATACGCCAATGACGCGGCGTTCGATGCCCTGTGGTTTGCGCGGGGCGGCTATGGCGCCAACCGAATCCTGCACGCGGTCATGCCGAACCTGTCGGCCGCGGCGGGCAACAAGCTGTGGTGCGGCTATTCGGACGCGGGTTTCCTGCTCGGTGCGCTTTATGCGGCGAGGATCGGGCATGCGGTCCATGCGCCGCTCGTCAGCGACATCGCCCGGGTCGGGGGCGACGCATGCTTTGCCCGGACTCTCTCCTGGATGACCGCACGCGACCGTGGCGTGCTCGAGCCGAGCCTGGGCGGGCAGCCGGCCGTCGCCTTCAACCTGTCGATCCTGAACGCGCTGGTCGGCACGACCTGGCTGCCCGACCTGACCGGGCACGTGCTGATGATCGAGGAGATTTCGGAACCGCTCTACCGGATCGACCGCATGCTGTTCCAGATGGCACACGCAACCCGGTTGCGCGGGATCGCCGGCGTGCGGCTCGGGCGGATGAGCGACGTCATCCCCAATGATCCGCCCTTTGCCGAGCAGGCGCCGCAGATGATCGAACGCTGGTGCCGCGAGATGGACGTGCCGTTCCTGGGGAGGGCGGACATCGGCCACGACGCCGACAACAAGGTCGTGCCGTTCGGCGTCTTCTAGTCGATCGACGCATCCGCCTGTCGCGGCGTGACGTGCCACAGCACGCCGGCCGGATCGTACAGATAGGCCACCACCAGCCCCCAGGGCTGCAACGCCGGCGCGCGCGGCGGCTGCACCCCGAACCGCGCCGGCAGATCGAGCGACTGGAGATGCGCCCACCACGCATCAAGATCGTCGACCAGCAACTGCATCATGGAGTTTTCCGCCCATTCCTTCTGATAGTAATTCTGGAGGACGAACCCGCCGGCACCGATCCCGAAGATGGCGACCTCGCCATCGAGCAGCTTGGGGAAGCCCAGCGCCTCGTAGAACGCCTTGCTCTGCGCGAAATCCCGTGCCGGGAGGAAGGGGCGGGCGATCTCGTTACCATCGGGAACATGCATGGTCGGCTCCATCCGGTAGGAAGGGATTGATTCAATCGCGCGGTAATTCGCGGATTTCGATCGTGCCACCACATTCGAACACGGGATTGCCGGTCAACAAGGCGCGCGCTGCGGTCAAATCCCGGGCTCGTACGCGCAGATAGCCACCCAGATGGGAACTCAAGGTGGCGGGGACACCCTGTTTCCGGAAAGTCTCGCCCGAGCCGATCGCGCTGCCACCATCGAACATGCCGGTTTCGCGCAGGGACGACAGGTAGCTGGACCACATTTCCGGTGTCAGCGGGGCAACGGCGTCATTGTGCATCAGCAGGATGAAATCGCGCATGACCTATCGTACCAGCCTGCTCGGCCAGCCGATGCGGACCAGCGTCTCATCCGGGTCGCTCAACGCGAATTCGTACATGCCCCAGGGCTTGTGAGTCGGTTTCTTCTCTTTCCCGGTGATCTCGTCGCCGAACGCCGTGGCGAGCGCATCGACTTGCTCGGTGTAGAGATACAGGCCGAACGGATTTCGGCCCGGCACCAGCCACCCCTCAACCGCGGGCTGGAGATGGATGTCGCCGCCCTTGCCGTCGGTGAGCATGCGATACTCCTCATAATCGCTCGCGCTCCCGGGCGGCCGGGCGAAGCCGAGCCGGTTGTAGAACGCCTCGGTGATATCGAGATCGTTGCACGGCAGGATCGCGGTCAGACGATGCATGTGGGACATGAGGAACCTGCTGGTTGAGTCCCCGCAATCGATACGCTATGCGTATCATTATGTCGAGCGTCGTGGACCGGGATTCCGATATCGCCCTCATCGCTCGCGCGGTGCTCAAGCTCAGCCGGCGGATGCGCACGGACGCGTCGCCGGGTGAGCTCACGCCTGCTATGGTCGGTCTGCTTGCGACGCTCCACCGCGAAGGCGCGATGCCGGGCGTGGCGCTCGCCGCGAAGGAAGGGCTCAAGCCGCAATCGCTCACCCGACTGCTCGCCGCGCTGGAGACGAGCGGCATGATCGAGCGGGCGCCCGATCCGGAGGACCGCCGCAACCTGATCATCGCGATCACGGTGCCTGGCCGCCAGTCGCTGCGCCGCGCGATTCAGCAGCGCCGCCACTGGCTCGCCGAAGCGGTGGCCGATCGCTTGTCCGACGAAGAACGCGAACAACTGGTCGCGGCGGCAGGGCTGATGCTTAGAATCGCTCACTGACTTGCCTATATTGGCCTTGCGTGCATAAGCCCGCGCTCCTTGCAGACACAGAAAGTACCGATTTCGTCATGTCCGAGATGTTCCGCATAACGCTGCCCGACGGTTCCGTCCGTGAGGTTGCGCCGGGGACTACCCCCGCGGACATCGCCGCGGCGATCGGTCCGGGCCTCGCCAAGGCGGCGATCGCCGCGCGGGTCGACGGCGACCTGCGCGACATCATGCGGCCGCTCGAGGGTGACGCGCACCTTGCGCTGGTGACCAGCCGGGACGAGGCGGATGCGCTCGAACTGGCGCGCCACGACTATGCGCATGTGCTGGCCGAAGCGGTGCAGAACCTGTTTCCGGGCACGCAGATCACCTTCGGCCCCTCGACCGACGACGGCTTCTATTACGACTTCGCGCCGAAGGACCGGCCGTTCACCGAGGAGGATCTGCCCGCGATCGAGCAGGCGATGCGCGATGTCATCGCCCGCAACGAGCCGCTGGTCCGCGAGGTCTGGCAGCGCGATGACCTGATCGCGCTGTGGCGCAAGCAGGGCGAGACGTTCAAGGCCGAATGGGCCGCCGAACTGCCGGGCGATGAGGAGCTGACGGTCTATCGTGCCGGCACCTGGCTCGACATGTGCCGTGGCCCGCATCTCGCCTCGACCGGCAAGCTCGATCCCCAGGCGTTCAAGCTGACGCGGGTGTCGGGCGCCTATTGGCGCGGCGACCAGAACAACGCGATGCTCAGCCGCATCTACGGCACCGGCTGGCTCAACAAGAAGCAACTCGACCAGCATCTGTTCCGCCTGGAGGAGGCGGCCAAGCGCGACCATCGCAAGATCGGCCAGGAGATGGACCTGTTCCACCTCCAGCCCGAAGCGCAAGGCTCGGTGTTCTGGCATCCCAAGGGTTTCATCCTGTGGCGCCAGCTCGAGGCCTATATGCGCCGCCGGCTCGATGCTGCCGGCTATGACGAGGTGAAGACGCCGCAGCTGATGGACGCGCGCCAGTGGGAGCAGTCCGGGCATTGGGGCAAGTATCGCGAGAACATGTTCGTCGTGCCGGACGAAATTCCCTCGACCGACGACGACGCGCCGATCCTGTCGGGCAAGTCCGACCTGATGGCGCTGAAGCCGATGAACTGCCCGGCGCACATCCTGATCTTCCGCCAGGGCATCAAGTCGTACCGCGACCTGCCGATCCGCATGGCGGAATTCGGCTGCTGCCACCGCAACGAACCGCACGGCGCGCTGCACGGCATCATGCGCGTGCGCCAGTTCACGCAGGACGATGCGCATATCTTCGCTCGCGAGGACCAGTTGATCGACGAGATCAAGGCGTTCTGCGACCTGCTCGACAGTGTCTATCGCGATCTCGGCTTCGAGAAATATGCGATCAAGCTGGCGTTGCGCCCGGACAATCGCTTCGGCGACGATGCGATGTGGGACCGGGCCGAGCAGATCCTGCGCGACGCGGTCGAAGCGACGGGCCGGGCGACCGAGGAATATGGCTGGGAAGAATTGCCGGGCGAGGGCGCCTTCTACGCGCCCAAGCTGGAATTCCACCTGACCGACGCGATCGGCCGGACCTGGCAGGTCGGCACGATCCAGGCGGACACCGTGCTGCCCGAACGACTCGACGCGAGCTATGTCGGCGAGGACGGCAATCGCCACCGCCCGGTGATGCTCCACCGCGCCATTCTCGGCACGTTCGAGCGGTTCATCGGCATCCTGATCGAGCATCATGCCGGCCGCTTCCCGCTCTGGCTGTCGCCGGTGCAGGCGGTGGTCGCGACGATCGTGTCGGACGCGGACGGCTATGCGAAGGTAGTGGCGGACAAGCTCGCCGCGGCCGGCCTGCGCGTCGAGACCGACCTGCGCAACGAGAAGATCAACTACAAGGTGCGCGAGCACAGCCTGGCCAAGGTCCCGAATCTTCTCGTCGTCGGCAAGCGCGAGTCGGAGGAAGGTACGGTCGCGCTGCGCCAGCTTGGCAGCGATCGGCAGCAGATATTGAGCCTCGATGACGCGATCGTCATGCTGAAAAAGGGCGCGACACCGCCCGATCTTTAAGCCGATCTGTGCGTTGTCCCCGGTTAGCGCCGGGGGCATCTTCCCCAACACGCCAAAAATCACTATATCGCCCTGTCCAACCACCAAGGAGCAGTACCTATCCGTCCTCCCATGATCCGGCGCCCGCAAGGGGCGCCCGTGCCGCTCAACGGCCCGCGCTTCAACGAATTCATTGTCTCGCCCAAGGTCCGCGTGATCGATCAGGACGGCGAGAACCTCGGTGTCATGTACACCCGCGAAGCGATGGAGCAGGCGCAGAGTGTCGGGCTCGACCTCGTCGAAGTGTCGCCCAATGCGGATCCGCCCGTCGCGAAGTTCCTCGACGTCGGCAAGTTCAAGTACGAGGCGCAGAAAAAGGCGAACCTCGCGCGCAAGTCGCAGAAGACGCAGGAGATCAAGGAGATCAAGATGCGTCCGAACATCGACGATCACGACTATGACACCAAGATGAAGAAGGTGATCGAGTTCATCGGCGAAGGCGACAAGGTCAAGATCACCCTGCGGTTCCGCGGCCGCGAGCTCAGCCACGGCCAGCTCGGCATGGCGCTGCTTCAGCGCGTCCAGGCCGATGTGGTCGAGACCGCGAAGGTCGAGGCCTATCCGCGCATGGAAGGCCGCCAGATGCTGATGGTCCTCGCGCCCAAGTAACGAGCCGGCAACACGATTTTTTCCCGCGGCGACGGCGTCGCCGCGGAACTTTTCGGGCGACCCTGCCCATCTCCAGCATTCCGTAGCGTAAGCCCGTCGGTCAACAGGACCGACCCGGGCCCTTTGTGGCGTCCCTGCATCACCGATATTCAAAAATCGAGGTCGTATCGATCTCGCTTTGGACGAATACGCCTTTCGGGCTATCGGATGAGGATACCCAATACTCAAAAAACAAAATCTGGAGAGAATGTCGCAATGCGTAAATCCGCGTACCTGCTGTCTGTCGCCGCCATCGCGTTCACCGTACCCGCTTTTGCGCAGGACGTGCCGGCCACTCCCCAGTCCGAGACGCCTGCCGCCGCGCAGGATACCGCCGATGAGAGCAGCGCCGACATCATCGTCACCGCGACGCGCCGTGCCGAGCGCCTGGCCGACGTGCCGATCGCCGTCTCGGCGGTGAGCCAGCAGGCCCTGCAGAATTCGGGCGCGACCGACATCCGCGCGCTGGCGCAGCTCGCGCCGTCGCTGCTCGTCTCCTCCACCGGCAGCGAAGCCAACGCTTCGGCGCGCGTTCGCGGCATCGGTACGGTCGGCGACAATCCCGGCCTGGAGAGCTCGGTCGCGGTGTTCATCGACGGGGTCTATCGCAGCCGCACCGGATCGGGCCTCAATGACATTGGCGAGGTCGACCGGATCGAAGTGCTGCGCGGGCCGCAGGGTACCCTGTTCGGCCGCAACGCCAGCGCAGGCCTGATCAACGTCATCACCAAGGCGCCGGCGTTCGAATTCGGCGGCTATGGCGAGGCAAGCTACGGCAATTACAACAATATCCGCGTCGCCGGTGCCGTGACCGGCCCGATCACCGACACGCTCGCCTTCCGCATCGACGGCGTCTATGGCAAGCGCGACGGCTTCTATTACGACACGGTCAACAAGACCGACTATAATGACCGCAACCGCTATTTCGTGCGCGGCCAGCTGCTGTTCCAGCCAAGCTCGGACTTCTCGATCCGCCTGATCGGCGATTACACCTATCGCAACGAGAAATGCTGCGGCGCGGTCTATGTCGATCTGCGCGAGAAGACCGACCCGACCCCTGGCGTGCCCGGCGACTATGCCGTGTCGGCAACCAACCGCATCGTCGACATCATGACGAGCATGGGCGCCGTCTTCCCGAGCGCGAACGATCCGTACAACCGCCGCATCGCGAACACCGCGGGCCGCGCCTATAGCAACGTGACCAAGGATTATGGCGGCTCGGCCCAGATCGACTGGAATTTCGGCGGCGCCTCGCTGACCTCGATCACCGCCTATCGCGAATACAAGGCGGGCGGCGCGTCCGACATCGATTATGGCAGCCTCGACATCGGCTACCGTCCTGCGGACGGCAATAATTACCGCCAGTTCCATACCTTCAGCCAGGAATTGCGGCTGAACGGTTCGGCGTTCGGCGACAAGCTCGACTGGCTGATCGGCGGTTATTACAGCCGTGAGGACCTGCAGGTCGTCGACAACCTGAAGTTCGGTACGCAATACGGCATGTTCGCTGCCTGCCGCGTCGTCTCGGGCGTCAGCCCGGCGGCGGTGCTGCGCAATCCGAACGCGCCGGGCTGCCTGAGCGCGACCGGCATCGCGACGCTGAACGGCGCGCTCGGCGCCGCGGCGCCGCTCGTCATCGGCAACCTGAACCGGCTGAGCACGCTCAACGACCTCGGGTCGATCCGCGATGTCTACAATCAGCGCAGTGAGAATTTCGCGGCCTTCACCCACAACATCTTCAAGGTCACCGACCGGCTGAGCATCACTATCGGCGCGCGCTACACGCATGAGAAGAAGGACTTCAACGCCAGCTTCCAGAACAACAACACGATCTGCCCAGCGCTTCAGGCTGGCACCGCGCAGGGTGGTCTCGGCGGGTTGCTGACCAATCCGGCGCTGGCGTCGACGGCCGCGGGCATCATCACGCTCGGCTGCACCGGCAACTCGACGATCGGGCTCAACGGCAAGACGATCAGCGACAGCCTGAGCGAAGGCGAGTTCACCGGCACCGGCGTCGTCTCGTACAAGCCGGTCGACGGGCTGATGGTCTATGCGAGCTATTCGCGCGGCTACAAGGCGGGTGGCTATAATCTCGACCGTTCGGACCTCGGCCCGGCCTATCTCGCCTCGACCACGGCGACCCCGAATGCGGCGCTGCTGCGCTTCGACCCGGAGACAGTCAATTCCTACGAGGTCGGCCTGAAGTACAGCTCGCGCAAGTTCACGCTGAACGTCGCCGGTTTCCGTCAGGAGTTCAGCAACTTCCAGCTCAACACCTTCAACGGCACCAACTACATCGTCCAGAATATCGGATCGTGCAAAACCAGCCTGAACGGCGCCGATGGCGACAACAGCGCCACGACCGGCACCTGCACCGCGGGCGTGAAGTACGGCGTACTGTCGCAGGGCGTGGAGATCGAGGCGGGGCTGTACCCGGCGCGGAACTTCGCGGTGAACCTGGGCTATACCCTGGCCGCCACCAAATACCGTAACAATCTGGTCGGCAGCAAATCGGGTGAGGCGCTCGATCCGTTCCTCGCGCTGCTGCCCGGGCAGCAGATGTCGAACGCGCCGCGCAACGTGGTGACCATGTCGACCAGCTGGACGCCGGAGATCGGGACCAGCGGCATGTCCGCGCTGTTCTATGTCGATGGCCGCCTCAGCTCGGACTACAACACCGGGTCCGACCTGTTCGTCGAGAAGGCACAGGACAGCTTCTTCCTGATGAACGCGCGGGTCGGCATTCGTGGGGCCGACCAGAACTGGAGCCTGGAATTCTGGGCGCAGAACCTGCTCGACACCAAGTACGAGCAGGTCGCGTTCAACGCGCCGTTCCAGGGTGCCGGATCGCAGTCCCAGGTGCAGAAGTTCGGCGCGCCGGCCTTTGCGACGGGGAACCAGATCTTCTCCGCCTTCCTGGCTGAGCCGCGTACGTACGGCGTGACCTTGCGCAAGCGTTTCTGATCGAGAGCGGTGGCGTTTCGGCGCCACCGCAGCCTTTGTCGGGGGCTGCCTCCCCCCCGTTCGCCCTGAGCTTGTCGAAGGGCTGTTCTTCCTTTTGCCGTCCAAGAGAAAGAGCAGTGCTTCGACAAGCTCAGCACGAACGGTGAGGGGTGGATCGTACCCAGCGAAGGTTGCTCTACCCGGCAGCGTACGTCGTTTGAATCAAGCCGGCGGCTCCCACAGCTCGATCGCATTGCCTTCCGGGTCGTGGATGCGGGCGAACTGGCCGACCGAGGGGTCGTTCCATTCGGGCTTGGTGATGATGTCGATGCCGGCGGCGTTGAGCTGGTCGAGCAGCGAATCGAGATCGCTGACGCGCAGGTTGATCATCCACTGCTTGTCTTCGGCGAAATAATCGGTGTTTTCCTTGAAGGGGGCGAAGACGACCGGGCCGCCTTGCGTCGTCCACGACCATTCGTCCGGCGTGCCTTCGGCGGTGGCCATGCAGCCCGCCCCGACGTTCAGATGCTCGCGGTACCAGGCGGACAGGGCGTCCGGATCCTTCGCGCGGAAAAACAATCCTCCAATTCCCAGTACCGGCATGTCGTTTCTCCCATGTCAGATCAGGCGGCTTCCCTCGCTGGCGTGCCCGCCGCCGCGTCGAGCAGGCGTTTCTCGATGGCCTTGAGGCGCGTCCCGCCGGCGATCTTGTCGCCGATCAGGTCGGTCAGATAGAAGGTGTCCACCGCGCGCTCGCCATAGGTGGCGACATGCGCCGAGTGAATCGTCACCTTGGACTGGAACAGCGCATGCGCCAGCTGATGCAGCAGCGCGGGCCGGTCGCGCGCATTGACCTCGATCACGGTGAAGCGGTTCGAGGCGCGGTTGTCGATCAGGACGTTGGGGGCAATGTCGAATGCCTCGGCACGGGTGCGGGGCAGGGGCTTGGCCATCAGCCGGTCGGCGAGCCTCGAACGGTTGGCCAGTGCATCCTCGATCGCACCCTTCAGCCGGTTGAGCTGCGCTGAATCGTCGAACGGGCGGCCGACGGGATCCTGGACGAGGAAATTGTCGAGCGCCATGCCGTCGCGCGTGGTGTGGATGCGCGCATCGATGATGTTGCCGCCCGCCACGCTGATTGCCCCGGCGATGCGGTAGAACAGGCCGGGATGGTCGGCGGCATAGACGGTGACGAGCGTCGCGCCGCGTTCGGGATAGACCTGGGCTGCGATAAACAGCTGGGCCGAGCCGGCTTCCTCGATGATCCGGGCGTTGCGGACCAGCACATCCTCGGGCTCGGCGACCCAATAGGGTTCGGGCAGGCGTTTCACCAGCGCGGCGAAGCGGGTGTCGTCCCAGCCGAGCGCCGCCTGAAGTGTCTCCTGTTTGGCGGCGACCCGTTCGCTGCGGCCCTTCTGCTTGTGCCCGAGGCGGAGCACTTCCTCGGCCGATTCGTAGAGGTCGGACAGGAGCTGGCGTTTCCAGCCATTCCACACGCCCGGCCCGACCGCGCGGATGTCGACCACGGTCAGCGCGAGCAGGAGGCGCAGCCGTTCCGGGCTCTGCACGATGTCGCAGAAATCGAGAATGGTCTTGAAGTCCGACAGGTCGCGCTTGAACGCGGTCGCCGACATCAGCAGGTGCCAGCGGACCAGCCAGGCGACCGTCTCGGTCTCGGCCGGGTTGAGGCCGAAGCGCGGGCCCAGGCGATGCGCGACATCGGCACCGAGCAGCGAGTGATCGCCGCCGCGGCCCTTGGCGATATCGTGCAGCAGCACCGCGACATAGAGGACGCGGCGCGAGACGATCTGCTTCATGATCGCCGAGGAGAGCGGATGATCCTCGCTGAGCTCGCCGCGCTCGATCTTCGCCAGCAGTCCGATGGCGCGGATGGTGTGCTCGTCGACGGTATAATGGTGATACATGTCGAACTGCATCTGCGCGACGACCTTGCCGAAATCGGGCACGAAGCGGCCGAACACGCCGGCCTCGTTCATCCAGCGCAGCACCGTCTCCGGATCGCGCGGTGACGTCAGCACTTCGAGGAACAGCGCATTGGCCTCAGGATCGCGGCGGATATCGTCGGCCAGCTTCGCGTCGCGCGCGGCGGCGCGCATGGCGAGCGGATGGATTTCCATGTGGTGCCGGTCGGCCAGCGCGAACATCTCGATCAGGCGCACCGGTTTTTTCCGCAGGAAGTCGTCCGAAGGCAAGGCGAGCCGGCCGCGATCCACGGTGAAGCCGTTGAGCTTGCCCGGCGCCCGGCGCAGCGTGGGCAGGCCGAAGCGGCGGCCGCGCGCCGCGAACTTCTCGTCGAGATGCGCGAGGAAGACGCCGGTCAGGTCGCCGACCGTCTTCGCCTGCAGGAAATAATATTGCATGAAGCGCTCGACGCTCGACTTGCCCGGGCGGTCGGCGAAGCGCATCCGTTCGGCGATCTCGCGCTGCAGGTCGAAGGTCAGCCGGTCCTCGGCGCGCCCGGAGATGCTGTGCAGGTGGCAGCGCACCGCCCAGAGGAAATTACCGGCGCGGTGGAACAGCCGGTATTCGGCGGGGCTGAGCAGATCGGCGTCGACGAGCTGCGCCGGCTCGCTGACATTATAGGCATATTTGCCGATCCAGAAGAGCGTGTGCAGATCGCGCAGGCCGCCCTTGGCTTCCTTCACATTGGGTTCGACGACGTAGCGCGTGTCGCCCATCTTCTTGTGGCGCACGTCGCGCTCGGCGAGCTTGTCGGCGATGAACTGGCGGGCGGTGCCGGCCTGGACCTCGGCGTGGAACTTGGCCGCCGCCTCGTCGTACAGTAGCTGATCGCCCCAGACGTAGCGCGCCTCGAGCAGGGCAGTGCGGATCGTCACGTCGCCCTTGGCCTGGCGCACCATCTCGTCGAGCGAACGGCTGCTATGGCCAACCTTCAGGCCGAGGTCCCAGAGCGCATAGAGCATGGTCTCGATGACCTGTTCCGCCCAGCCGGTCTGCTTCCAGGGCGTAAGGAAGCCGATATCGATGTCGGAATAGGGCGCCATCTCGCCGCGGCCATAGCCGCCGACCGCGATCAGGGTCAGGCGCTCGGCGACGGTCGGGTTGCTCAGCCGGTAGAGGCGGGTGGTGGTGAAATCGTAGAGCAGCCGCAGGATCTGGTCGGTCAGGAAGGCCTGGGCGGCGGCTGCCTCCAGCCCACGCGACGGGTGCTCGATCAGGCGGCGGCCGATCTCGGCACGGCCGGCGTCGAGCGCGGTCTTGAGGATATCGGTCGCGGCGCGGCGAAGCGCGAGCTTGTCCTCGCCTTCGAGCGCGGCGAGCGCATCGGCCAGGGTGCGGCGATCGATGATCGCGCGGCGATGGGGGAGGGAGTCGAAGCGGCCGGTCATGATCGGGAGATAGGGGCTTCGGTGAGTGGCGTCACGTTCGCGCTGTTCCCCCGGACGTTGGCGGGCAGCGGAATTGCGTCCGGACCCTCTTTGGCACAGCATTCACCCGGGCAGGCGCGGGGCGCCGCCTGGGGAGGGACGACATGGACGCAACGCCATCGCGGCTTCGGTCGCTGATCGATACGGACGGGCTGGCAATCGGCCTGGGCGCGGTGGGGCTGGGCGTGCTGGGGCTGATCTCGCGGGACTTCGCGTTCCAGTGGCAGCCGGTGCCGATGGGCTGGCCGGCCCGCGAGGCGCTGGCACTGCTGAGCGGGGCGGTGCTGCTGCTTGGCGGGGTGGCGGTCATTGCGCGGCGGACCAGCGTATTCGGAGCGGCGGTGCTGGCCTTGTGGTTCGGGCTGTTCGCGATCGGGCTGCATCTGCCGCTGGTGATCGGCGCGCCCGGCGTCGCGCCGCTGCTCGGCCTTGCCGAGCAGGGTGCGATCGCACTGGGCGCGGCGCTGCTGCTCGCGGTTCGGGCGCCCGGGCGTTTGCCGGAAAGGAGCGTGCCGGTGATGCGCGTGCTGTTCGGGCTGTGCGCGATCGAGTTCGGGACGGCGCATTTCGTCTATGCCGACTTCACCGCCGCGATGGTGCCGGGCTGGATCCCGGGGCATCTGTTCTGGGCTTATGTCACGGGCGCGTGTCATTTTGCGGCCGGGGTGGCGATTCTGGCGGGCGTGCGGGTGCGGCTGGCGGCCGGGTTGCTGGCCGTGATGTGCTGGGGGTTTGCGGTCCTGCTGCATCTGCCGCGGGTTGTCGGCGATCCCGGGAGCCGGATGGAGTGGACGATGTTGTTCGTGGCGCTGTCCATTGGGGGCGCGGCCTCGGTGGTGCGGTTGGTGGGGCGACAGTAGTTCTTCTCCCCTCCCGCTGGCGGGAGGGGTCGGGGGAGGGCCTGCTGGAGCCGCGCCGGGTCGCGTGAGGACAGGCCCTCCCCTAGCCCCTCCCGCAAGCGGGAGGGGGATAAGGGGCCCGCTCCACTCACGACTCTCTCGCCAGCGCCTTGAGCCGGTACAGCACCTCCAGCGCCTCTCTCGGTGTCAGCGCATCGACGTCGATCGCCTCGACCTCGGCCTTCAATGCGTCGGTTTCCTCCTCCACCTCGGCCGCCATCGCGGCGAACAGGGGAAGGTCGTCGAGCCCCGCCGCCAGCCCGCCGGTCTTGGCGCGTCCGGCCTCCAGCTTGGCGAGGACTGCCCTGGCCCTCGCGATGGTGACCGGGGGCAGGCCCGCGAGCCGCGCGACCGCGAGGCCGTAGCTGCGGTCGGCGGGGCCTTCGCTGACTTCGTGGAGCAGCACCAGCTCGCCCTTCCATTCGCGGGCGCGGACATGGTGGAGGGTCAGCGCCTCGCAGCGTTCCGCGAGGCGAGTCAGTTCGTGATAGTGGGTCGCGAACAGGCAGCGGCAGCGATTGTCCTCATGGATCGCCTCGACCACCGCCCAGGCGATGGCGAGGCCGTCATAGGTGCTGGTGCCGCGGCCGACCTCGTCGAGGATGACGAAGCTTTTCGGCGTTGCCTGGGCGAGGATCGCGGCGGTCTCGACCATCTCGACCATGAAGGTCGAGCGGCCGCGCGCGAGATTGTCGGAGGCGCCGACGCGGCTGAACAGGCGGTCGACCAGGCCGAGCGTCGCCGCCGTGGCGGGCACATAGGCACCGGCCTGGGCGAGCACGGCGATCAGTGCGTTCTGGCGCAGGAAGGTCGATTTGCCGCCCATGTTGGGGCCGGTGACGAGCCAGAGGCGCGAATCCTCGGAGAGCTTGCAGTCATTGGCGACGAAGCGCTCGCCCCGTGCCGCGAGCGCGTTCTCGACCACGGGGTGGCGGCCGCCCTCGATCTCGAAACAGCTATGCTCGACCAGGGCGGGACGGACCCAGCCGCCCTCCGCCGCGCGCTCGGCGAGGCMGGCGGCGACGTCGAGACGGGCGAGCGCGTCGGCGGTCGCGGCGATCGGCTCGCGGCGGTCGAGGGCGGCGGCGGTGAGGTCCTCGAGATGCGACGCCTCGGCGGCGAGGGCATGGGCACCGGCCTGAGTCACCTTCATCGCCACGTCGTGCAGCGCGGGGGCGTTGAAGCGGACCACGCCGGCGAGCGTCTGGCGGTGGGTGAAGCCGCTCTCCGCCTTCATCAGCGGATCGGCGGCGCGGGCGGGCACTTCGATATGATAGCCGAGCACGCCATTGTGGCGGATCTTGAGCACCGACACACCGGTCTGGGCGCGGAATTCTGCCTCCAGCGCGGCGATGGCGCGCCGGCCGCCGGCGCCGGCGTCGCGCAGATCGTCGAGCGCTGCGTCATAGCCCTCGGCGATATAGCCGCCGGCCGCGGCGTCGATCGGCGGCGATGGGACGAGCGCGCGGGCGAGCAGGTCGATCAGGCCGCCATGGCCGCGCAGCTGCGGGGCAAGCTCGGCGAGCAGGGTGGGGGGCTGATCGATGCGGTCGAGCCGTTCGCCGAGCTTCCACGCGCCGTCCAGGCCGTCGCGGAGCTGGCCAAGATCGCGTGGGGAACCGCGGCCGGCGGCGAGGCGGCCGAGCGCGCGGCCCACATCGGGCAGGCTGCGCAAGGTGGAGCGCAGCGCCTCGCGCAGGCCGCTATCGTCGTGGAGCAGCTGGACGAGATCGAGCCGCGCCTCGATGCGGGCGCGATCGACCAGCGGCGCGCCGATATCGGCGGCGAGGGCGCGGGCACCGGCGCCGGTKACGGTGCGGTCGATGGCGTCGAGCAGGCTGCCCTTGCGCTGGCCGGAAGCGGTCGCGGTCAGCTCCAGGCTTTCGCGCGTGGCGCCGTCGATCGCCATCTGCTGCGCCGCCTGGAGCAGGCGCGGCGGGCGGAGGAACGGCAAGGCGCCCTTCGCGGTGTGATCGAGATAGGCGACGAGCCCGCCCGCCGCGGCGAGCCCTGCGCGGCTGAACTGGCCGAAACCGTCGAGCGTGGCGACGCCGAACAACGCCTTGAGCCGCGCTTCGCCGGTCGCGCTGTCGAACTCGCTGCGGGGGCGCAGCGTGGTCGCGGCTTCGGCAAAGGCGCTGGTTTCGGAGGCGATCGTCTCGGCCGGGGCGAGGCGGGCGAGTTCGGCGCCGAGGCCCGCGGCGTCGGTCTCGATCAGCTCGAACCGCCCGGTGGAGACATCGGCAGCGGCGAGGGCGACGCCGCCTGCCACTTCGCCAATGGCGACGCACCAGTTGGCGGTGCGGGCGTCGAGCAGCGCCTCTTCGGTGAGCGTGCCCGCCGTGACCACGCGGATGATCGCGCGGGAGACGAGCGCCTTGGAGCCCATGCGCGCCTTGGCCTCGGCCGGGCTCTCGGTCTGCTCGGCAATGGCGACGCGGTGGCCGGCCTTGATCAGCCGGGCGAGATACCCCTCCGCCGCATGGATCGGCACGCCGCACATCGGAATCGGCGCGCCGTCATGCTCGCCGCGCGCGGTGAGCGCGATGTCGAGCACGGCGGCGGCGATCTTCGCATCCTCGAAGAACATCTCGAAGAAATCGCCCATGCGGTAGAAGAGCAGGCAATCCGCGGCCTCGGCCTTCAACGCGAGATATTGCGCCATCATCGGAGTCGGGGCGGGGGAAGGGGCGTGCATCCCGGGCTGGGTAGCGGGATTTTCCGGCGTCGTCATGGGGCCTGTGAGCGCGCCGCCGGGGAATGCGCAGTGGCGGTGTTGGAGGGGCATGCGGGCGTGCAGTAACCGGGTGGAACAGGTGTTGGAGACGGTCCCGGTTTGCGGAAAAGGCTCGAGTATTCGTCGAATTTCGCGAGGTACCTGCGAAGGGGGAAGAATCGGGTGTTTCTTGGTGACTGTACGCGAATTAGTGGAACGTGCGACATCACAGATCCGCGAATAGGAACGAAAGGCCGCCCGCCGCGCGGTTGCATGCTTCACCCGTATTTTAGATTTATTCGACGAATTACGCGAGGGGTATCGTTTTTTCATCAGGCTCTTCTTCGGGTCGAAAATGAATAGTGTTGGCGGATATCGTCGAGATCGGCGCAGGCCGGCACGTGGCGGGAGATTTCAACAGAGATGGGGCTATGGTTGAATCGACCGGGAGCTGCGCGACCAGCGCCGTTTCAGAGACCTTTCCAACTGGGCCCCGGCCTGCGCCGGGGAAGCAAAAAAAGAATAGAGGCAGGCGCGTCCAGGGGCGCTGCTTCGGCGCAAGATGTGCTTAGGTGCGTGTACCGATGTCGTGATAGCTTCCGCTCGACAGGAGGCACGGAATGGCGGATTCGCAGAGGCTTGTCTTGACACGGCGTGCGGTGCTTGGGGCGGGAGCGGTGGGGTTGCTCGCCGCGGCCACGCGGTCAACTGCCGCTCCGCCGCTGCTCGCCGTGCCCGAGGTCGACAGCCTGAGCGTGCAGGTCGTGACTGACAACGCCACCTTCGGGCCGTTCCTCGAAAATCTGGACTTGCCGGGCATGAAGGTGCTGCGCACCGGCGGCGGGCCGGCGCATGCGCCGCGCATGCTGCCGCACGCCTTGCTGGGCGAGTTCGGCCTGTCGATCGTCGGGGAATCGCGGCTGGCGGGGCAGGTACGCCGGGTGATGATCGATTTCGGCTATTCGCGCGAGGTGCTGGCCAACAATCTGGCACTGCTGGGCATCGATCCGGACTCGATCGACGCGGCGGTGCTGAGCCATGGACATCTCGATCATTATGGCGGCTTTCCCGGCCTGTTCGGCGGGAAGGCGCCGGCCCGGCCAGTGCCGCTGACGGTCGGCGAGGAAGAGACATTCTGCGAGCGGGTCGCGCTGATCGGCGATCCGCCGCCGGTGATGGGCGCGCTCGATCGCGGGGCGCTTGCCAGGGCCGGCTTTGCCGTCAGGGTGAACCCCAGGCCGGCGATCATCGCGGATCAGGCCTTCACGACGGGCGTGATTCCGCTGGAGAGTTTCGAGCGGGCGGCGATCCCGACCCGGATGCGGCCGGGCGTGGGATGCGATCGCGCGCTGCTCTCGCCGGCCAAGCGCGATCTCGTCGAGCCGGCCGATGACGGCGAGCATGAGCTGGCGACCTGTTATGCGGTGAAGGGCCTGGGGCTGGTGGTGATCGCCTCGTGCAGCCACCGCGGTGTGATCAACTCGGTGCGGCGCGCGCAGGCGGTGTCGGGCATCGACAAGGTGCATGCGGTGATCGGCGGTTTCCATCTGGTCCGTCCGCGCACCGAGGACGAGGCGCGGCGCACGGTCGCCGAATTCGCGCGGATCGACCCGACCTATATCATCCCGATGCACTGCACCGGCGAAGTGTTCATCGCCGAAGCGCTGCGGCTGATGCCGCAAAAGGTCGTGCGGCCCTATGTCGGGTCGCGCTTCGTGTTCGGGGCGGCGCGCGCTCCGGGATGATCGCTGTTTATGGAGCCGGTGGCGTCGGTGGCTCGTCCTTCGAGGGGGTCGGGGGCGGCGCCTTGTTGCCCAGCACCGACGCCCGCAGCCCCTTCCATGCCGCGACCAGCGCAGCCGCCGCCACCAGGACGGCAGTGAGCGCCTTCAGCCAGTCGGGAAAGCCGGTGAGCCAGCCCCACAAGGTCGCCGCGCCGATCGAGACATGGATCGGTTGCGGCTCGACCGTGGGTCGCAGTTCCTGCGCATTGCCCTGGCTGTCGATCATCACGACGGTGGTGCGCAGGACGAGCGAGAGGTCGCCGCGGGACCGCGCGGTGACCGACCAGCGCCAGAGCGCGTTCGAATCCTCCGACACGGTCTGGATCTCGGGCGAGAGCGGCTTCACCTCAAAGCCGGCGCCTTCGAGCGTCGCCTTCATCTTCTGGCCGACGAACGGGTGGTAATCGACCGTGGTGCCGGTGCCGCCGGCCTCGTCGGCCATCTCGTGCGGCGTGCGGTCGCCGGGCAGGGGGCGCAGCGCCGCGGTCTCATTGCCTTCCGGCGTGCCGTCCTCGGCGACCGTCTCGTTCCCTGTCGCGAGTGTGGGGCTCGGGGCGGGGGTCGGGGTGGGCGTCGGTGCAGGAGGCTGGGCCGGCGCCGTGCCGAGCGCAAGCGTCACGAAGGTGGTTTCGCCCTGGCGCATCTTCGACGGCGCCTTGAACGAGGCGTTGCCGCGGCGCGACCGGTCGAGCCAATATTGCGCGTCGGCGCAATCCTCCTCGGTGAGCCGGGTGCCGGTGACGCGGCACGGATGCAGCGTGCCTGCGGCGACGACTTCGTTCTCGACGACGGCGACCGTGTTCGTGCTGGCGGAACGCTGGTCGCACCCCGTCTGAGTCAGCAGCAGCGCCGACAGCAGAAGCGTGGTTGCGCGCATGTTCATTGGCGGGTCTCCCCCCATGTTCGGCATCATAGACCATGCGCCTGGGGCGGGCGGCCCGCAATCGGCGCGCGACGGAGAAGCGTCGAACCGGTGGCGTTTATTGCGCGCCATATTGCGGGGCAGGCGGCTGGAGTCGCTTGCGGTCCACGTCGCGGAGGCGAGATGGCGGTTTGGAATTAAGTAAACTGTCACCGAAATAACCGGTCGCCGTCCCTGCCCGCGAGCAAGACCTTCACCAGAGTTTTACGCCTGACCGGTATCGCGGCCTTACACATCGGGAGAAGGCGGAATGAGCGTGTTTGTTGCCTTCGCCACGGGTCGCGCACGCCGGCGGCTCGGCCGCACCGGCGCGTCGATCGCGTTGTGCCTGCTATTCTCCAGTTTCTGCTCGGTGGCGGATGCGCAGTCGTGGCAATGCCGCGCGCCGGAGGGCAGCTTCGCGAACCACGAGATCGAGGTGTCCGAGGCGACGACTCAGTTCAGCGGCGAGATGGTGATCCACAGGGCCAATGGGCTCAGCCGGTGGCATCCAACGGCGAAGGTCGTGTTCACCGACCGCGATCTCGCCGCCGCCGGGTGCGCGTGCAACGGCGTGGTCGCCACCTGGTATCCGGAGAACCCGGAGACCTTCCTCGTCTCCCTCTCGGTCGATGGCAAACAGGTTCCGCTCGGGCTCGTCCCCTATGACAAGCCGGTCACCTTCACGCTCGATTTCGCGCGCGACGGTGCGCTGAAGCTGGAGGTGGGGACCGGGGTTGCGACCGGCAGGTCGGCGGTGCCGAAGCGCAACACGCTGCGCATGAGTTGTTCGACGGCCGACGTCGCTTTCAAGGTTGCCGTCGTTCCTGTGGTGGAGGCGCGGTCCCCCGAACGGTGCCCGTTTGCCGCGCAGGAACAATGGACGCGGGCGGAGGTTGATCGTTATTGCAAGGTCCGCGGCTAGGGTGAGATGACTTCAGGTCGATCGAGCCACCCTTCGCCGTTCGTCTCGAGTAGCCATCGAGTAGCTCCGCAGGAGCGTATCGAGATGGCGTATCGAGAGACGTGTCGCCCGGAACAGTGCCTCGATACGAGCCCTCGATACGCGCCTGCGGCGCTACTCGGTCTCACTCGGCACGAACGGGTGAAGGTAACGTCATCAGACTCCAGGGCGATGGGTTGGCGGCGGCACGGCCGCTCTCGAGGTCGCGCCGCCCGTCCGCCCTATTTCAGCGGCAGGAACAATTCCGCGACCACGTCAGGCCCCGGCGCGTCCGGTGACATGGACAGGTATCGCCGGCAATAGAGCGGGAAGTCGCGGGTTTCCTCGCCGCTGGCCGGGAGCCAGTCGCGATAGAGGTAGAGCGCGGGTGCCTCCAGATTGTGGCTCGCGCCGTTGACGCGCAGCACCGCGCAGCGCCCGCCGGGGATTAAACCTGCCTTCATCGTCGCGTCATCGGCGGCGATCGGCTGGTCGGTCCCGACGCAGATGTCCATGCTGTACTCGGCCGGGTTCGCCGGTGTGCGTTCCGACCGGAAGATGTTGAAGGTCGGGCTGGTCGCGGGCGACAGGCCGGCGGCCTTGCGCCAGGCGATGAACCGCTCGATCGTGTCGCCGAGCATGGCCCGGTCGCCGCGATGCTCCAGGATCGCCACCGGGATCGGCGGCTCGTCGCGGATCGTCACGTCGTCGTTGGTAAAGGTCTTTTCCATGAGCTTGCTCCTTGCGTTCTCGAAGGGCCCGAAGGCCGCGAGCCACGGCTGCCAGTCCGGCGCCTTGCGGAACGACGATGGCGACTGCCCGAACCGGCGCCGGAAGGCGCGGGCAAAGGCATCGGGCGCGTCATAGCCCGCGTCCATCGCGATATCCGTGACGCTCTGGGCATTGCCCCGATCGGCGAGCCGGTGCGAGGCGCGCTTCAGCCGGGCAAGCTGGACATAGCGATGCACGGACAGCCCGAAGGTCGCCCCGAACTGCCGGTGGAAATGGAATTTCGAAAAGGCCGCGACGCGGCTTACCGTCTCCAGGTCCAGATCATCGTCGAGATGCCGGTCGATATGGTCCAGCACCCGCTGCATCCGGGCATAATAGGTCTCGAGCGCCGCCTTCATCGTCCATTCCTCCGTGGCGGCCTCAGCTAGGCGCGAAGGGCCATCACGCGCTCGACCGATCTTGCGGTTTGGGACGACGACCGGCGCGGTACGCGGTGGACCGCCCCTTTCTCACTGGTGAGACGGGAGCGCCAGTCCCAGGGACGCCTGCACGTCGCTGGTCACCTTGCGCACCAGATCGACGATCGACGTGGCGGAGAAGCGTTGCAGGATGCGCGCGCGGTGAAACTCGACGGTACGGGGGCTGATGCCGAGGCGCAGCGCGATCGCCTTGTTTCCCGCGCCTTCGTGCAGCGCGAGCATCACTTCGCGTTCGCGCGCGGTCAATTTCCCGGACTGGGCGATCAGCTCGCGATCGGTCAGGGCGACGAGCACGGGCTGGGCGACGTGCTCGCGCGCCGTGATCAGCCAGCTCAACGCCCGGTTCTCGCCGTGAAAGGCCTCGACGGTCACATGGATCTCACGGCCGCATGCCGCCAGTCGTCCAATGCCGCGCCAGCCGCGGCGCGAGACGATCTCCGACTGTACCGGAAGCTCCTCGACGCCGAGCAGCGCGATCAGCGTCAGCCCATGCAGGACCCCCGTTTCATTGGCTGAGGCAGGGGCGATCAGCCGCTCGATCGCCGGGTTGCGGACATGCACGGCGAAGTCCGCATCGCACAGCGCGACACCGACCGAGGACTGAGTAAAGGCGGCTTGGATCAGGGACGCTGGAAGGGTCTCGATGGACGTCGCGACGGTCCGTTGCACAATGGCTGAAATGACGAGCTCTCCCTTTAGTGGCCATTATCGTTGGCTATTTCGGCCGACAAATCATTCACTTGGCCTAGTAGTCCTACGCGTATCACCGCGAGAAGGTTGCGGCTAAGCGCGAATTTATCCGGGGGGACCTGTTCCAGGAGACCGGTTTTAATGTTCGTTTCGCATGTGATGGCGTCTGCCATCCCGACTACCAAACGCCGCCTTGCCCTGCTCGGCAGTGTTTCAACCGCCGCGGCGATGTTCCTCGTTCCCAACAGCGCCGCAGCGCAGGCGACGACCTGTGCGCCCACGGGCACCACGATCACGTGCGTCGACGGCACCACCACCGTGCTGACCGCCACCACGACCGCCGGCAACGTCACGATTCCGGGCGCCGGGCTCACCACCATCGACACGACCGGCCCCGCGACGACCAGCTATACCGCGACCGGTCCGATCTCGACGACGGGCGTCACCGCAGTCAACCTGACCTCGACCGGCGGCGCGCTCAGCTTCACCCCCGCCGGCGCCACCGCGCCGGTCACGATCAACACCACCGGCGGCGTTGCCGCCCATGGCGTGTTGCTCACCACCCCAGGCCAGGCTGCGACCGTTACCGTCGGCGACATCTCGACCGCCGGCACCACCTCGTTCGGCGTCCTGTCGATGGCGGGCGGCGACCTGACGCTGAAGACCGGCAACATCGTCACCACCGGCGCGAACAGCACCGGGATCGACGCCGGCGCCCAGACCGGCGACATCGCGATCAACGCGGGCAACGTCACCACGACCGGCCGCGGGATCCGTACCGGATCGACCACCAACGGCTCGAACACCATCGTCGTCGGCAATGTCGTGGCGGGCGATCGCGGCATCCTGGCCAATGGCGGGACGGTGTCGGTCACGACCGGCAACGTCACCACCTCGACCAATGGCGGCACCACGCCGGGCGGCTATGGCATCGCGGCGCAGGCCGCCACGGGCAATGTGACGGTCCGCACCGGCGCGGTCAGCACGGTCAATGGCGCCGGTATCATCGCCAGCGCGTTCAGCCCGACCGGCTCGGTCGATGTCGGTGGCTGCCCCAGCGTCGCCACGACCGGCGACAATGCGAGCGCCATCTCGGCTCAGGCAGGCGGCACCGGATCGGTGACGATCAATTGCGGCGCGCTTGCCACCACCGGCAACAACAGCAACGGCGTGTTCGCGACCTCGAACGGCGGCAACGTGGCCGTCACCACGACGTCGGCGACGACCTCGGGCATCGGATCCTATGGCGTTACCGCCAACACCGTCGGCGCCGGCACGGTCACCACCAATGTCGGAGCGATCACCACCATTGGCGACGGCGCAACGGGCCTCTTCAGCCGCGCCGGCACCGGCGCGATCGACGCGGGCTATGGTAATATCACGACATCGGGCATCGCTGCCGGCGTCAACAGCGCCAGCGCGCTGGATCTCGCCTCGACCGGCGCGATCAGCCTGCGCGGTAACGGCTCGACCTTGCGGACCAACGGCGCGGGCGTCACCGCGGCGGTCGTCACCGGCGCGGGCGTGACCGGCAATCTCGGCAACGTCACCACGACGGGCACGGGCGCGCAGGGTGCGATCATCACCTCCACGGCCCCGGTCAGCCTGACCGTCGGTACCGTGTCGACCACCGGCAACGGCCTGACGGTCAATGCCGGCACCAGTGCCGTCACGCTCACCACCGGCGCGGTCACTTCGACTCAGGCCGGCGCAACCGGCACGGTCGTCAACACCGCCGGCCCGGTGACCTTCACCGGCGGCAAACAGACGGCCAATGGCGCCAACGCGCTGCGCATCACCGGTGGTGCCGGCGCGATCAACGCCACGGTCGCCGGCGCGGCGACCACGGGCACCGGCACGGCGGTCGCCATCACCGGCACCGGCCCGGTGACCTTCGTCAACGGCGGCACGATCACCACGACGGGCGCCAATTCGGACGGTATAACCATCGTCACGCCAGGCACGATCGCCATCACCGGCGGCCAGGTCGCGACGAGCGGCGCCAACAGCCGCGGCATCGGTGCCAATGGCGGCGGCGCGGTCACCGTGTCGGCGACCGGCGTCACCACCACGGGCGCAACCGCGACGGGCATCGTCGCGAACAGCACGGCCGGTCCGGTCGGGGTCTCGCTCAGCGGCACCAACAGCTCGGCCAGCCTCGACGGCGCGAACATCGCCGCGGCGACCACCGCCAATCTCGCGCTGACCTCGGGCACGCTCTCGGGCGCCAACAATGGTGCCACGATCCTCTCGGGCACGGGCACCACGGTGACCAACGCCGGCACGATCAACGGCGGCAATTACGCGCTCGCGATCACCGGCGGCGCGGCGACGGTCAACAATAGCGGCACGATCAACGGCCGCGTCCTGCTGACCGCCAATGGCGATACGGTTAACAACACGGGTATCTTCAACGCCAACAGCAACAGCGACTTCGGCGCGGGCGCCGACGTGTTCAACAATAGCGGTACCTTGCGCGTGCTGGGCCAGTCGACGACTGCGGGCACGGTCACGCTGACCGGCCTGGAGACGTTCAACAACAGCGGCCTCGTCGACCTGCGCAACGGCCATGTCGGCGACGTGCTGGCCCTGCCGGGCACCTATACGGGCAGCGGCGCGGCGCAGCTCGGCCTCGACGTCAATCTCGGCTCCTCGACCTTTACCGGCGATCAGCTGCGGATCGGTGGCGCGGCGACGGGATCGACGGTCGTGTCGATCACGCCGCTCAACACTACGCCTGCCGTGCTCAGCACCAGCGCCGGCACCGTGGTGGCACAGGCCGGCGCGGCTTCCTCGGCAGCGGCCTTCACGCTCAACAGTGCGAATGTCGACCAGGGGCTGATCCAGTATGGCATCGTCTATAATCCGACGACCTTCGCCTACAGCCTGGTCGCCGCGCCGGGTGCGGGCGTCTACCGCACCGCCTTGTTCGCCCAGGGCGCGCGCAACCTGTGGCTGCAGTCGGGCGACAGCTGGTCGGGCCATATGCGCGAACTGCGCGACACCATCGCGGCCAACGGCCCCGGTGCCGCCGGTGGTCGCTTCTGGATGCAGGCGATCGGCCAGGTCGAAGAGCGCGGCGGCGACCGCACCTTTGCGTACAACGGCCTGAACACACCGGTGTCGATGCGCTACAAGCAGGACTATTTCGGTGGCCAGATCGGCCTCGATCTGGGTGCGCCTGCCGGCAATGGCGAATTCGCCTTCGGCGTGACCGGCGGCTACATCAACTCGGACCTGAGCTTCGCGAACTCCGCCGACCGGATCAATTTCGATGCGATCAACGGCGGCGTCTATGCCAGCTACAGCTCGGGGATGTTCTTCATCAACGCGCTCGGCAAATACGACTATTACTGGGGTGACAATCTCAGCATCTCGGGTCGGTACAAGCAGAAGGTCAAGGGGTCGGTCTATGGCGGCAAGGCCGAGGCGGGTTTCCGTGTCGGCAGCACGCTGTGGCTCGAGCCGGCGGCGAGCGTTTCCTACACCCACTCCGATTTCGATGACTTCAGTGCGTCCTCGGGCAGCTTCGCCTTTAACGATCAGGACGGCGTGCGCGGCAAGGGCGGCGCGCGACTGGGCTATACGACCGACGTCGGCGCCTCCAAGGTGACGCTGTATGGTGGCGGCAACTATGTCCATGAGTTCAAGGGCCAGGACCAGGTTGCCTTCACCAGCGGCACGCAGACGGTGGCGTTCGGCGATCGCAAGCTGCGCGATTATGTCGAGGGCCTGGTGGGCCTCAACATCGGCTCGCAGCAGGGGGCGGTCAGCGGATTCTTCGAGGGTCGCTATGCGAATGGCGGCGATTACGAGGGCTATGGCGGCCGCGCCGGCCTGCGCTTCCGCTTCTGATCTTCAGCGGAAGAGATGGTTGATTGTGGGTCGCCTCGCGAGAGGCGGCCCACAAGCGTGTCCGGGCACGGCGACTCCGCCGCCGACACGCTGGCGGGGTTACAGGCTCGCGACTCTGATGATGTAATTGACCGCGATATTGGCCGGGCGCGTCTCGTACCGGCTGGTGCGGACCGGATGATCCGAGTCCATGGCCGGGACCGGGCGGCCGGTCGTCTCGGCCGCCTGCAGGGTTGGGCCGCCGGGGGCCGCGCCGGGCTCTCCGCCCGACTGGGCATCGACCGCCTGATAGCTGTGCCCATGATCCTGCAGCGCGCTGTCCTGAGTCGATCCGGCGCCGGTGCCGCTGCCCCCCGCCGGCGCGCGGCGGATGGCGGCGTCGGGATCGTTGCCGCTGCCCAGATCGGTGCCGCGCAGAAAGGCGCCGCGATAATCGGGGATCTTGAAGGTGCCGTCGCCGCCGCCATAGAGCGTGCCGAGCACGGCGAAGAGCTGGGGATACTGCGCCGCCGTCAGCGCGCGGCCGTCGCAGATCATCCAGCCCGAGGCCTCGAGCAGCGCGGCGCCCCGGTCCGGATCGATCGCGCCGGCATAGGCCGAGACGGCGCCGACGGGCAGGCCGCCGATGCCCGCCCGGCCGGGAAAGGGCGCGTTCAGGGAATGGTCGGTCATGGCACGGCCTTTCGCTGCAAAGCCCGAGCATCGGGCGGGGCGGGGGCAGCGTCAACCGGCCGGCGGTAGCTGTACCCCGGATGACTGCCGCGTTCAGCGTCCCGACGCGATCGCCGGCATAGCTTCTGCCTGCCCGACTCAGCGGGCAGGAAGGGACCAGACGATGAAGATCTCGCACATCTTTGCCGCAACCGGCCTGGCGGTTGCTTCACTCACCCTCAGCACAAGCGCCGACGCGCAGCGATGGGACGGCCATCGCGGCGGCTGGAACGATCGCGGCTATCGCGGCGATGATGGCCGCGGCTGGGACCGTGGCTGGCAGGGCCGGGACTATCGCGGCTATCGCGGCGGCTGGTACGGGCCACGCTATCGGCACCGGCCTTATCGCTGGCGCGGCGGCTATGGCTGGTATGGGCCGCGGTGCTGGACCGAATGGCGGTACGGGTACCGGGTGCGTATCTGCCGCTAATGCTCGCGGATCGGCGGGAGGAGCGGGGCCCGCCGGTCTGGGTGTCGGCTTTGCCGGTTCAATTGGCGGGAGTCGCGCGCCAGCCTTGCTCCGCTACGTCCGGCTGGTCGCGGCGAAACTTTCTTCGAAGCGTCATTTCCCGATGTATCGAACCTGGCGAAGCCACGTCTGACCGCGCGCTCAAACATCCACCGCCAGATACCCCGTCAGATACCGCCCGCTGTTCGCCGCATAGACTCCCGGCCCGTTCGTGCCGAACCCCTGCTGGTCGAAGATATTGCCCGCCTGCAGCCGGAAGGTCGCTGATTTGCCCGCCAGTTTGAACTGGTACCGCCCGCCCAGGTTGAGCTGCGCGCGGGAGGGGATGATCACCAGGTTGTCGATCCGCGCGGCGACGGTGCCGCGGTGGAACAGGGCGGCGTCGAGCGACAGGCCCTCGAGCATCGGCGTGCGCCAGTTGAGGTTGAGGTTGAACAGGTGGTCGGGCAGCCCGACCGGGCGCTTGCCGATGGTGCCGACCGCATTCGCGTCGCGCGTGATGCGCGGGCGCAGGACGAAGCCGCCGGCGACCATGCCGAGCCGCGGCGTGAGGTTGCCCGAGACCGAGAATTCCGCGCCCTGGCTGCGCGTCGTGCCGGTCTGGGTATAAGTGTTCGCCGTGTCGAAGCTGAAATAGGGGCGGCGCAGGTCGAACACGCCTGCCACCGCCTTGATGTTGCCGGTGACGAGCCAGCGCACGCCGGCATCTTTCTGCTCGGTCAATATGGTCGGCAGCGGCTGGTTGCGGTTGGCGGCGTTGGGCGGGGCGAGGCCGCTTTCCTCCAGCCCGCGGGCATATCCGGCATAGAAGGTCAGCCGCTTGATTGCGGTGATCGCC
This sequence comes from Sphingomonas sp. P2_B6, assembly GCF_056404755.1. NCBI lineage: Bacteria > Pseudomonadati > Pseudomonadota > Alphaproteobacteria > Sphingomonadales > Sphingomonadaceae > Sphingomonas > Sphingomonas sp. P2_B6. The sequence continues at coordinate 74,410 of NZ_JBFUDK010000010.1, forward strand.
ACCGTGCCGTTGTAGAGCCAGGGATGCGAGCGCGCCGTCACGCCGGGGAGGCCGGGCAGGCTGGTGGTCTTGGTATAATCGGCGCGGGAGACGCCGAAGCTCAGCTCGCCCACATCCTTCCAGCGGCCGTCATAGGCGGCGCCGTACGTCGCCTGGCGCACCCGGTCGTGCGATTGCGGGCCGAACACGAAAGCGGGGCGCGGCGCGGTGACCGGCGTGCCGATGCGGGTAGGGCCGAGATCGACCTCGTCCGATCCGCCGAACATCCGCCGCGCGTCGCGCTGGCGCATGCTGAGATGGAGGACGTGAAGGCGCGGGCCGTCGGCGATGCTGTGGGTGACGCGGGCCTCGCCGCTGAGCGAGACGTTCTTCGCACGGGGATCGGCGATGATCAGGCGGCTGGCGGTGCCGTCCGGCTGCACGTCGATCAGCAGGTTGGTGAAGCTGGTCGCCTGGTCGAACACCGAGCGGAACGCGCCGATACGGATCACCCAGTCCTTGGCCGGGACAACCGAGGCGAGCACGCCGTGATTGGTCGCGCTGTAGCGGAAATCGGCCCAGCCCGGGCCGTCGAACCGGCGCGCGGGCGGCTGGGGCGGGAGGTACGCGCCGGCGGAGATGTAGAAGGGGCCGGCCTCATCGTTATAATCGTTGGAGAGCGTCCAGAAGGGCAGGATCTCGACGCCCGGCGCCGGGGTCCAGCGGGCGAGCAGGCCTTGCGCGTGGTTCCAGTTATCGGTGCCGTCAGGGAATTCGACATGATTGACGGTCAGGCCATAGCCGAGCGAGAGATTGCCGGTGACGGGGAGCGAGCCGTCGATCTCCAGCCCGAAGCTGCCATAGGAATCGCCGTTGAGCACGATCGACGCGGAGGATTTGGCCGAGGGGCGGCGCAGCGTATAATCGACGATGCCGCTGGGCGCGGCGAAGGGATAGCCCTGCGCGGACAGGCCGACCTTGATGCTCGAGGATTCGGAGACGATGCTGGTCAGGGTGAATTGCGGGTCGAAATACAGGCCGTCGATGCGGACGTTGCCGGCGGACGTGGGCGAGAAGCCGCGCGCGCTGTTGGCGGTATAGATGCCGATCGATTCCCGCCCGACGCTATAGCCGAACGCATCCTCGGCCTGGGTGACGGCGTTGTCGCTGCTGCGGTCCTGGGCGGCGGCGGGGAGGGCGACGCAACAGGCGGCCATTACGACTAACGCTGTTGTTGTCCGGACCATCCGCATCCCCCGCTTGCGCGTTATGTTGTTCTATGACGCTAGGACGGTCGGGGCCGCGCGCCAATGCGGTTCCCACCAACGACACGCGAGCGGGGTCGAACGTCCCGCGTGTGGGTGCGGCAGGAAGATGTTCGCGCGGAGGCGCGGAGGCGCGGAGATGGTCCGGTTGCGGCGCAGGCAACACGCGACAATCGCACCTCAAACTCTCTGCGCCTCCGCGCCTCCGCGCGAACCATCATGGACTCCAGCCTTTGGCTGGACGGAGGCGAGGCGCGTCAGATCGGTCGCTCTTGTAGATGTCGGGTTAAGGCGTCAGATCGAAGTGTGATCATCAATCTCAACGGATGGCCGGGCGTCGGCAAGTTGACAGTCGGCCTCGAACTGGCCGAACTTCTCGGCGCGCGGTTGCTCGACAATCATTCGTTGCTGAACATCGCCATCGCGCTCACGGACTATCCCGGCCCCGCTTATTATGAAGCCGCTCGAGCGCTGCGGGACATAGCATTCCACTACGCCCGGGCTTTGCCTCCCCGCACGCCGCTCATCCTTACCAGCGTCAATGCGAGCGGTGGACCGAGCGGTTTCGCCGAGGAGCATTGGATCGCCGTGCGCGATCTCGCACAGGCGCGGGGCGTTCCCCTGATCTCGATAACGCTGGAATGCTTGCCGGACGAGCGCGCGCGGCGTGTTGCCGAGCCGGCTCGACGAGTCAGCAAGAAATTGCGCGACCCGACGGTCATCGAGCGGATGGTGCTTGGTCGCGCGTTGTTCGATGACGGTGCGGATTATCGCCTGGCGGTGGACACCACGCATCGCGATGCGAAAACGAGCGCGGGCGTCATCGCGGCGTGGATAAGGGACATGGTCCCTGTCGTTTGAACGCCGGTCGATCGCGGCTCGTCTTTGGCCGAGCGCGCGTGCTATCCGCGGGGGTGATGCGAACGGGGAGGCACCTTTGATCCACAGCTTGCGCGCCATTGGCGGCCTTGGCGTCCTGTCGATGCTTGCGGCCTGCGGGTCGGCGGAGGAGGCGCAGGCGCCCGCCGCGGCGCCGGCCAAGCCGAGCTTCGACCAGACGGTGCCGGGCGTGCGGGCGACGATCGCCGGGCTGGGCGCGCCCTGGGCCAAGCCGAGCAAGGACGAGATCGTGCCCGATCCCGCGGGCGGGACGATCATCGCGACCAGCGGGGATGGAGGCGATGCGAAGCTCTATCGCTTGCCCGATGGCTGGATCCGGCAGGTCGCGCTGACCTCGGGCGTGGGCAAGAAGTGCGGCGACCCGGCGGATGTCGAGCGGGCGATCCCGTTGCTGCTGACGGGACTTGCGACCAAGGTGAGTTTGACGCCCGCTCAGGCGGTGCGGCTCAAGGTGGGGCTGGCGGAGGCGCCGCCGGTGTCGGTGGATATCGGTGCGGTGCGGATCGCGGTGCAGGGGGGCTGTGTGCAGCAGTTGACGGTGATGGCGATTGGCTCCTTCACCCCGGCGGCCAAGCGGCTTTAGGGACCGATCACCACGTCGATCGAAACGAACGGAAGGAGGAAGGCCGGTCCGGCTGGACTCAGGTCTGGTTCCGGGTCGATTTCAGCAGATTGTCGCGCAGCTTGCCGATCGCCCGTTGCAGGACGGGGAATTCCTCCGCGGTCAGGCCGGTCGCCTCGGCGAGGTTCACGCACAGGCTGCGGCGGTGCAGGTCGCGGCCGGCATCGGTAAGGCTGATCAGCACCTGGCGCTCGTCCGCAGCGGCCCGGGTGCGGCTGAGGAACCCCATCGCCTCGAGCTTTTTCAGGATCGGGGTGAGGGTGTTGGATTCGAGGAACAGCTTTTCGCCCAGGCCACCCACGGTCTGATTGTCTTCCTCCGCGAGCGCGACGATCACGATATATTGGGTATAGGTGATGCCGAATTGTTCGAGCAGCGGCTTGTACGCCCGGCCGAAGGCGAGGTTGGCCGAGTAGATCGAGAAGCAGAGAAAGTCCGACAGTTTCAGGTCGGGCGGGATGGCGACGTTCATGGCGGATCCTTGGCGGCGCGGATGTCGCCGGTGCCAGCTATATATATCGTATGCGATTAAATCGGAAGGGGGTTGACTAGCGTTTCGATCGGCCTATTTAGATCGCATCCGATTGAAGCGGATACGATGAATATTCAACCAAGGAGCCAGACCATGTCCGAGACCAAGACCCTTTATACCGCCAGGACTCACACCACCGGCGGCCGCGACGGCGCCGCGCAGAGCAGCGACGGGCGGCTCGACATCAAGCTGTCCTCGCCCGGCAGCACCGGCACCGGCACCAATCCGGAACAGCTGTTCGCGGCGGGCTGGTCGGCCTGCTTCATCGGCGCGATGGGCGTGGTCGCCCGCGCGATGAAGGTGACGCTGCCCGCCGAGCTGGCGGTCGACACCGAAGTGGATCTGGCGAGCGGCGAGGACGGCTATTCGCTCCGCGCGCGGCTGAACGTCAGCCTGCCCGGCGTGGACCCCGACACCGCCCGCGCGCTGGTGGACGGGGCGCATCAGCATTGCCCTTATTCCAAGGCGACGCGCGGCAATATCCCGGTCGAGGTCAACCTGGTCTGAGCGTGCTCGCAGCGGATGGCAGGGGCGCGGGCGGCTTGTGCCGCCCGCGCCTTTTTCGTGTCCGTGGCGGGCGAACCGCTCCCTGGCGTTCGCGCTTACCCCTGCACGTCGGGTGATCGCGAAGGGACGGCCTATACCTTTGGTCAGCTGCGTGACGCGGCCGGAGGCGTTACCTGTCGGTCGCACCATCCACTGCCAGGGGCGAGAAGATCATGTCCGAGACGATCGACCAGAACCGCCGGCGCCTCATCGGGGCAACGGCTGTGAGCATCGCCGCCGCGCCATTCGTCGCCATCGCGTCGGCCCAGGCGAGCCCGCCCGCGTCCTTCGGGCCGCTGAAGCAGGTCGATGCCGGCCCGCTGACCATCGGCTATGTCGATGCCGGCCCGGCCGACGGCCCGCCGGTGATCATGCTGCATGGCTGGCCCTATGATATCCACGCGTTCGTCGAGGTCGTGCCGTTGCTGGTGGCCAAGGGGCACCGGGTGATCGTGCCGCATCTGCGCGGGCATGGCACCACCCTGTTCCGCTCGGCCGATGCGCCGCGCAACGGGCAGCAGGCCGCGCTGGGGCAGGACGTGATCGCACTGATGGATGCGCTGAAGATCGGCACCGCGATCGTCGCCGGATTCGACTGGGGCGCGCGCACCGCGTGCATCGTCGCGGCGCTGTGGCCGGAGCGGTGCAGGGCGCTGCTGTCGGTCAGCGGTTATCTGATCGGCAGCCAGGAGGCGAACCGCATGCCGCTGCCGCCCAGGGCGGAATATCAATGGTGGTACCAATATTATTTCACGACCGAGCGCGGCCGCGAGGGCTATGCCAAATATCGCCGCGATTTTTCCCGGCTGATCTGGGAGACGGCGTCGCCGAAATGGCGGTTCGATGACACGACCTTCGAGCGCAGCATGGCCTCGCTCGACAACCCCGACCATGTCGCGATCGTGATCCATAATTATCGCTGGCGGCTCGGCCTGGCCGAAGGCGAGCCGGCTTATGATGCGCTGGAGAAACGACTGGCCGCGGGCCCGGTCATCGGCGTTCCGACCATCACCATGGAGGGCGACGCCAATGGGGCGCCGCATCCGGACCCGGCCAATTACCGCGCGAAATTTTCGGGGAAATATGCGCACCGGACGATCGGCGGCGGGGTGGGGCATAATCTGCCACAGGAAGCACCGGGGGATTTTGCCCAGGCGGTGATCGACGTGGGTGGGTGGGAGGCTATGAAACCCTAGGTCAGCCTACCCGCCGTTCGTCCTGAGTAGCCATTGAGCTTGTCGAAATGGCGTATCGAAGGACAGGCCTCACGCCATGTCCTTCGATACGGGTCTTCGCTACGCCTTCGGCTACTCAGCCCCTACTCAGGACGAACGGTGCGGGGTCAGGCCGCCACGCGCGCCGCGAAGTCGCCGGCGCTGCCCTTGAGCGTGCCGAGGCGGGCGTCGAGCCGGTCGAAACCACGGCCGACGCCGTCGATATCCTCGGCCACCGCCTCGGTATCCTCGCGGATCGCGGCGATCGTGTTGGACATGGAATCGGCGGCCAGCGCCGTCTCGTCGACGGCCGCCGTGATCGCGGTCACCGTCTGCGCCTGTGCTTCCATCGCGTAGCGGATGCGGTTCGCGCTTTCCTGAACTTCGGTCACGATCGACTTGATCGAAGCGTTGGTCTCGACCGTGGAACGGGTGGCGGACTGGATCGCGGCGATCTTGCTGGCGATGTCGTCGGTGGCGCGCGCGGTCTGGCTGGCGAGCGACTTCACTTCCTGCGCGACCACCGCGAAGCCGCGACCGGCATCGCCCGCGCGGGCCGCTTCGATCGTCGCGTTGAGCGCGAGCAGATTGGTCTGGCCGGCGATGTCGCGGATCAGCCCGAGGATCGATTCGATCGACTGGGCGTGGCTGCTCAGCGTTTCCGACATGCCGACCGCGGCGCCTGCCTCGGAGAGGGCGCGGGTCGAGATTTCGGCGGCGGCCTCGACTTCGCTGCGGGCATCCTCGATCGCGCGGATCAGGCCGGCCGAGGTGCGGGCCGCCTCGCGCATCGCGATGGCCGATTGCTCGGCGGCGGCGGCGACTTCGGACGCCTTGCCGAGCATGCCGCGCGCCGAGGTCGAGCTGGCCCCGGCCTGGCGGCGCAGCTCGCCGCCCTCCTGGGTGGCCGCCTCGACGAGATGGGCGAGCCCGTCGCGGAACTCGGCGGCGAGCCGGTCGCGCTGCCGCTTCGCGTCGAACTCGATATAGGCCGTGAAGAGCGACGCGTAGATGTCGCATTCGAGCGAGCGCAGCCGGAAGAACACGTCGTTGATCTGCTGGCGCTCTTCCTTCGAGCAATCATAGAGCCGCCCGAGAATCTCCAGCATCTGAGTCGCGCCGGCGCAGGTCATCGAGATGAGCGCGGTGAGCGAGACATTGGCGGCAAAGGCCTGGGCGACCATCCGCTCGGCTGCCCGTACCCAATCGAGCTGGTCGGCGCGGTCATAGCGGTCGCGCAGATAGGTGACGCCCGCCTGCACGGTCCATTCGGGGCCCTGGCCGCGATCCCCGAAGAAGCGGCGCCACTGCGCCTGCTGAGTCTCGGCGACTCTGGCCAGCTCGGGCTCGGCGATGGTCCACATGCGGCGCGCCATGGCGAGATCTTCAGCGCTGAAGCCAAACAGGCGCAGGCGATCGGCGAGATCGATCGCGTCGGCGGCATTTCCGGCGACGGGCATTTGCTTGAGCTGGACGGCATCATTCACGGCGGGGACCCTGTAACGGAGCAAGCAACGGCTGCGGATGACAGAAAGGCCTGGCACCACTGGCGCGGGCTTAGCCGATGCTCGGTTAAGGACGGGTTATGCGTGGCGCCGTCAGGAGCCGGGGTGCGCCATGCTTTTCTGCCGAACAGGGGGTTTTTGCCGGGACAGGCTTGTCCCGGCCCGATCCTTGTCGCAAGAGCCCCAGCAACGAGCGGCGGGGTTGGGCCGGGATACAACTCCGGGATGACGTAGGGTCACTTCGTGTCTAAAGGCGATGATCCTATAGGATTCGTGCCCGCTGATGGTGACGAACGAAAGTGAGAGATGCATGGCCGACGAATCGAACGTCCAGTTTTCCGAGCGTGAGGCGCTGCTGTTCCATTCGGAAGGCCGACCGGGCAAGATCGAGATCATCGCCTCCAAGCCGATGGCGACTCAGCGCGACCTCGCGCTGGCCTATTCCCCGGGCGTCGCGGTGCCGGTCCGCGCGATCTACGAGGATCCGGCGACCGCCTATGACTATACCGCCAAGGGCAATCTGGTCGCGGTGATCTCCAACGGCACCGCCATTCTCGGCATGGGCAATCTCGGCGCACTGGCGTCGAAGCCGGTGATGGAAGGCAAGGCCGTGCTGTTTAAGCGCTTCGCCGATGTCGACGCGATCGACATCGAGCTGAAGACCGAGGATGTCGACCGGCTGATCGATGCGATCGAGCTGATGGAGCCGAGCTTCGGCGGCATCAACCTGGAGGACATCAAGTCCCCGGAATGCTTCATCATCGAGCAGACGCTGCGCGCGCGGATGAACATCCCGGTGTTTCATGACGACCAGCACGGCACCGCGATCATCGCCGCCGCCGGCCTGATCAACGCGCTGTACCTGACCGGGCGCGACATCAAGGACACGACGGTCGTGATGAACGGCGCGGGCGCCGCCGCGATCGCCTGTGCCGAGCTGATCAAGGCGATGGGCCTGCCGCACGACCAGCTGCTGATGTGCGACCGCACCGGCGTGATCTGGCAGGGCCGCACCGACGGCATGAACCAGTGGAAGTCGGCGCATGCGGTGAAGACCGAGAAGCGCTCGCTGGCCGAAGCGCTCGACGGCGCCGACGTGTTCATGGGGCTTTCGGCCGCAGGCGCGCTGCCGGCGGAGCTGCTGATGAAGATGGCGGCCAAGCCGATCGTCTTCGCCATGGCCAATCCCGATCCCGAGATCACTCCGCCCGACGCGAAGCGGGCGCGGCCCGACGTGATCATCGCCACCGGCCGGTCGGACTATCCGAACCAGGTCAACAATGTGCTCGGTTTCCCGTTCATCTTCCGCGGCGCGCTCGACGTGCGCGCGACGACGATCAACGACGAGATGAAGGTCGCCGCCGCCGAGGCGCTGGCCGCGCTTGCCCGCCAGCAGGTGCCGGAAGAAGTCGCGGTCGCCTACGGCGTGCGGCACACCTTCGGCCCCGATTACATCATCCCGGCGCCGTTCGACCCGCGGCTGATGGAGATCGTCCCCGCCGCCGTCGCCAAGGCAGCGATGGATTCGGGCGTGGCGACCAAGCCGATCCTCGACATGGACGCCTATCGCCAGACCCTGCGCGGGCGGATGAACCCGACGACGTCGGTGCTCAGCCTGGCCTATGAGGGCGCCAGGGCCCATCCCAAGCGCGTGCTGTTCGCGGAGGGCGAGGAAGAGGTCGTGTTGCGCGCGGCGATCGCGTTCAAGGACGGCGGTTACGGCACGCCGGTGCTGGTCGGGCGCGAGGATGTGTATGACCGTTTGAAGGCACTCGGGGTGACCGATCCGGACAGCTATGAGCTGCACAACAGCCGCAACTCGCCGCTGGTGCCCAAGATGGTCGACTTCCTCTACAACAGGCTGCAGCGACGCGGCTATCTGCGCCGCGACGTCGAGCGGATGATCAACCAGGACCGCAACATCTTCGGCGCGGTGCTGCTCCAGCTCGGTGAGGCCGATGCGATGATCACCGGCATCACCCGCACCTATGCGCACACCATGCGCGAAGTGCGCCGCGTGATCGATCCCGAGGCCGGCCGCACGCCGTTCGGCATCCATCTGATGGTCGGGCAGAGTCACACCGTGTTCATGGCCGACACCACGATCAACGAGCGGCCTTCCGCCGAGGAACTGGCCGATATCGCCGAGCAGACCGCGATGGTCGCGCGGCGCATGGGGCATGAGCCGCGTGTGGCGTTCCTCAGCTATTCGACCTTCGGCAATCCGGAAGGAAACTGGCTGGAGAATATCCGCGCTGCGGTGAAGGTGCTCGATGAGCGCCAGGTGAGTTTCGAATATGAGGGCGAGATGGCGCCGGATGTGGCGCTCAACCCGAAGCAGCTGGCGAATTATCCGTTCGCGCGGCTGTCGGGCCCGGCGAACGTGCTGATCATGCCGGGGCTGCAATCGGCGAATATCTCCGCCAAATTGCTGCGCGAGCTGGGCGGCGACTCCGTGATCGGCCCGATGCTGGTCGGCATGGAAAAATCAGTGCAGATCGCGCCGATGACCTCCACCGCGAGCGAGCTGGTGACCCTGGCGGTGCTGGCTGCGGGCGGCATTGCGCGCTGATTAATTCCTCCCCGAGCTTGCTCGGGGAGGGGGACCAGCGAAGCTGGTGGAGGGGCTTGGAGCGCGGGGCAGACGTTCCGCGCTCCAAGCCCCTCCACCACCCGCTGAAGAAGCGGGCGGTCCCCCTCCCCGTTCCGGGGAGGAGTTAGCGTCACGCGTCGATCGACGTCCCCAGTGCCGCGTTCACCAGGCCGCCATCGACCGTGATCGTGTCACCAACCACATAATCGCCGGCGCGACTGGCGAGGTAGATGGCGGCGCCGGCCATGTCCTCGTCGACGCCGATGCGCTTGGCCGGGATGCTGCGCGCGATGGCGTCGCCATGGTCGCGGGCGGCCTTGTTCATCTCGCTGGCAAAGGCGCCTGGCGCGATCGAGGTGACGTTGATCGAATCCGTGATGAGCCGGGCGGCCATGCGCTTGGTCAGGTAGATCAGCGCCGATTTGGACGCGTGATAGCTGTACGTCTCCCACGGGTTGAGCCGCTGACCGTCGATCGAGGTGATGTTGATCACCTTGGCCGGGCGCTCGGGACTCGCCGCCGCCTTGAGCGCCGGGTGGAGCGCCTGAGTGAGGAAGAAGGGCGACTTCACGTTGAGATCCATCACCTTGTCCCAGCCCTTTTCAGGGAATTGCTCGAACGGCTCGCCCCAGGCGGCGCCGGCGTTGTTGACGAGGATATCGAGCTTGTCGCTATGTTCCGCGAGCTGGGCGGCGAGTGCCTTGCAGCCGGCGACGGTTGAGACGTCCTGGGGCAGGGCGATGCATTTCTCGCCCAGTTCCGCCGCGGTCTCGAAGCAGGTGTCGGCCTTGCGCGAGGAGATGTAGACGGTCGCGCCCTGGGCGATGAAGCCGGCCGCGATCATCTTGCCGATGCCGCGCGAGCCGCCGGTGACCAGGGCGATACGGCCGTCCAGGCGGAAGAGGTTGGTGGTGTCCATTGTCGTCTCCTGAATTCCCCTCCCGCTGGCGGGAGAGGCTAGGGGAGGGCCTGTCCTCCCCGCGAGCGTCATTGTTCGGGGACAGGCCCTCCCCCGACCCCTCCCGCCAGCGGGAGGGGAGAAATCCTATCCCCCGCGCTTTATCGTCTCACGGGCGATGATGAGTTGCTGTATCTGGCTGGTTCCCTCGTAGATCCGGAACAGGCGTACGTCGCGGTAGAGGCGTTCGATGCCGTAATCCGCGATATAACCCGCGCCGCCGAAGATCTGCACCGCGCGGTCGGCAACGCGGCCGACCATCTCGCTCGCGAAATATTTGGCGGCGGCGGATTCCATCACCACATCGCGTCCCGCATCCTTCGCTGCGGCCGTCTCAAGCACCAGAGCGCGGGCGGCGAGCGCTTCGGTCTTGGAATCGGCGATCATCGCCTGGATCAGCTGGTGCTCCGCGATCGGCTTGCCGAACTGCTTACGGTCGCTGGCATAGGCCACGCAGTCGGCGATCAGCCGCTCGGCCACGCCGACGCAGACGGCGGAGATGTGCAGCCGCCCGCGATCGAGCACGCGCATCGCGATCTTGAAGCCCTCGCCCTCGGCGCCGAGCCTGTTGGCGGCGGGCACGGGCACGTCGTCGAAGATCACATCGGCGACCTTGGCGCCTTTCTGTCCCATCTTCTTTTCGGGCTCGCCGATCGACAGGCCAGGCAGGTCGCGCGGCACGAGGAAGGCGGAGACGCCGCGGCCGCCGGCTTCCGTGCCGGTGCGGGCCATCACGGTGAACAGGTCGGCCTTGTCCGCATTGGTGATGAAACGCTTGGTGCCGGTGAGGCGATAGACGTCGCCGTCCTTCACCGCCTTCGTCTTCACGGCGCCCGAATCGCTGCCGACATCCGGCTCGGTGAGCGCGAAGCTGGTGACGATCTCGCCGCTGGCGATGCGCGGCAGCCACTGCGCCTTCTGCTCGTCCGATCCCGCCATCACCAGGCCCTGGCTGCCAATGCCGACATTGGTGCCGAAGCTCGAGCGGAAGGCCGGCGTGGTGCGGCCGAGCTCGATCGCGACGCGCACTTCCTCGCTCATGGTGAGGCCCAGGCCGCCATATTCCTCGGCGATCGACAGGCCGAACAGGCCCATGTCGCGCATCTCGCCGATCACCTCGGCGGGGATCGCATCGGCTTCCTCGACAGCGGCTTCGAGCGGGCGCAGGCGCTCGGTGACGAAGCGGCGGACCATGTCGATCAGGGCGTCGAAAGTTTCGGGATCGAGGGCCAAGGCTTAGTCTCTCATCGTCACGAGTCCGGGTGACGGTTGGTAGTGAAGGGCACGCGGTCCCGCAAGCGCGCGCAAACCCGAAATTCCAAAAAGGCCGCATTGACCGGGTCGAACCCCATACTATGCTGACCAAAATCATGATGCAGGAGAATGAAATGCGCTTTTCAGGCAAGCGCGCCGTGGTGACCGGCGGCGCTTCGGGGATCGGCCGCGCGACGGCGTTGCGGCTCGCCCAGGAGGGCGCGGAGGTGTGGATCGGCGACATCGACGAAGCCGGCGGGGAGGATGTCGCCGCCACCTCGAACGGGCGGATCCACTTCCTGCGCACCGATGTGATGGAGGTCGGGGACATCGCCGCGCTGATGGCGGCGGCCGATGCGGCGGGCGGTCTGGACGTGGTGTTCAACAATGCAGGCGCCGGCGGATCGCGTGATCCGATCGACGAGATCTCGCCCGAGGACTGGGACAGGACCCAGGCGCTGCTGCTGCGGTCGGTCGCGATGGGCATCCGTTATGCCGCGCCGCTGATGATCGCGCGGGGCGGCGGGGCGATCGTCAATACGGCCTCGATCGCGGCGCTGCAGACCGGCGCGGCGCCGACCGCCTATTCAGTCGCCAAGGCAGGGGTGCTGCATTTGACGACCATGGCCGCCGCCGATCTTTCCCGTCACAATATCCGGGTAAACGCCGTATGCCCCGGGTTCATCACCACGAACATCTTTACCGCGGTGCTAGGCATAGAAGGCGAGAAGCGCGAGATGGCCAATGGCGTGATTCGAGGTATAGCGGCGCATGCCCAACCCATGCAGCGCGCCGGAAAGTCCGAGGATATCGCCGCTGCCGTCGCCTATCTGGCGAGCGACGATGCGAGCTTCGTCACCGGCACGCACATCACGGTGGACGGCGGCATGACGATCGGGCCGCGTCACAGCTGGGATCCCGCCGCGCCGTCGCTGTTCGCCGCGCTCGATCGGTTCGCGTCTTGAGTGGAGTCCTGATCGCCGCGCCGCCGCCGCGCACCCTGAGCGCGCGGAGCCGCTGGTCGTTCGGCTTCGGATCGATCGCGTACGGCGTGAAGGACAATGGCTTCGCGACCTTCCTGCTGCTGTTCTACAATCAGGTGATCGGCCTGCCGGCGAGCACCGTCGGCATCGCCATCATGTGCGCGATGGTGGTCGAGGCGTTCGTCGACCCGGCGATCGGCTATCTTTCCGATCACACGCGCAGCCGCTGGGGGCGGCGGCATCCCTGGATGTACGCGTCCGCCCTGCCGATCGCGATCGGCTGGCTGCTGCTGTGGAATCCGCCGCAATGGTCCGAGACGGCGACCCTGTTCTACGTCTTCGGCAGCGCCTTGCTGGTGCGCATCGCGCTGTCCGCGTTCGAGATTCCGTCTTCGGCGCTGGGCCCCGAGCTGAGCTCCGACTATGACRAGCGCACGCGTCTCTTTTCCTATCGCTACCTGTTCGGCTGGGGCGGCGGGCTGGCGATGCTGGCGCTGGCCTATGGTGTATTCCTGGTGCCGGATGCGACTCATCCGGTCGGCCTGCATAATGCCGACGGCTATTCGCGCATGGCGCTGTTCGGCGCGATCGTGATGGCCGTGTCGATCACGCTGTCGTCGATCGGCCTGCATCACGAGATCAAATATCTGCCCAAGGTCCCGAAATCGACTGCACGCTTCGGCACGCACCTCGCCCAGTTTCGCGCGACGGTGTCGAACAAGGCGTTCCTGATCCTGATGGCGGCCGGCGTGTTCGCCTATTCAGCGCAGGGCATCTCCTTCGCGCTGTCCAACTATCTCTATTCCTATGTCTGGCGGTTCGAGGGATCGGACTATCAATGGCTCTCGCTCTCGCTGCTGCTCGGGGCGATCGGTGCCTTCTTCATCGCGCCGCTGCTGACGCGGGGCGGCAACAAGCCGCGTGTCGGCATGATCCTGTCCTTCGTCAGCGTCAGCCTGTTGGTGGCGCCCTATGTGCTGCGGCTGCTCGGGCTGTTCCCGGCGCCGGGCTCCGCGCTGATGCTGCCGCTCCTGCTGCTGATCTTCATGGTCAACACCGCGTGCAGCGTCGGGGCCTTCATCCTCGGCGCGGCGATGCTGGCCGATGTGGTCGAGGAATCCGAGACGCGTACCGGCAAAAGGTCCGAGGGCGTCTTCTATGCCGGCAGCTTCTTCGTGCAGAAGATGGTCGGCGGGGTCGGCATCTTCATGGCCGGGGCGATCCTGGCCTTCGCGGCTTTCCCCGCCGCGGCGCGGCCCGGGCAGGTGCCGGTCGCGACGATCGACCGGCTGACCATGGTCTTCATCTGCCTCGAGTTGCTGTTCTACGGCCTCGCCGCGCTGTGCTATTCGCGCTTCCCGTTCGGCCGGGCGGAGCATGAGGCGCGGCTGGCGCGGAGCACCGCGGCGGCGGAACGCGAGGGCGCGCCGCATGCGCCTTGACCCCGGGGATCGACGTCCCACCATTCCGCACGAACGGGGGAGGATGCCTATCCCGCGATCAGCCGAATGAACGCGCTCGACACCCAGCCCGATTTGCACGGGCCATTATAGGCGCGCGGCGACGCCACCGGGGCGGCGACGCCGCAATCCGTGTCGGGCGCTTCGGCCGGCGCGACCACCACGCCCATCCAGCGCTGGTCGATCGAACGGGTGCAGACGCGAAGCTGGGTACCGGCCTCGAGCCGCATGAGCTCGTCGGCCTCGGTGAAGGGCGCGGCGCGCACCGGCAAATAGGCTTCACCGCTGGGCAGGTTCACCACGCGGCCAAGACTGTTGCAGGCCTGGAAAGCGGGGCCGCCTTCGCCGATCCGCACCGGCTGCGTACCCGGGCTCAGCGCGACCGACGTTTCGTTCTCGTTCAGCAGGACATTGTCATTGCCGCCGGCGCCGCTCCGGTCCGAACAGGCGAGAAGGAGCAGGCACAGGGCCGGGACGAACGATTTCATATAGGTGATTCTACCGATGATGCGGCGCCTTGGCGAGCGCGCATTGCGCCGCGCGCGCCAATCGGCGTGCGGCGAGGGGCAGTCATCGCCCGGTAAACACGGTTCGTCCTAAAAGGTTCCCTTCGTCGAGCCGATGGGGTTCCCCATGCCGGTTCGACCTGCTCTTACAGGCTCACGAGTTTAGCGGGACCTGAGGGGGCCACATGAATTTCCGGGCGTTTGCAGCGCGTTTTGCGCTGGTGGCTTCGTGCAGCCTGATGGTGGCGACCCCCGCCATGGCGCAGTTCTGGCAGTGCGCTCCCTATGCCCGCACCATTTCCGGCATCGCGATCCACGGCAACGCCAATACCTGGTGGAACCAGGCAGCCGGCCGTTACGCCCGCGGCCATGCGCCGAAGGTCGGCGCCGTGCTGGCTTTCTCCTCGACCGGCAAGATGCGCCTCGGCCATGTCGCGATGGTCAGCGAAGTCGTCAGCGACCGCGAGGTCCTGCTCACCCACGCCAACTGGTCGCGCCGCGGCGGAATCGAGCGCAATGTCCGCGCGGTCGACGTATCCGAGGCCGGCGACTGGAGCATGGTCAAAGTGTGGTACGGCCCGAATGGCGGCCTCGGCACCAGCGCCTACCCGACCAAGGGTTTCATCTATTCGGATCGTGACGCGAGCACCGACATGGTCGAGAGCGAGACGCAGGAGCCGATGGCGCCGCTGACGATCGCGTCGCTCGGCATGTCGGACGAGATCAGCTTCTGATTTCTTTCCCTCTCCCTTGACGGGAGAGGGTTGCGCAGACTTGGTCCGCGTTCTTCACGCGGGCCTAGTCGGAGCTGGGTGAGGGTGCGCGCTCGCCCTTCCGCGAGCGCGTTTGTGGCCCCACCCTCTCCAACTACGACTAGGCAGCAAGCTGCCAAGTCTTCGTATCCTCTCCCGTCGAGGGAGAGGAAGGTCGTCACACCCTCCCCGGCCTGAACGTCATCGCCACGCCATTCATGCAATAGCGCTTGCCGGTCGGCTTCGGTCCGTCGTCGAACACATGGCCGAGATGCCCGCCGCAGCGCCGGCAATGCACCTCGACGCGCGAGAAGCCGAGCGTGCGGTCCTCGCGAGTGCGCACCGCATTCTCCAGCGGCGCCCAGAAGCTGGGCCAGCCGGTGCCGCTCTCGAACTTGGTCTTCGACGAATAGAGCGGCAGCGCGCAGCCGGCGCAGGAGAAGATGCCGGCGCGGTGCTCGTCGTTGAGCGGGCTGGTGAACGGCGTCTCGGTCGCTTCGTGGCGCAGGGTGCGATAGGCGGCGGGGGAGAGCTTCGCCTTCCACTGCGCGTCGGTCATCGTCACTTCGAACGTCTCGGGTGCTCCGGCCGAGGCGCTGCCGCGACAGCCGAACAGCGCGAAGGCCGCGGCGCCGGTGCCGGCAAGGGTGAGGAAGCTGCGGCGGTCTGGGGTCATGATCGTCCTCGAAGGGCTTGATAGGGCATATGTAGGTACGCGGGTCCGCTCCGACGAGATGCACGGCGCGTCCGGAAGGGTCGTCGTGAAACGGAATCACCACGTACGCTATTCGTCGGACCCCGAGTGTCGGTTACGGAGACCCAGCGAAAAAATTCGCTCCCCCATGTCACACTCGCCGGGGCTATCCCGTCATGTTTGCATGCGTGCATGGTGCACGCTTGGAGACAGACCATGACCCCACGTTTGCGCAATCCCCATCTGCTCGCTCCCGAAGCAGTGCAGGCCATGATGGCGCTGGAGGCGAGCTTCGACTCCTCGACGCTCGAATTGGTGCTGCGGAACCTGGTGAAGCTGCGTGCGTCGCAGATGAACGGCTGCGCTTTCTGCATCCACATGCATTCGACTCACCTGCGCGAAGAGGGCGTGAGCGAGATGAAGCTGTACATGCTGCCTGCATGGCGTGAATCGACCCTGTACAGCGATCGCGAGCGGGCGGCGCTGGGCTGGACCGAGTCACTGACCCGTCTGAGCGAGACAGGTGCCCCCGATGCCGATTACGCGCCGGTCAAGGCTGCCTTCACCGAGGCCGAGCAGGTCCAGCTCACCCTGCTGATCGGCGCGATCAATGTGTGGAACCGGTTGCAGGTCGGTTTCCGCGCACCGCATCCAGTGGAGCGCTCCWGTGTCGCAGCCTGATCCGGCCGCTTCGCTATTCGAGGCGCAGCGGCCGCGGCTGCAGCGCCTCGCCTATCGCATGCTCGGCTCGGTCTCCGAGGCCGAGGATGTGGTGCAGGACGCCTGGCTGCGCTGGTCGAAGGTCGAGGAATCGGTCGATGTGCCGGCGGCCTATCTCACCCGCATCGTCACCCGGCTGTGCCTCGACCAGATGCGATCGGCCCGCGCCCGGCGCGAGACCTATTACGGCGCCTGGCTGCCCGAGCCGCTGGTCGGCTCGACCGAGGACGAGCAGGCCGACGACCTGACTCTTACCCTGATGCTTGCGCTCGAACGGCTYTCGCCGYTGGAGCGKGCGGCCTTTCTGCTGCACGAYGTGTTCGGCGTCGCGCTGAGCGAAGTCGCCGGCACGCTCGACCGCGATGCGGCGGCGGTGCGCCAGATGGCGGTGCGCGCCCGCAAGCATGTCCAGACCGCGCGGCCACGCTATCCGGTCGAGCAGGCCGAGGCGGACCGCATTGCGCGGGCCTTCTTCGCCGCGGCGCGCGACGGCGATGTCGCGGCGTTGCAGTCGATGCTGGCGGAGGACGTGGCGGTCTATTCCGACGGCGGCGGGCGCGTGCTCGCTTTCCGCAACCCGATTATCGGCGTGGCCAAGGTGCTGCGCATGTTTGCCGGGCTGGCGCGCAAACATGCCTGGCGGCCGGTCATGCTGAAGCCGGTCTCGATCGACGGGCTGCCCGGCTATGTCAGTATCGACCGCGGACAGTTGCTGCAGACCACGGCGCTGGAGATCCGCGATGGGCGGATCGCGGCGATCTACATCATGCGCAACCCCGACAAGCTGGCCCATGTCGCTGTCGCCTTCAGCCAGGGGCAGGCCGCTATTCCAGGAGGACAATGATGCGGGGCACGGTTCCCATTCTCGCCGCTATTCTCGGCCTCGGCGCGGTCGCCAACGGCCTGATCATGCTCGCCGTGCCGGCCGACTGGTATGTCGCGGTGCCGGGCGTCACCACCACCGGTCCGTTCAACCAGCATTTCATCCGCGATATCGGGCTGATCTTCGTATTGATCGGAGCGGCCTATATCTGGGGCGCCGTACGGCCGGTGATGCGGGTTCCGTTATGGGCCGCGGCGAGCTTCTGGCTTGCCGGGCATGCGCTGTTTCATTGGTGGGAAGTGGCGGTCGGCATCTGCGGAACCTCCGCCCTCGCGCGGGATTTCCCGGCGGTGACCGTGCCGGCGATCCTTGGGATCGGGTTTACGGTGTGGGCGATGCGGGCGCGCAGCCAGTTCGCCTAGCGCTTATCTCCCTCTCCCCTTGTGGGAGCGGGAAGGGTGAGGGGGACACTCGCGAGCGTCCCGAACCTCACTCCCCCTCATCCGGCCCTTCGGGCCACCTTCTCCCACAAGGGGAGAAGGGTTTTAGTACTTCGAAATTTCGACCGGCAGCTTGCGATAGCCATGGACGAAGCACGCCGCCACGCGCTCCGGCTCGCCGAGCACGTTCACCCGCATGCGGCGCTTCGCCATCTCCTCGAACAGCGTCGCGATCTGCAACTCGGCCAGCCGCGCGCCGACGCAGCGGTGGATGCCGTGGCCGAACGCCAGATGGCGCCGCGCATTGGGGCGGTCGACGATGATCTTGTCGGCATTCTCGAACACGCTCTCGTCGCGATTGGCCGAGAGATACCAGAGCGCGAGCTTGTCGCCGGCCTTGATCTGCTGCCCTTCCAACTCGGTGTCCTCGGTCGCGGTGCGGCGCATATGGGCGAGCGGGGTCTGCCAGCGGATGATCTCCTGCACGGCATTGTGGATCAGCGACGGGTCGCCCTCCAGCTTTGCGCGCTGGTCCGGGAACAGGTCGAGGCCATAGGCCGCGGCGGTCATCGAGTTGCGCGTCGTGTCGTTGCCGCCGACGATCAGCAGGATCAGGTTCCCGAGAAACTCCATCTGGTCCATCTCGGCCATCGCATCCGAATGCATCATCATCGAGATGAGATCGGGCGTGGGTTCCTTGCCGAGCTTCTGGTTCCAGAGGTTCTGGAAATAGCCGCCACACTCATACATGTGCTTGAGGCGTTCGAGGCGAAGCTCCTCGGTCTTCACCAGCTCGATATCGCCGGCCCAGTCGGACCAGAAGGTCAGCTTGCGCCGATCCTCCCAGGGGAAGTCGAACAGGATCGCGAGCATCTGCGTGGTCAGTTCGATCGAGACCGTGTCGACCCAGTCGAATTCCCTGTTCCACTCCAGGCTGTCGAGCACCTCGGCCGTGCGCATGCGGATATTGTCGGAGAGGCGGACCATCTCGCTCGGCGTGAAGGCCGGGGCGACGGTGCGGCGTTGGCCGGTATGCTTGGGCCGGTCCATCGCGATGAACATCGGCATGCGCACATCGGTCGGCGAATGTTCGATGAAGTCGGCCAGCGTAATGCCGCCGGCCTGGGATGAATAAATGTCCGGCAGCGATTCGACCTGGACGATCGGCTTGTAGGTCGAGACCGACCAATAGGGGCCGAAGCCGGACCGCTCGACATAATGGACCGGCGATTCGGCGCGGAGCTGCCGAAAGGGTTCCTGCCAGATATCGTCGCGGTAAAGTTCCGGCCGGCTTACGTCGAGCGGATCGACCCTCGTTTCCACCGCGTGCAGAGCCTGTGTCGCCATTTTCGCCTCTCCTTTGGGTGCAGGAAAGCCTTAGCTGACACTCATGTCAATTGCGATGTGCAACGGGATCGGCGAGATGGTGGTTAGCGGCGATGGCCGGGTGACAGCGACGGAGGGGCGCTGACCGCCCCCCCAGCCGCCGCGGAGTGTCAGGTCGTCTGTCCGCCGTCCACGGTCAGGATCGCGCCGGTGATATGCCGTGCCGAAGGGCTGGACAAAAAGGCAACGGCGGCGGCGACATCGTCCGGCGTGCCGTAGCGGCCGAGCGGGCTGAGGCTCCGCTGGAAGTCGGAGAACTCGCCATTGGCCGGGTTCATCTCGGTGTCGGTCGATCCCGGCTGGACGAGGTTGACCGTCACGTCGCGCGGGCCAAGCTCGCGTGCCAGGCCGCGCGTGAAGGAATGCAGCGCGGATTTGGTCATGAAATAGATCGTGCCGGTATCGCCGACGATGCGTTCGGCACCCGCGGAACCGATCGTGACGATGCGCCCGCCCGCGGAAAGATGGGGGATGGCGGCCTGAGCCGCGAGGATCGGGCCGCGTATGTTGACCTTGAGCAGAGCGTCGATCGCCTCGACACTGACGTCCGCGATGGATGCATAGAGCGCGATCGCCGCATTGTTGACGAGGATGTCGAGGCCCCCAAGTGCCGCCGCCGCCTCGTCGACCGAGCGCTTCACCGCTGACGGATCGGCGCTGTCGGCTCGGATCGCTACTGCCTTGCGGCCTTTCTCCTCGATCGCATGGACCACGTCGGCCGCACGCTCGACCGAGCGCTCATAGGTGATGGCGACATCGGCGCCCTTCTCCGCGAGCGCGACTGCGATCGCCGCGCCGATCCCGCGTGATCCACCCGTCACGAGCGCGCGTTTTCCAGCCAGTTCCGTCATCATGGTTACCTTATATAATGATCGATACATAATTAATATGATCATTGCCGCGTCACGTCAACGGGATTATATAACGATCGATGCAAAATTCTGATGCTCCGCTCGATACCGGTTCGGCCGCTGCCCGCGGCCGGGGGCGGCCGCGCGCCTTCGATCGCGATGCCGCGCTGGAGCGGGCGACCTGGCTTTTCTGGTCGAAGGGATTCGAGGCGACCTCGATCGCCGATCTGACTCAAGCGATGGGCATCGGTGCCCCCAGTCTCTACGCCGCCTTCCGATCCAAGGAGGCGCTCTACGCGGAAGCACTGCGGCATTATGCCGAGACCAACGAGGGCTATGTATGGGCAGGCTTCCGCGTGGCCGAAACCGCGCGCGAGGCCGTCCGGGCCTTGCTCATGGATTCGGCGGCCGCGTTGACGGGTTGCGTCGTGGACATTCCCCGCGGCTGCATGGTCACGCTTTCCTCGGTTGGTAGCGAAGGCCATGCCGAGCTCGGCCAACTCGTCCGGTCGGCCCGTGCGGTCACGCTCGAACGTCTTTTGGCACGTCTCGGTCAGGCCGTGGCCGATGGCGAGATTCCGGCCTCGACAGATATCCACGGGCTCGCCCGCTTCGTGCAGACGCTCCAGAACGGCATGTCGATCCTCGCCCGGGATGGCGCCACGCGCGCGGAGCTGGAAGCGGTCACGGATGTCGCGATGGCCGGCTGGGATGCCAGAACCACTGGCGGCGACGGCGAGGAGCAGGGCTTACTGCGCCGGCCGTTCTCACAATAAGCCTGTTTCGCGCGAGGCGAGTTCCCGGACTCGCTGGTCATCCCGTTCGCACGACGGATGCCAGAGTCGCATCAGGCAGACGCGTCAGCGCCCGATCAGGCCCTTCCAGTTGATCTTGCCGCTGCCTGACTGGAGCACGCCGCGGCGGAAGGCACGGGCGGCGATGGTGATGACGATCGCGACCCACAGCAATTGCCAGGCCAGCGCCGCAAGATGTGGCCAGAGATCCGGCAGGTTCGCCGCGCGCCCGGCCATCGCATAAGGCGAGCTGAACGGGAAAACCTCCACCGCGATTGCCATCCAGCTATTGGGTTTCGATACTGCCTGGACCGACAGGCCGAAGATGATGATCTGCAGGATGGTGATCGGCAGCGACAGGAGCTGCAGCTCGCGCGGGGTGCTGGCCTGGGCGCCGACGCCCATGAATACGGCGCCGAGCAGCATATAGGCCATGGCGAAATAGGCGACGAACAGCAGCGAGAAGACCGGCATGCCGATCGCCGGGCCGATGTCGCGGAATGCCGCGCCTAGCCCACCCGGCACCAGCACGTCGAGCTGACTGGCGAGCGTGCCCCAGAAGCCGATGAACAACAGCGCCGACCCGAACATGCCGATCAGCTTGCCGAAGAACACCGCCTCGAGCGGGACGGCGGCGGCGAGGATCTCGACCACCTTGTTGCTGCGTTCCTCCGCCATGGTGCCGACTGCCTGGCCCGCGAGGAACAGGGTGAGGAAGAAGATGCCGAACACAGCGAAAAAGGCCGATCGCTTGTTGCCGGTCGGGCTGGGTTCGGCGCGGGCGATCGAAGTCAGGGTCGGTGTGCTGAGCGCGGCGGTGCCGCTCTTCTCCATGCGCAGGGTTTCCTCGGCGAGCTGGGCGAGGAAGTTCGCGTCGCGCCGGCCAAAGCCGCCATAAAGGATCGTCGGGCGGCTTAGGTCGCCGAACATCGCCGCTGAGGCATCGCTGCCCTTGTCGCTGAACGCGATATGCGCCTGGCCGGCGGGATTGTCGGTGGGGGTCTGTACCACCAGCGCCGGTGGCCGGTCGTCGCGCGCATAGAGCTGGCGCAGGCGCGTGTCGGCGGCGCGCATCGCCTCGTGCCGGGCCGGATCGACGATCGCGACGATGCTCGCCTTTTCGACCGAGGCGCTGGTGACGGAGGAGGCGCCCATGCCGCCGATCAGCCCGAAGGACAGCATCAGCACTGGCGTGAACAGGAACACCAGGAACATCGGCGTGAACACGGTCGCGACGAAATCGCGGCGCGCGATGGTCAGGGTCTGGCGGACGAGGCGGCGGAGATTGCCGGGAGGGGAAGCGCTCATGCCGCGACCTCCGTGTCTTCCGTCGGGTCCTTGAGGGCCTCGGGGCCGACGATGCGGACAAACGCGTCGTGCAGGCCGGGCCGCTCCATCGCGAGGCCGGAGATGCCGAATCCTCCGTCGATCAATCGTTTCAGGATATCCTCCACCCCGCTGTCGGGCACGATGAAGCGCCAGCCATCGCCGTC
Source organism: Sphingomonas sp. P2_B6 (assembly GCF_056404755.1). NCBI lineage: Bacteria > Pseudomonadati > Pseudomonadota > Alphaproteobacteria > Sphingomonadales > Sphingomonadaceae > Sphingomonas > Sphingomonas sp. P2_B6. Next base: position 96,680 of record NZ_JBFUDK010000010.1, read on the forward strand.
GCGTTCTGCATCGGGCGGGAGCAGGGCGGCGATGCCCTCTCCATCGAAATGCGGCACATAATGGGCGCGCATCGGCAGCTTGCCGCGCGCATCCGCGACCGTGCCCTCGAACCGCGCCTTGCCGCCGGCGATGATGGTCAGCCGGTCGCACAGCCGCTCGGCATGCGCCATGACATGAGTCGAGAAGAGAATGGTCGCGCCGCGATCGCGCTGGGCGACGATCAGCGCCTCGAGCCGATCCTGGTTGACCGGATCGAGGCCGGAAAAGGGTTCGTCGAGCACGAGCAGATCGGGTTCGTGCACGACGGACCCGAGCAGCTGGACGAGCTGCGCCATGCCCTTCGAGAGTTTGCGGATCTTGCTGTCGACGGCGTGGCCAAGGCCGGCGCCCTCCATCAGCATGACGGCACGCCTGCGTCCGGTCTTGAGGTCGAGGCCGCGGAGTGCCCCCATGAAGGCGATCGCGTCCTTCGCCCGCATGGCCGGATAGAGGCCACGTTCCTCGGGCAGATAGCCCACCCGGTCGCTCACTGCGCGCGGATATTCATGGCCGAGCAGGGTGCGGGTGCCGCCATCGGGCTCGATGATGCCGAGCAGCATGCGCAAGGTGGTGGTCTTGCCGGCGCCATTGGGGCCGAGCACGCCGTAGATCAGGCCCTTGGGCACCGCGATGTCGATGCCGTCCACGACGCGGCGGCCACCGAATTTCTTGACCAGCCCGGTAGCGCTGATCGCCAGATTGTCGGTTATCAAGTCTCACCTTCCGTTCGTCCCGAACGGGACGTCACAGGCCAGATACCAGCGCTTCGTTAATGTGTCTCGACCTCTCGACACTTATGGCAGGTGGGTCGCATTTTACGGCCGCTATGGTAGCGGGTGCGCGTGCGCGACGAGATCGCCCTGAATGAAACACTGAAGGCGAAGGCGGCCGAGCTGGGCTTCGTGGCGTGCGGGATTGCGCGTGCCGATGCGGCGCCGCTGACCGCGCAGCGGCTTCGCCAATGGCTGGGCGAGGGCATGCACGGCGACATGATCTGGATGGAAGCCCGCGCGCATCACCGCGAGAGCCCCGCCGGGCTGTGGCCGGAGGTGAAGAGCGTGATCTCGCTGGGCATGAGCTACGCGCCCGCCACTGACCCCCTCGCGCTGGCAAGTGAGGCGGAGAAGGCGCGCATCTCGGTCTATGCACAGGGCGCGGATTATCACGACGTGATGAAGCGCGCGCTGAAGGCCTTGGCGCGGTGGCTCGTCGCCGAGGTGAAGGACGTGGACCTGAAGGTGTTCGTCGACACCGCGCCGGTGATGGAGAAGCCGCTGGCCGAGGCGGCCGGGCTTGGCTGGCAGGGCAAGCACACCAACCTGGTCAGCCGGGACCATGGCAGTTGGCTGTTCCTCGGCGCGATCTACACGACGCTCGACCTGGTGCCGGACAGACCGGGCCGCCAGACCTGCGGGTCGTGCGACGCCTGCCAGACGGCATGCCCCACGGACGCGTTTCCGGCGCCGTACCGGCTCGATGCGCGGCGGTGCATTTCCTATCTGACGATCGAGCATGCCGGTCCGATCCCGCACGAATTCCGCGCGGCGATGGGCAACCGTATCTATGGCTGCGACGATTGCCTGGCGGTGTGTCCGTGGAACAAGTTCGCGGCGGCGGCTAGCGCGAACAAGGCCTTTGCGCCGCGCGCGGAACTGGCGGCACCGGCGCTGGCGGATTTGCTGGCCTTGGACGATGCTGGCTTTCGCGAGGTGTTCGCCGGATCGCCGATCAAGCGGATCGGGCGGGACCGGATGGTGCGCAACTGCCTGATCGCCGCGGGCAACAGCGGGGCGGCGGGATTGGCCGAGCCGGCGGCAGGATTGCTCGACGACGCGGCACCGGTGGTGCGCGGCGCGGCGATCTGGGCGCTTGGCCGGCTCGATCCGGAGCGCTGGGAAAACGAACGCGCGCTACGGCGCCCGGGCGAGCCGGACGAGACGGTTCTGGCGGAATGGAGCGCCCGTCCGCCCCTGTAAGACGGGCGCTCCGACTCATGCCGACATCCGGATCACGCCGATATGTTGCGCCACGCGGCGTCAGCCGCTTTCGCCAGATGCCAGCCATCCTCTCTACGGATCATCTGCCTTCTGCACCCGGTGCAGACGCTGCGGAAATCCTCGCCGTCATGCTTCACCAATCGTCGATCGCGTTTGTGACGCCCCAAGGCACATCGCCAAAGCTGCAAAATGTTCATGTCCAACCCCCCGCCAGGCGGATTGCCTACGGTCCCTCCGCTTCTAACTTTCCGCTGGCGCGATTCGGACTATCACAGCCTGGCTGCGATTTTTAGTGAAAAGCCCGACATGATGGCGACTATCTTGCGGGGTTTCGTCCCACGCTCAACGCCCCGACACAGCTGGCGCGGTCGATCGGGCTGCCGTTGGTCTGCCGCGCGTCGACATAGGTGACGACGGCCTCGCCGCGGCCTTTTGGGTAGAGATAGGCATCCAGCACGCAGGTCGCATTGCCGAACTGGAGCTTGCGCGCATTGCCCTCGCGCACATCGGCTGCCGGTTTGCCGAACAGGCCGATCAGCGCGTTACCGGTCTGGCCGATCACCCGGTCCAGGCCGGTAGTGCCGCCAGGGATCGGAATCGGTACCGGCGCCGCGCGCGCCGGACGGGGGGCCACGCCCGTGTCGCCGCACCCGGCGAGGATCAGTGCCGGCAGGATCGCGAGGGCCAGTTTCTTCATGACGCAAACACCTTCATATCCGCCGTTTTCCATGGAACAGATGCGTTGCCATCGCGGCGCCAAGCACTGGGGCGACGAGGTTGAGAATCGGGATCAGGAACAGACCGGTCCCGGCAAGGCCGAGCAAGAAACGCTGGAAGCTGGTCGAGCCGCGCCAGCTCTTCATGTCCTTGCGCGGCACATGGCGTGCCGCGACCATATCGCCCAGATCCTGGCCGAGCAGCCAGCCGTTCACGACAAAGAACAGCAACGCCGTGCCGACCCCGGTGATCAGCAGCAGCAGGTACAGCGGCGACACGGCAAGGTTGACCAGGATCAGCCGCCCGGCCGAGCCAAGCCCCATCGCCACCGATCGTCCGAACGGCACGTCGCGCGCCTCGGCGAGCGCCTCGGGATAATGTTTCGCCTCGACGGCGGCGACCACCTCGTCGGCAAAGATGCCGATCACCGCGACGGCGATCACGCGGAACAGGAAGAAGCCGGCGAACAGCCATAGCAGCACCGCTGCGGCGCCGGCCCAGCCACCTGCCTCCGGCGTGGCGCCGATCCAGGCGACCAGCCGCACTACCCCGTACCATAGGGCGGCACCGACCAGGAGAAGCACTGTCAGCGTCACCCCGAGCGATTTCAGCAAGACCCTGATGATCTTCGGATCGCCGAGCTGGCCGACAGACAGGAAGAAGGCGCTGAGCATTGGGCCGGTGTAGCCGGGCCTTCTCTCAAGTCCAGACGGTTGCGCTCGTCTGCGTGCCCCTTTACGGCCAGCCGGTATTTCCATTCAGGAGACTGACTTGACCAGCCCAACCTATGACGTGGTTGCGATCGGCAACGCGATCGTCGACGTGCTCTCCCAGGCCGAAGATGCGTTCATCACCGAACAGGGCATGGCCAAGGGCTCGATGCAGCTGATGTTCTCGCCCGAGGACGCCGACGCGCTCTACGCCAAGATGGGCCCGGGGATCGAAGCGAGCGGCGGTTCGGCGGCGAACACCGTCGCGGCGATCGCGGCGCTCGGCGGTCGCGCCGGCTTCATCGGCCAGGTGGCGAACGACCAGCTCGGCGAAGTGTTCGCGCACGATATCCGCGCGACCGGTGTCGCCTTCACCACCGCGGCGCGCGACGGCGAGCCGACCACGGCACGCTGCCTGATCTTCGTCACGCCCGACGGGCAGCGGACGATGAACACCTTTCTCGGCGCGTCGCAGTTCCTGCCCGAGAGTGCGCTCGATCGCGAGCTGATCGCCTCGGGTGCGATCCTGTATCTCGAGGGCTATCTCTGGGATCCCGAGGAACCGCGCAAGGCAATGCGCGCCGCGATCGAGGTTGCGCGCAAGGCCGGCCGCAAGGTCGCCTTCACGCTCAGCGACGTGTTCTGCATCTCGCGCCATGGCGGCGATTTCCGCGACCTGATGGCCAAGGGGCTGGTCGACATCATGTTCGCCAACGAGGCCGAGCTGCTTGCGTTGATGGAGACCGAGGATTTCGAGGCGGCGGTCGAGGCCGCGGCGGCGCAGGTGCCGACCCTGGTGGTGACGCGCAGCGAGAAGGGCGCGATCGCCATATCCAGCGGCCAGCGCGCGTCGGTGGTGGCGGAGCCGATCGAGAAGGTCGTCGACACCACGGGCGCGGGCGATCTGTTCGCGGCCGGCTTCCTGTCGGGCCAGGCGCAGGGCAAGAGCCTGGAGCAGTCGCTCCGCCTCGGCGCGATCTGCGCGGCGGAGATCATCTCGCATTATGGCGCACGGCCGATGTGCGACATGAAGGCGCTGGTCGCGGAGAAGCTGGGCTAACCCCGAGCGTCTTTCGCCCATGAAAAAGGGGCCGGGGAGTTGATCCCCGGCCCCTTTTCTTTTGCCCGTGCGGGCTCGCTTATTCAGCGAGCGGTGGCACTGGCTGTGGCGGCGCGTCTGCGTCGGTCTCATGGGTTTCCACCAGGCCGCGACCGACATGGCTCTTGCGATAGCCATAGCCGAAATAGATGATCAGACCCAGGCCGCCCCAGATCGGCAGCACCATCTTCGCGTCGAATGGCAGCAGCAGATAGAGGCCGACGCAGCCGACAATGGCGAGCGGCGCCACGATATAGACGAACGGCGTGCGGAACGGACGGCGGCGGTCAGGATCAGTGCGGCGCAGTACGAGTACCGCGATTGCGACCATGAAGAAGGCGAACAGCGTGCCGGAGTTGGACACGTCGGCGAGCTTGCCGACCGGCAGGAATGCTGCTGCGATCGCGACGAAGATGCCGGTGAGCAGAGTGACGATATGCGGGGTCTTCCACTTGGGGTGGATGCTGGCGAGCTTCTCCGGCAGCAGGCCGTCGCGTGCCATCACGAAGAAGATGCGGGTCTGGCCGAACAGCATCATCAGGATGACAGACGGCAGAGCAAGGCCAGCCGCGAGGCCCATGAAATAGCCGGCCCAGTCATAACCGCCGACCTTGAGAACGTGCGCCAGTGCTTCCTTGGAGCAGGCAAGCGGCTCGGTCACGCCCGAGGCGACGATCTCGGCGCAGCGCTTGGCAAGCTCGACCGAACCGGGCGACAGCACGGCGCCGTCGACGCCAGCGACTGGCTGAGCGCCGACCATGCCGATCGCGCCGGCCGCGACCAGCAGGTAGAAGATCGTGCAGATCACGAGCGAGCCGATCAGGCCGATGGGCACGTTGCGTTGCGGGTTCTTGGTTTCCTCGGCGGCGGTCGAGACAGCGTCGAAGCCGACATAGGCAAAGAAGATCGATGCGGCAGCGCCGCCGACGCCGATGATGCCCCAGCCATTGGGCGTGAAGGGCGTGAAATGGCCGCCCTTAATCAGCGGCAGGGTGATGATGACGAACAGCGACAGGGCCGCAACCTTGATCGCGACGAGCACCGCGTTGACGCGCGCGCTCTCCGTGGTGCCGATCATCAGCAACCAGGTGACCATCAGCGCGATGAACATCGCGGGCAGATTGACGATGCCGCCGGCATATGGCCCCGCGGACAGCGCCTGCGGAATGGTTATGCCGAGTGAATCGCGGAACAGGCCGACGATATAGCCCGACCAGCCGACCGAAACGGCTGAGGCGGCGACGGCATATTCGAGCACGAGTGCCCAGCCGACCGTCCAGGCGAGCAACTCGCCCATCACGGCATAGGTATAGGTGTAGGCGGAGCCGGAGACCGGCACCATCGAGGCAAGTTCGGAATAGCAGAGTGCGGCCACGGCGCAGACGAAACCGGCGATGATGAAGCTGATCATCATGCCGGGGCCCGCTTTCTGGGCGGCCTCAGCGGTGAGCACGAAAATTCCGGTGCCGATGATGGCGCCGACGCCGAGCAGGGTGAGCTGGACCGGGCCGAGTGTTCGCGTGAGCGATTTCTTCTCGGCCGTCGCCAGAATGGCGTCGAGCGACTTGATGCGTCCGAATATCATGAACGAGGAACCCCCCAGGAGCGACACCGCGGTGCCGCCGGATTTCGCCAATAGCAGCGCTACGGCGCCGCCAAGTTTTTCGATCGCGGGAGCCTAGCCTGAAATCAAGGGGGCGCAATCCCCAAACGCGCGGCGCTCCGGCGGCGCGCCGAAAAGCATCAGCGCGCGAGCATCGGCCCCAGCGGCGCGCCGGCGAAGACATGGACATGGAGGTGCGGCACCTCCTGCCCGGAATGCTGGCCGGTATTGGCGAGCAGCCGGTAGCCCGGCGCGACCCCGCCGTTCGCACGCGCCACGGCACCCACCGCGCGGACGAAGCCGGCGATCTCCGCATCGGACGCCCTGGCGCTGAAATCGTCCCAGGAGACATAGGGGCCGCGCGGGATCACCAGGATATGCGTCGGTGCCTGCGGATTGATGTCGTGGAAGGCGATGGCGAAATCGTCCTCATAGACGCGCTTCGATGGGATCTCGTCGCGCAGGATCTTCGCGAAGATGTTCTGGTCGTCATAGGGCTTGGTGGCGTCGATCGGCATGGCTATTCCCCTCCCGCTTGCGGGAGAGGTCAGGGGAGGGCCTGTCCCCATAGACTCCCGGCGGCATCGATCCTGGACATGCCCTCCCCCGACCCCTCCCGCAAGCGCGAGGGGAGAATTAAGAGGTCCGCCCCGCCTTTTCGTCGATGCCCGACACGCCCTCGCGACGGCGCAGTTCGGCACGGACATCATCGAGCGACACACTGGCATCGGCCAGCAGAACGAGCAGGTGGAAGACCAGGTCCGCCGCTTCGCTCGTGATCTCGGCCCGGTCGTCGCGGATCGCGGCGATCACTGTCTCGGTCGCTTCCTCGCCTAGCTTCTGCGCGATCTTGGCGCGGCCGCGCATGAACAGCTTCGCGACATAGGAGGTGTCGGGATCGCCGCCCTTGCGCGCGCGGATCACGGTTTCGAGCGTGTCGAGGAAATCATCGGCCATGCGCGCGGGCTGCCCCGGACGGGCGCGAAGGTCAATCCCGTTGGTGGTTCAGGCGGCGAGGGGTGTCCGCACCGGCACGCCTGCGGCCGCCAGCGCGGCATGCGCGTCGGCGATGCTTGCCTCGCCGAAATGGAAGATCGACGCCGCCAGCACGGCGCTCGCATGCCCATCCAGCACGCCCGCCACCAGGTCCTGCAGCCCGCCGACTCCGCCCGAGGCGACCACCGGCACCGCGACTTGATCTGCGATGGTGCGGATCAGCGCCAGGTCGTATCCGTCGCGCGTGCCGTCCCGGTCCATCGAGGTGACGAGCAGCTCGCCCGCGCCGAGCGCGACCAGCTTCAGCGCATGCTCGACTGCGTCGATGCCGGTCTCGCGCCGGCCGCCATGGGTGAACACCTCCCAATGGTCGCCCACCCGCCGCGCGTCGATCGAGGCGACGCAGCACTGGCTGCCGAAGCGGTCGGCGATGTCCGACACCACTTCGGGGCGGGACACGGCGGCCGAATTGACCGCGACCTTGTCCGCGCCGGCGAGCAGCAGCGCGCGCGCATCCTCGGCGCTGCGCACGCCGCCGCCGACGGTGACGGGCATGAAGCACACCTCGGCGGTGCGGCGCACGACGTCCAGGATAGTGCCGCGCGCCTCGTGGCTGGCGGTGATGTCGAGGAAGCAGAGCTCGTCCGCCCCGGCCGCGTCATAGGCGCGGGCCTGTTCGACCGGATCGCCCGCGTCGCGCAGATCGACGAAGTTGACGCCCTTGACGACGCGGCCATTGGCGACGTCGAGGCAGGGGATGACGCGCGCGCGGACGGTCATTCTTCTTGCCCTCCCCCCTTGCGGGCGCAGAGCCGCAGGTTCGTCCCCCGGACGAACCAAAGGGCGGCTCTGCGGGTAGGGGAGAGGGGCCGGCCGCGTCTGCGGCCGAAAAGAATCACCCTCTCCCAGCTACGAATAGGGCCGCGTGAAGAACGCGACCCAAGTCTGCGCAACCCTCTCCCGTCAAGGGAGAGGGAAAGGGAAAGGCGTTCTCCCCTCACGCCGCCGCCGCCACGCTCAGCGCAGCCGCCAGATCGAGCCGGCCGTCATACAGCGCCCGCCCGGTAATGACGCCCTCGATCCCGTCCGCCGCGTGCAAGGCGAGCACATGAATCTCGGCAATGCCCTTCACGCCACCCGATGCGATCACCGGGATCCGCACCGCCCGCGCCAGATCGACGGTAGCCTCGACGTTGCACCCCTTGAGCATCCCGTCGCGCCCGACATCGGTGAACAGCAGCGAGGCCACGCCCGCATCCTCGAAGCGCCGCGCAAGATCGATCACTGCGACCGTCGAGACATCGGCCCAGCCGCGCGTCGCGACCATGCCGTCACGCGCATCGACCGCGACGACGATGCCGCCTGGGAAATCGCGCGCGGCCTCGCGCACCAGCTCCGGATTCTCCAGCGCGGCGGTGCCGATCACCACGCGCGACACGCCCAAATCGAACCAGCGCTCGATCGCGGCGCRGTCGCGGATGCCGCCGCCCAGCTGGACATGGCCGGGGAAGCGCTCGACGATCGCCTTCACCGCCTCGCCATTGACAGAAGCGCCGGCAAAAGCGCCGTCGAGATCGACGACATGGAGGTATTCGGCGCCCTGTCCGGCGAAGATCATCGCCTGGGCGGCGGGATCGTCGCCATACACGGTCGCCCGGTCCATATCGCCCTCGGCGAGGCGCACGACCTGGCCGCCCTTCAGATCGATCGCCGGGAAAACGATGAGGCTCATGGCCGCCACTCCAGAAAACGTGCGAGCAGCTCCAGCCCGTAACGCTGGCTCTTCTCGGGATGGAACTGCACGCCAAGCATATTGTCGCGCCCGATCGCCGCGGCGACGGGGCCGGCATGATCGGTGCTGGCGATCACATCCGCGCCTTCGAACGCATAGCTGTGCAGGAAATAAGCCTCGCCCGGCTCGATCAGCGGATGCTGCACGGAAGGGACGACGTCGTTCCACCCCATATGCGGTACCTTGGCCGTGGGATCGGCGGGGGTGAGCAGGCGAACGCTGCCGCTGATCCAGCCCAGGCCCGGATGAATCCCATTCTCCTCGCCGGCATCGGCCATCAGCTGCATGCCGACGCAGACGCCAAGGAACGGCGCGCCTTCCCGCCGCACGCGGCGGTCGATCGCCTCGACCATGCCCGGCACCGCGCGCAGCGCCGAGGCGCAGGCCCCAAACGCACCCACGCCGGGCAGCACGATCCGGTCGGCCCGCGCGACAACATCAGCGGAATCGGTGATCGCGACATTGCCGGCGCCGGCCGCTTTCAGGGCATTGGCGACTGAATGGAGATTGCCCGCGCCGTAATCGATCAGCGCCAGCGTCTCAGCCACCCAGCATCCCCTTGGTCGAGGGAATCGCGTCCGCCTTGCGCGGGTCGATCTCGACCGCGGTGCGCAGCGCCCGGGCCAGGCCCTTGAACGCGCTCTCGATGATATGGTGGTTGTTCCTGCCGTACAGCGTCTCGACATGGAGCGTCAGGCCCGCCGAACCGGCAAAGCTGTGGAACCAGTGCTCGAACATCTCGGTGTCCATCTCGCCGAGGCGCTTCTGCGAGAACTCGCATTTCCACACGAGATAGGGCCGGCCCGAGATGTCGAGCGCGACGCGGGTCAGCGTCTCGTCCATCGGCGACAGCGCGTCGCCATAACGGCGAATGCCCTTCTTGTCGGCAAGCGCCCTGGCGACCGCCTCGCCGATCGCGATGCCGACATCCTCCACCGTGTGGTGCTGGTCGATATGCAGGTCGCCGACCGCCTTCACGTTCAGGTCGATCAGCGAATGGCGCGAGAGCTGCTCCAGCATATGATCGAAGAAACCGATGCCGGTCTCGATCGTGTAGCTGCCGGTGCCGTCAAGGTTGACGGTCACGTCGATCTTTGTCTCCTTGGTGGAGCGCGAGATGGTGGCGGTGCGCATGCGCATCCCCATAGCGTCCACGTCTCATCATGCAATCTTGCTCGGACAATCTTGACGGGCTTTCAAAGGCCGCTAGTCCATGCGCGATGAGCGATGGCCTGCCCGATAGTCTGATTCCCTATGACGAGATCGTCCAGGAGGCGCTGCGCGCCGTGGTCGGCCGTGTTCTCGGCTCCGTCGCCGAGAATGGCGGACTGCCCGGCGACCATCATTTCTACATCACCTTCAAGACCCAGGCGGCCGGCGTCGACATCCCGCAGCGCCTTATCGAGCGTTTCCCGGACGAGATGACGATCGTGATGCAGAACCGCTATTGGGATCTGGTCGTCGACGATACCGGCTTCTCGATCGGGCTGAGCTTCAATCAGGTGCCCTCGAAACTGGTCATCCCCTATGCGGCGGTGACGGGTTTCCACGATCCCTCGGTCAATTTCGAGCTGCGTTTCCAGGCACAGGAAGGCCCCGAAGGCCCCGATCCGCACGATGAAGCGGAGAATGACGGCCCGACCGTCACGCCGGTCGAGGACGGATCGAACGTCGTCTCGGTGGATTTCAAGCGGAAGAAGTGACCTTCCGTTCGCGCTGAGCTTGTCGAAGCGCTGTCCTGCCTCCACTTCTGCGGCAAGAAAAGCAGCCCTTCGACAAGCTCAGGGCGAACGGAGGTTTGCGTGACTCAGGAAACCCGCACCGAAACCGATTCGATCGGCGCCATCGAAGTGCCCTCCGACGCCTATTGGGGCGCCCAGACTCAGCGCTCGATCGAGAATTTCCCGTTCGGCGCGACCGAGCGCATGCCGATCGGCATCGTCCATGCCCTTGCGCTGGTGAAGCAGGCCGCCGCGCGGGTGAACCGGGCGCATGGACTGGACCCGAAGGTCGCCGACGCGATCGAAGCCGCCGCGGCCGAAGTCGCGAGCGGCAAGCTCGACGATCAGTTCCCTTTGGTCATCTGGCAGACCGGCTCCGGCACCCAGAGCAACATGAACGTCAACGAAGTGATCGCCGGCCGCGCCAACGAGATGCTGGCGGGCACGCGCGGCGGCAAGGTGCCGGTCCATCCGAACGATCACGTCAATATGAGCCAGTCGTCCAACGACAGCTTCCCGACCGCGCTGCATATCGCCGCGGCGATGGCGGCGACGCAGCGGCTGCTCCCCGCGCTCGACCGGCTGCACGATGCGCTTGAGGCGAAGGCGACTGCCTGGACCGGCATCGTAAAGATCGGCCGCACGCACCTTCAGGACGCGACGCCCGTCACGCTCGGCCAGGAATTCGGCGGCTATGCCAACCAGCTCTATCGCTGCCGCGCGCGCATCACGCCCGGAGTAGTGCACGGCATGTGCCAGCTCGCCCAGGGGGGGACCGCGGTCGGCACCGGCCTCAACGCGCCGAAGGATTTCGGCGAGGCGATCGCGGCGCAGCTTTCGGACCTCACCGGGCTGCCCTTCTTCACCGCCGAGAACAAGTTCGAGGCGCTCGCCTCGAACGATCCGATCGTCCATCTCTCGGGCACGCTCAACACGCTGGCGGTGGCGCTGACCAAGATCGCCAACGATATCCGCCTGCTCGGCTCCGGTCCGCGCTCGGGCATCGGCGAACTCGATCTGCCGGCGAACGAGCCGGGCAGCTCGATCATGCCGGGCAAGGTCAACCCCACCCAATGCGAGATGCTGACCATGGTTTCGGCCCAGGTGATGGGCAACAATGCCGCGATCACCATCGGCGGGTTGCAGGGGCATCTCGAGCTCAACGTGTTCAAGCCGCTGATCGGGGCGAACCTGCTGCGCTCTATCCATCTGCTGAGCGTCGGCATGGAGGGATTCGCCGAACGCTGCGTCGACGGGCTCGAGCCGAATCGCGGGCGCATCGCCGAGCTGGTCGACCGGTCGCTGATGCTGGTGACGGCGCTGGCGCCCGAGATCGGTTACGACAATGCCGCGAAGATCGCCAAGCACGCCCATGCCGAGGGGCTGACGCTCAAGGAGGCGGGGCTCGACTTGGGCCTGGTGGACGCCGCGACCTTCGACCGGCTCGTGCGGCCGGAAACGATGGTGTGAAAATTCCTCCCCGAGCTTGCTCGGGGAGGGGGACCGCCCGCTTCTTCAGCGGGTGGTGGAGGGGCTTGGAGTGCGTGACTGACGTTCCGCACTCCAAGCCCCTCCACCATTCGCCGGAAGAGGCGAATGGTCCCCCTCCCCGTTCCGGGGAGGAACTAAAGGGAACCACCCGCCCGCTCACGCGCTGTGCTCCTCGAAACGGAGGGACACCCCATGAAAGCCAGCACCATCATCGGCGGCCTGATCGGCAGCGCGATCGACAAGCGCAGCGGCGACGACAGTACGGTGGACGGCGCGCTGATCGGCGCCGGAGTGGTGACTGCGGCGCGGGTAATCGTGCCGATCGCGGTGACCTTCGCGGTCGGCTGGCTGGCGCTTCGCGGCCTGAGCAAGCTGACCGATTCAGTGCTCGGCCAGCGTCCCACCGAAAGCTGATCTGCCGCAAGACGGGTTGACGGGAGGAGGGCGCCCGCGCCACTAGCGCGCATGGACGCCCATGATCCCGATCCGCACGGCTTCAAACGCCGCGGTGTACTCTTTGTTCTTTCCTCGCCGTCAGGCGCCGGCAAATCGACGATCGCGCGCAAGCTGCGCGAGGACCAGCCCGAGCTGGTCGTCTCGGTTTCTTACACCACCCGGCCGATGCGCCCGGGCGAGGTGGACGGCGTCGACTATCATTTCGTCGACCTCGAAACCTTCCGGACGATGGTCGCGAATCACGAATTCCTCGAATGGGCGCATGTCTTCGGCCATCGCTACGGCACGCCAAAGGCGCAGGTCTGGAACGTGCTCGAACAGGGGCGCGACATCCTGTTCGACATCGACTGGCAGGGCGCGCAGCAGCTCCACCAGCTCGCCGGCGGCGATATCGTCCGCGTCTTCATCCTGCCGCCCTCGATGGCCGAACTGCGCACCCGGCTCGAGCGCCGCGCGACCGATACGCCTGAAGTGATCGACGCGCGCATGGACCGCGCGGCGAACGAGGTCAGCCACTGGGACGGCTATGACTATGTCCTGGTCAACGACAATGTCGACCATTGCTTCGAGTGCGTGACGACGATCCTCGCGGCCGAACGCCTGAAGCGCTCGCGCCAGACCGGGATCATCGGTTTCATCCGCAAGCTGATCCGGACCTCTCCAACGGGCGAGTGAGCCTAGCGAATCAGGGTTAGGAACCGAACCCCCGCATCGAAATCCCGACGCCGCGATTCGAGCGCGCCGAGCGACAGCTCGTCCCGGCCCCATTGCTCGGCCTGCCAGTCCTCGTCGAGCTCGACTGCGCGCCACACTTCCTCCGCCGTCGCCGCGCCTTCGGCCAGCGCCAGCGCCGCGACCAGCGATCCGCCGATGGTGACGATGGGGGACAGGCCCGCCAGCTCCCACGCGTTCCGCGCGGCAATCGCTTCGGCCAGCCGCGCGATCGTCGCGGGCGGCTGGGGCTTGTGCATCACGCCCGCGGCGATCTCGAAATGCACATCGTAGCGCGTCCGCGCCCAGTCGAGGATCGGGTCCCACAAGGCGGCCTGCCGCGCGACCAGATCGTCGGGGCTCTCGGCGCGGTAACAGAGCAGGTCGCTCTCCCCGAACGCAGCGAGCGCGGCGGAAAAGGCGGCGGGGTCGATCCGCTCGATCGCTGCATTGGCGAGCCCGGTCAGCGGCATTGCGCGGGGATCGATCTCGGCGCCTTCTGCCACGGCGCGCCATTCCTCGGCGACGGCTTCGGCCAGCGCGGGGGTGGGGAGGACGAGCGGCTGCTTGCCGGGCGTCCGCACCGGCTTGCCGTCGAGCGCGATGCCGCGATCCTCGCCGATCGCCACGCTTTTCCAGAATCTCTTCACATCAGGCCTCGGGCGGGGTCCGCCAGCGCCGGGCGAGCGAGCGCGGCACGGTCGCGATCATCACCAGCGCCGACAGCACGATCGCGACCCCCAGGATCTTCGGGCCCAGCGTCTGCGCGCGGCCGAGCAGCACGACGCCGAAGATCGCGCCGGCCGATCCGGCAACCCGGGTGAGCGTCATCGCCAGCCAGCGGTTGCGGGCGGTTGTATCGGGGTCGGTCATACCGTCTCCATATGGTCGGGCAGGCTCGCCACCGTCGTGGCCACGACATGCGCCCCCGCGGCGAACAATTCTTCGGGCGGATGATAGCCCCAGGCGACGCCCAATGCCCGCGTGCCCGCCGCGCGCGCCATCATCATGTCATAGCTGGTGTCGCCGATCATCACCGTCGTTTCGGGGGAGGCGCCCGCCTCCGCCATGGCCAGTTCGATCATCGAGGGATGCGGCTTGGACGGGTGGCGATCGGCGGTCTGCAGGGTGACGAATCGGCCGGCGATGCCGTGATGCGCCAGGATATGGGCAAGGCCCCGGTCCGACTTGCCAGTCGCGACGCCGAACAGCCAGCCGGCCTTTGCCAGCGCGTCGAGGGTGTCGATCATGCCCTCGAACAGCGGTTCCTCGTCCATCGCGCCCGATTGGCGCAAGGCGAAGAAGCTGGATTTGTAATCGTCGGCGAGCACCCGGTGCCGCTCGTCATCGAGGTCGGGGCTGAGCGCCGCGATCGCGTCGACCAGGCTCAGGCCGATGATGCGGCGGATCGCATTGCGCTCCGGCGCGACGAGCCCGCCGATCCTGAACGCCTCCTCCATCGACTGGCAGATATTGGCCTGGCTATCGACCAGCGTGCCGTCGCAATCGAACAGGGCAAGGCGGTTGGTCATGCGTTCCTCATCGGGCTTTGCCTCATCAGATCGGCGAGCGCGGCGTTGCCGCTGCGGTCGAGCCCGTCGATCGCGCCAAGGCGATCGGCCTCCGGCTTGTTCTGGCCCAGCTTGTTGGTGCCGCGCACCGCCTCGATCGTCACCTCGAAACCGATGATCGCGCGCAGCATCGCGCGGAAACGCGCATCGTCCATCTTGGCGCGGGTCCAGGGGTTTTCGGGGACCACGCGTGGCTCATGGATCGCGGCGAGCGTATCGAGCTGCTCGATCAGGCCCTGCTCGTCGATCGCCCGGGCAACGCCCTCGATCTCGACCGCGACATAATTCCAGGTCGGCACCTGCTGGACCGGATCGGCATACCAGTTGGGCGTGATGTACCCGTCAGGCCCGGCGATGCTCAGGATCACCCGGGCGCCGTCGAGCAGCGGGGCGAGCCGGTTGCCGCGCGCCAGATGGAAGCGGAGGTGCTGGTCGCCCGCCGGCACGATCGGCGCGTGCGCGACCATCGGCCCGTCGCTGGTCGCGGCGAAGAGGTGCGCAAAGCCCCGCACGAACGCCCAGTCGAGCATCGCGGCATCGCTGTCGAAGCGGAAGGCCTTGTTAGGGTGCATGACATTGGCCGTAGCGTCCCGGTCGCGGGAATCAATTGCCTGCTGCGGCGGCAGGTCGATGCCGAGCTCTAGTACGCCGGTTTGCAATGGCCGATATCGAACCCGATGGCGCAAACATGGCTATCCACGATCTGCCGTTTACGCGCGCGATATAGGTCGGCGCTCACCGGATCATGCTCTCCAAAGCGTGCGCCGAGGGCGCGTCGTGTGTTGGCCACCGCCGCCGCGCGCGCATAACCATCACAGTTTCGAGCGAAGCGCGAGGCCTGTGGATAGCTGACCGGACGTAGCGCGGCAGCCGAGTGAGCCCGTTCCACCATGCAACGACGAAAGGCTGTCTCGGGGTTTTCCTCGCCTCCACTACAGCCGGCAAGAGCGGCGAGACACGTTACGGCCGTGAAGAAATGCGTCAGCATATGGCAAGGGTACGGCGCGATTTTGATTTGGACAATGTCGGGGCTGACAAGAGTCAGAAGAAGGCCTCAATTAAAGACAATCTCTTGAGTTCTATCAGGTGAATGTCAGCAACCCTGATGATATTTTGAATGTCACGGCTTGGTCCAACCAGATTTCCAAGCGTGGCACACCATCGCCGTGGCATTGCCGTCCCGACCGGCCTTAGGCGCTCCCGCGGCTCCGGCGTTCGCCGCGGCGGGCCTTGCGCACCGTCTTGGCGTGGGCCTTGGCCTGCTGCTTCTTGACCGCCTTGTTCGGCGGGGGCGGGGTGTCGAGCGGCATGTTGTTGCCGAGCATCTCGTCGAAGCCGAGTTGCTTCAGGCTTTCCGCGAAATGCTGGGGCAGCTCAGCCTGGATATCGATCTTGCCGCCATCGGGATGGTCGACCGCGATGCGCCGCGAATGCAGGTGCATCTTGCGGCTGATCCCGCCGGTCAGGAACGCGGCCTGGCCGCCATATTTGCCGTCGCCGACGATCGGATGGCCGATCGCCGCCATGTGCACGCGCAGCTGGTGCGTGCGGCCGGTATGCGGGATCAGCTCGACCCAGGCAGTGGTGTTGCCGGCGCTCTCGATCACGCGGTAGCGCGACCGGGCGAGCTGGCCCTCCTTCTCGTCGACATGCATCTTCTCGCCGCCGCTGCCGGGCTGCTTGGCGATCGGCAGGTCGATCGTGCCGTCCTCGATCGACGGCACCCCGACGATCAGCGCCCAATAGGTCTTCTTGGCGCTGCGCGAGGAAAAGGCCTTGGCGAAGAAGGCGGCCGCGCGGGTGGTCCGCGCGATCAGCAGGGCGCCGCTCGTGTCCTTGTCGAGGCGGTGGACCAGCTTGGGCCGGCTCTCGCCCTCGAACTGCAGGCCGTCGAGCAGGCCGTCGACATGCTCGTGCGTCTTGGTGCCGCCCTGCGTGGCGAGACCCGCTGGCTTGTTGATGACGATCGCCTGCTTGTCGCGGTGGATCACCGTTTCGCGGATGAAGTCGGTTTGCTCCTCGCTGAGCGGCGGGCGCTCGCGTTTCTGTGGCGTATCGGCGCGGACCGGCTCGGCTGGCGGCACGCGGATCGACTGGCCGGCGACGATGCGGTCGCCCGGTGTGGCGCGCGCGCCATCGACGCGGAGCTGTCCGGTCCGCGCCCATTTGGCGACGGTGGTGAAGCTGGTGTCGGGCAGATGCCGCTTGAACCAGCGATCGAGCCGGATGCCGTCATCATCGGCGCCGACGTTGAACTGGCGGACGTTCGTTTCGTCCTTGGTGTTGGGCTTGTCGCTCATGCCGCCACCCGCACCAGCGAGAGGCCGGCGAACAGAGCGACGACCGAGCCGATCACCGAGAGGAGGATGTAGAACAGCGCCATGCCGAGATCGCCGCGCTGGATCATCGTCACCACATCGAGCGAGAAGGCCGAGAAAGTGGTATAGCCACCAAGCACGCCGACGCCGAGCAGCAGGCGCCAGTTCTCGCCCGGAACGGCCATCCGCGCGAGGCTGCCGACCAGCAGGCCCATGGCGAAACCGCCGATCAGATTCACGGCGAGCGTGCCATAGGGAAAGGCCGGGCCGAACGCGGAGAGCGTCGCCCGCCCGGTAAGATAGCGCGCGCCGGAGCCGACGGCACCGCCGAGCATCACGAGAAGAAGTTGGAACATCGCGCCGCGTTAGCGCGGATTGGAGGAAATGAGAACCTTGCCGGCGAATCGGCGATTTCCGACCCGCCTTTCCCGCATATTTGTTTGCCGCGACATACTTGCGTCGGCGGCCAGTGGCCGCCATCATTGAGACATGGGAATCATCGTCAACATCATCTCGTTCCTGATCGGGCTGGTCGCGTTGCCGATCGCGCTGGTCGGGCTGGTGCCGTTCCTGGGCATCGCGAATTATTTCGCGATCCCCATCGCGGCGTTCGGCACGCTCGTCGGCATATTGTCGGGCTACAAATCGGGCCGGAACTTCAACATTATCGTCATCATCATCGCGATGATCCGCCTGTTCCTGGGTGGCGGCCTCATCTGAAACGCGGGCCCATGGCTCAAACGAAAGGGCCCGGCGATCGCTCGCCGGGCCCTTCGTCGTTTCGGGCCGATCGTCGAGAATCAGGCGTTGAGGCGATGGGTCAGGGTGATTTCCGCGTTCAGCACCTTGGACACCGGGCAATTCGCCTTGGCGTCCGCCGCGATCTCGGCGAACTGGTCAGCGTCGATCCCGTCGATCGTCGCGCTGAGGTCCAGGTCGGAACGGGTGATGGTGAAGCCGTCACCCTGCTTTTCGAGCGTCACCTTCGCGCTCGTCTCCAGCGTGCCGCCCGAGAAGCCGGCGCGGGCGAGGGCGAAGCTCAGTGCCATGGTGAAGCAGCTGGCATGCGCTGCCGCGATCAGCTCCTCGGGGTTGGTGCCCGGGCCTTCCTCGAACCGGCTGCTGAACCCATAGGGCGTGTCGGCAAGCGCGCCTGATTGAGTCGAGACGTGGCCGACGCCGTCCTTGCCGAAGCCCTGGTACCGGGCCGATCCGCTGCGAGTCGTCATATTGGGTCTCCTGCGATGGGGAGGCCCGAATACACGAAGGGCGCGACTTGCGCCGCGCCCTTCACCGTTATTTCCGTAAAAGAAATCGTTTAGCGGCAGCGACGCTTGCTGCCGCCGCGATCGATCTCGCGCCCGGCGAGTCCGCCCAGGACCGCGCCGCCAAGCGTGCCGACCGTGCGGTCGCCGCTGGTGTCGATCGTGCGGCCGAGCAGGGCGCCGCCCACCGCGCCGACGAGCAGACCGGTCGTGCCGTCCGACTTGCGGCAATAGGTGCGGCCGTCACGACCGCGCCATTCCTTGTACCTGTACTGCTTGCGGGCTTCGGCGCTGCTGACCGGAACGGCCATGGTTGCCGGGATCACCAGCGAGGCGGCAACAGCCGCCATGATCATCTTACGCATCTTCTACTCCCTTGCCTTGAATCAATATCAGGGGCGTAACGCTTCCGGTTTGGCCGAAGTTGCATGAACCTAAAACAACGTGCCGTTCATCGCCGCGCGGGATCGGAGAGGGAGCGGATTCTTCTCCACGATATCCACGTTATCCACAGCCGCGGCGAATCGTTTGGCTCTTTGCACGACTCGGATTCGATGACAGCATCATGACTGTAAGCGGACGATGAGGAAGCGAGAAATCGCAGAGACATCAGTCACTTGCACCAAGGTTGTGGAAAGGTGCCGCAAGGAAACCGTTCATGATGTTGGGGGAGTGTCGACCACGCAGGAAGGCCCGCCATCGCGCAAGCGAAGGCCTGGCGGACAGGCGAGGAAAGATGTTCCAAGCGTCCTTTTCGATCCCAGCGATGGGGAAGGGCGTGGCCGTGAAGACCGGATACGCGCCGCCTCGCAACGGGTGGAAGGTGGTTCGGAGATAGTGGCCAAAGCGCGATTGTCGGGTTTCGGCCTGATGATCGAGCTGGCCGCCGGAGGTCGCGGCGCTGAGGCCCGCAAGGGTATCGCGCCCGACCCCGGTGACCAAAATGCGAAGCCTGATGCCGTTCGCGGCATGGGTGGAGCATGCCGCCGAAACCAGAGGGCGCGGGCGTCTCTTCGGAGGAGCCAAGCGGATCGAAGTCCGGCGACAGGGGGTCGGCAGCGATGCCGGCCCCCATTTTGCGTTCGCGCGCTTCCCGGCAGTGCGGATGCGCGAGCCCTGCGCGGGCCAAACTTGCTTCTCCCAGGAACGACGTCGCCCGCGCAGGCTCGCTAGCCGGCCAGCAATTCCTTCGCCCGGGCGCAATCCTTTTCCATCTGGGCAGTCAGGGCTTCGAGGGTGTCGAATTTCGCCTCGGGGCGGAGGAAATCGACCAGCGCGATCTCGATCGTCTGGTTGTACAGGTCGCCGGAGAAATCGAAGAAATAGGGTTCGAGCAGCTCGCGCGGGGGATCGAAGCTGGGGCGGACGCCGAGATTGGCCGCGCCGTCGAGCACGCGTCCGTCGGGCAGCCGCCCGCGCACCGCGTAGATGCCGTAAGCGGGGCGCAGATAATTGCCCATCTCGATATTGGCGGTGGGGTAGCCGATCTGTCGGCCGCGCTTGTCGCCATGCTGGACCACGCCCTCGATCGCGAACGGCCGGGTGAGCAGCCGCGCCGCCCCGCGCGGATCGCCGGCGATGAGCAGGTCGCGGATCCGGCTCGACGATACTTCCTCGCCGTCCAGTTCGACCGGGGCGACGGTATCGACCGAAAAGCCGTTCTTCGCGCCGAGATCGGCGAGGACGTCGACATTGCCGCCGCGCGCCTTGCCGAAGGTGAAATCCTCACCCGTCACCACGCCGCCCACGCCGATCTTGTCGAGCAGGCGATCAGCGACGAACTCCATCGCGGTCAGGCCAGCGAGCGCCGCGTCGAAGCGGAACACGATCATCGCGTCGGCGCCGGCGGCGGCGAACAGCTCTTCGCGCTGGTCGAGCGTGGTCAGGCGAAAGGGCGCGGCATCGGGCTTGAAATGGCGCACGGGATGCGGATCGAAGGTGGCGACCAGCACCGGACGGCCTTCCGCACGGGCGCGCTCGACCGCGCGGCCGACCACTGCCTGATGCCCCATGTGGAACCCGTCGAAATTCCCCAGCGCGACGATCCCGCCCCGAAGTTCGGGAGGCACCACCGAGCCGCCGTCAAGCCGCTCCATGGGTTCGGGCATAGGGGTGGGAAGCGAGAGACACAATCCTCCCCGTGCCTGGGCTGGTCAGGAAGGCGCGATCCCCGCCTTCAGCACCCGCAACACATTACCGCCCATCACCTTGGCGATATCCGCATCCGAGAAACCTCGATCGATCAGCGCCTGAGTCACCGCCACGACCTGGCTCGCATCGAAGCCGGTGGTCACCGCGCCGTCGAAATCGGAGCCCAGTCCGACATGGTCGATCCCGACCACATCCCGCACATGCGCGACCGCCGCCGCGACTGCCTCTGGCCTGGTCGAGCAGATCGCGGCGTCCCAATAACCGATGCCGATCACCCCGCCGGTCTTCGCGATGCCGCGGATCTCATCGTCGGTTAGGTTGCGGTTGACCTTGCACGTCGCCTGCACCCCGGTGTGGCTGGCGACGATCGGACGCTTCGCCATGGCAATCACCTGCGCGGTGGTCGCATGGCTGGAATGCGCGACATCGACGACCATGCCGAGCTTCTCCATCCGTCGCACGACCTGCACGCCCAGCGGCGAGAGGCCGCCCTTGGCGACGCCGTGCATCGATCCGGCCACGTCATTGTCGAAGAAATGCGCCAGCCCCGCCATGCGGAACCCCGCCGCGTGGAGCCGGTCGAGATTGGCGAGCTTGCCTTCCAGATCCTGCAGCCCCTCGATCGAGAGCATGCCGCCCACCACCTTGTTGCCCGCGGCACGATCCGCCAGCAGCGTGTCGAGCTGCGCCGGGGTGCGGATCACGCGGAACTGGCCGTTCGACGCGGCGGCATAACGATCGAGCTTGGTCGCGTGCCACAAGGAGCGTTCGAGCAGCGAGCCCCAGGTCCGCGGCGGCTGGAGATCAGCGATGACGAGCGAGGTGATATTGTCGCTGTCGGCGGTGTTGGCGTCGTAATTCTGGCCCTTGGGCGTCTTGGTCACCGAGGAGAAGACCTGCAGTGCGTAATTGCCCTGGATCAGCCGGGGCAGATCGACCTGGCTGCGATCGACCCGGTCGAGCAGGCTGCGTTTCCACAACAGCGTGTCGGCATGCATGTCGGCCACTTGCAAGGTCGCGTGGAGCGCGCGGGCGCGCGGCGTGATCTTCAGCGCGACCGGCTCGACCTTGTTCATCGAGCGTTCGATCATCGCCGGGGCCAGGGTGAAGAAGGTGATCGCGGCGATCAGAATCAGGGCGAGGATGCCCCAGAGCCATTTGCGCATGTCACCCCTCCGCGATGTCGGCATCACAGGTGCCGATCTGTCCGATGGGTATGCGGGACGACGGGCCTTGGAACAAGACGGCGATCGCGATGCCCGCTCTAACCAACTGCTCCGGCCTTTGCCGGGGAAGGAGATACCGGCCTATCGTTCCAGCGTCACGAAACCATAGGCCGGTCGCTCACCCTCTGCAGGATGCTCCTCGCGCCCGACCTCGCGCCAGCCGGTGAAGGCAGGGACGGTCGCATCGCCCTCAGGCGCGGCATGGACCTCGGTCAGCTCGATGCGGTCGGCGCGGCCGAGGAACAGCGCGAAGATCTCCGCACCGCCGATCACGGCGATGTCAGGGGCGTCGGCGAGCGCGATGGCCGCTTCGACCGAATGCGCCACTTCGGCGCCCGGCGCCGACCAGCGGCCATCGCGGGTCAGGACGATGTGGCGGCGGCCGGGCAGGGGGGCCGGAAAGCTCTCGAAGGTCTTGCGGCCCATGATCATCGGCTTGCCCATGGTCTGGGCCTTGAAGCGCCTGAGATCGGCGGGCAGGCGCCAGGGCAGCCCTCCATCGCGCCCGATCACGCCATTGTCGGCACGGGCAAGGTGGAGGGTGATGCGGGGAGGAATCGACATGAGCCGCTTATGCGACGGGCGCGGCGGTGGTGCCACCGCCTTGTGCCGTTCATGACGGGATCGCCCTCGGCGCGCAGGTACAGGCAAGTTTCTTCACGGGCTCGGCAGTGGTCTGGCTCGCCAGCAACTGCAGCAGCGCGGCGGCGAGGGTGGCCGTGATGATGGTGTAATGGATTTCCCGCACGCTTTTTCTCCCTTTTTTCCTGTCCGACTACATATGTAATCGTTCGACTGAACGGCGGCTGAATCGCCGCGGGAAATGGAGCCGGTCGCGGCGATATTGGCCGTTGCGCAGGGCAGGCCGCCTGTTAGGCTCGCCGTTCAGGCATCGGGGGGTGGACATGAACGAACTGAAGACGCCGGGCGTCTATGTCGAGGAGCTGCCCGGCTTTCCGCCCTCGATTGCCGGGGTGCCGACCGCCATTCCCGCCTTTATCGGCTATAGCGAGAAGGCGATCGAGCCGGACAGTGGCGCATCGCTCGAGAACCAGCCGACGCAGATCGCCTCGCTGATCGACTATCAGACCTTTTTTGGCATGGGCTGGAATGGCGATGCGACTGGAATCGCCCCGATTCTCTGGGAGAGCCTCGCCCTGTTCTTCGGCAATGGCGGCGGCAATTGTTATGTGGTGTCGGTCGGCAGCTTCGCCGATTTCACCGCCGATCTGGGCGAGGGCTGGCTGGCGCCGCAGCGTCTCGGCACCGGCCTCGATGTCGTCGCGCGGCAGAATGGGCCCACCCTGCTCGTCGCGCCGGATGCGCTGGCGATGGCCGAGGCGGACTATCATTCCTTTGCCTGCGCGATGGTGAATCAGGGCGCTGCATTGCGGGACCGATTCGCGATCCTCGACGTGCCGGGTGGCCGCGATCCGGCCAACGACACGCCCGCGCTGATCGATGACGCCATCTCCCGCTTCCGCGCCGGCATGGCGCTGGAGGGTGACGCGCACAGCTATGGCGCGAGCTATTTCCCGTTCCTCGACGCGGTGATCGGCGGCAACCGGCGGATCATGCCGGCCTCTCCTGCGATGGCCGGCCTCTATGCGGATACCGATAGCAGCCGCGGCGTGTGGAATGCGCCGGCGAATCTCTCGGTCGCGATGGTCGACGGCGTGACGATCCCGATCAACGATGCCGAGCAGGGCGACATGAATGTGCCGGTGGACGGGCTGGCGGTAAACGCGACCCGGCTGTTCCCCGGCCGGGGCGTCGTGATCTGGGGCGCCCGCACGCTCGACGGCAACAGCAACGATTATCGCTACATCCAGGTGCGGCGGACGCTGATCTATATCGAACAGTCGATCAAGGCGGCGCTCCAGCCCTTCGTCTTCGCGCCCAATACGCAACGGACCTGGGCGAGCGTGACCGCGATGATCTCGAATTTCCTGACCGGGCTCTGGGCGCAGGGCGGCCTGATGGGCGACAAGGCGTCGGACGCGTTTCAGGTCCGGGTGGGACTGGGATCGACGATGACCGGACAGGATATATTGGACGGCACGATGCGCGTCTCCGTCGCCTTGCAGATGATCCATCCGGCCGAGTTCATCGTGCTCGACTTCACGCAGCAGATGGCGGGCTCCGACTAGACCGCGACGGGCGCCTTGATGTGCGCCTGCGCCTCATATCCGACGAGGCGGAAATCCTCATACTCATATTGGTCGATCCCGCCCGGTTTGCGCAGGATCTCGAGCCGCGGCAGCGGACCCGGCTCGCGCGAGAGCTGCTCGCGCGCCTGATCGAGATGGTTGGAATAGAGATGGCAGTCGCCGCCGGTCCAGATGAACTCGCCCGGCTCGAGTCCGCATTGCTGCGCGAGCATATGGGTGAGCAGCGCATAGCTGGCGATGTTGAASGGCACGCCGAGGAAGATGTCGGCCGAGCGCTGGTAGAGCTGCAGCGACAGCCGGCCGTTCGCGACATGAGTCTGGAACAGGCAGTGGCAGGGCGCGAGCGCCATGGCGTGAAGGTCGCCGGGGTTCCAGGCGGTGACGATCTGGCGGCGCGAGGCGGGGCTGGTCTTTATCTGCCCGATCAGGTCCTTGATCTGGTCGATATGGCGGCCATCGGTTGCGTCCCAGTCGCGCCATTGCTTGCCATAGACCGGCCCGAGCTCGCCTTCCTCATCCGCCCATTCGTTCCAGATGCTCACCTTGCGGTCCTGCAGCCACTGGACGTTGGTGTCGCCGCGCAGGAACCATAGCAGCTCGACGATGATCGAGCGGAGGTGGAGCTTCTTGGTGGTGAGGACGGGGAAGCCCTTCGCCAGGTCGAAGCGCATCTGGTGACCGAACACGGAAAGCGTGCCCGTGCCGGTGCGGTCCATCTGTTCCGCGCCGGTGTCGAGCACGCGCTGCATGAGGTCGAGATACTGACGCATGGCCGACCGATAGCGCGGCGCCGGCCCCGCGCCAAGCGATCAGCGCGCGGGCACCGCCAGACCGGCGGCGCCCGCTGACGCCACGACTATTCGGCTGCGACGGTCTCTTCCGGATCATTGGCTGCGGCCGGGCTACCCAGCATCGCCATGCCCTTTTCGGACAGCATCATGCCGATCAGCGCCTGGATCGAACCGCCGTTTTCGCCGCGTTCGCCGCCGGTGTTGATCTGCACCCGCGGGACGATGTCGACGCCCGACTTCTCCAGCGCCTCGGCGAGCCGCTCGATCACCTGGCGCGTCAGCTGATACTGCGCGCCGCCCGAGGCAGCCGCCTGCTTCTCGATCGTCTCGGCCGTGGCGAGGCCGGTCTTGGTGATGCGGTCCGCCTCGGCACCTGCCAGCGCCACGACCTTCGCCGCTTCGCCCTCGCCGATGATCCGGATGCGGTCCGACTCGGCTTTGGCCAAGGTGCGCGTCTGCTCCGCATCCTGAGTCGCGCGCTTCACGGCTGCCTTGCCCTGATTCTCCTGCACGGTGATCGAGAGCTCGGACTCGGTGATCGCGGTCTGCTGATGCGCGCGGGCCTGGGCCTCGCGAAGCTCCTTCTCGCCCTGCGCCGCGACGCGCTGCTTCTGATAGGTCGCGACCTGTTCCTCGGCGACCTGGCGTTCGCGCAACTGCTGCAGCACTTTCTCGATCTGGTCGTTGCCGGCGGCGGCACGGGGTGTGCCGATCAGCACCTCCTGCAATTCCAGATTATAGCCGCTGAACTTGGCGCGCATCTGATCGCCGGCCTGCTCCTGGATGTCGGAGCGTTCCTGCAACAGCTCGATCAGCGTGCGCTTCTGCGCGACGTTCTTGAAATAGGCCGAGACCATCGGGTCGAGCGTCTGTTCGACCAGTTTCCTGATGTCGCCGAAGCGCTGGATCACCAGCGGCGCCTTGCGGTAATCGATATGCACCACGACCGAGAGCGGCAGGGTCGGTTCGAACGCGTCGCGGGTGATCAGCGACACTTCGGACAGATTCTCGTCGAGCTTGTGCTGCCCGGTCGTGTCCGCATCCCATTTCAGGATGAAGTTGGTGGTCGGCACGATGACGATCTTGCCGGCATAGGTGTTGAAGGCATATTTGCCCGGCAGCAGCGGATCGCTCCAGACGCCGCGCGTACCCCGATCGACCAGCTCGCCGTGCCGGTAATCGTCGCCCGAGGTGTCGGCGCCGCTGTCGCCGGTATAGCTGATCACCACGCCGACATGGCCGACCTCGATCACGGTCTTCGCGACCATCTCGACCGTCGCGAACAGGCGGTTGATGAAATAGCTGCCCTCGACCAGCACCTGGAGCTGACGCCCGCGGCGTCCGCCCGCAGCGATGAACTTCTCGGGATCCTGAAAGCTGTTGTGGAAGGTGGCGGTGTCCGCCTGATCGACGCCGACCTCGGGCGCGATGATCTGGTCGGCGGTGAGCGCCGGGCCATCATGCACCGTCACCACGCCGATCTGGTCGGACGCGTCCTTGATCACCACCGCGCCGAAGCCGGTGCGGTCCTCGATGACGCTCTGCATTTCCGCGAAGAGATCGCGATCGGCGGCCTCGAGCATCAGGCCATAGATATGCTCGCGCGTGATGATGACGAACTGGGCGAGGTTGATGGCGTAGGTGCCCTCGCGCAGGATCGTGCGCTGCGGACCCTTTTGCCCGCCCTCGCTCAGGAAGGTGCGGACATCGAGGAAATCGGCGGTGCGCAGGTTGCTCGCCAGCGTCTGGGTCGGGCCGAGCGGCGCGCCATCTCGCGCGAAGATATAACCGACCTGGCCTTGCGGGATAGTAACCAGCGGCTGCGCGTGAATCCGGTACTGAAACGGGATGAAGAAGTGATAGCCGCCACGCAACACCTCGGGCTGATATCCTGCCTCTCGATTGAGCGCGATCAGCCCGCCGGGCACGGAACCGCGACGACTCCATAGTTTCTCTACGATGGCGACGCGGTTGTTCCCGACATATCGCACGCAGCGAGAGATGGTGAAAAGTAAAACGACGACGAGCACCACGACGGCCGATGCGCCGAGCATGTACATATTTGTCATTTTGTGGAGGTGTCCTTGGGACCTTTAGACGAGCGCAAGAGTCGCGCTCCCAGTCTATTTACGCCTGTTCAGGGCTGGTCTCCAGCGAAATCGGAAGGCCCGTATCGAGATTCGACATAGCGCGCGACAGTCAAGGCATCGCCTTCGTCGAGGCGGCCGCGCTCTGCGCGCAGGGCGGCGACCGCGCCGTCGATCCGGTCGAGCGCGACAGTCGCCCTCTCCAGGATCGCGTCGCGGCGCTCGGCCGGCGCTGTGGCCATGGCCGCCGCGGAGGTGCGCACGATCTCGGCCAGGTCCGCCGACAGCGCCTGGCACCGCGGATCGGCATGGTCGCACGGCATCGCGGCAAGCCTGTCGAGCGCAGGGGGTACCCGGTCGCCGTACAGGCGCCGGCCCGCCGCAATGGCCCGGGACAGGCGCTCCGCCGATCGCAACGCCGCGCGTCGCGGATCGCGCGCGTCGCGCCGGCGCCGCGATCGGCGAAGCGCCGGGTCGAGCAGCGCGGCGCCGAGCGAGAAGAGCGTGCCGGACGCGGCATAGAGCGCAAGAAACCAGCCGCTGAACGGCAGGGCCAGTTTCAGGACATCCTCTACCGTCGCGGCGGGCGAGGCGGCGAACAGGCAGGCGAGCGGTACCGTGAGGATATAGGCGGGCACGGCGACGTGAAGAAAGGCGCCGGCCACGAGGCGCCATGGCAGGATTGCGTGGTCATCGCCGTCGGGGCCTGGGTCGCCGTTGGCCATGATCGTCTGTGTGGTCAGTCTAGTGGGGAAGCTTGCACGGCTTGATCGCCCTCGGCTCCGGCCTCGGCCCGACCGCGCGGAAAGTGGCGAGATAGCCGCCGGCCGAGGGCATGTCGTACATCTCGACCTGGCTATAGCCGACCGCCGCCATCTCGCAGCGCAGCAGGCCCGGCGGGGTGCCGTGGTCCTGAGTCGCGCGGTTGGCGTCGACCACCACGACCAGGCCATCGGGTTTCAGCGAGGGCCGCATGCGCCAGAGGAATTCATAGGGCTGCTCGATCTCATGGTACATGTGCACCATCAGCACCCGGTCGAAGCTCGCATCGGGTAGGCGTGGATTGGCCGGCAGGCCGAGGCGCACGCTGACATTGTCGAGCCGCTCGCGCGCGACGCGCTCGGCCAGCGCGTCGCGGACGCCGGCGACGATGTCCTCGGCGAGCACGCGGCCATCCTTGCCCACGCGGGCGGCGGCGCGGATCGTGTAATAGCCCTCGCCCGCGCCGATATCGGCGACGGTCATGCCGGCCTTGAGCCCGGCCTTGTCCATCACCTCGGACGCCTCGTTCAGCCGGTCACGGGCTTCCTCGGTCGACCAGCGTGACGAGATGATGTGGGCGACCGGGCGATCCGCGGCCGGGAAGGGTCCGGCCTTGTCCTGTTCCTCGGCGACGCGCGCGGGCCCGGGCTCGCAGGCGGCCAGTGCGAGGAGCAGGCCCATCCCAAGGACCGTTCGTTTCGAGCGCAGTCGAGAAACCGCGGCCGGGGCCCCGGTCATGTTGCTCGACTGCGCTCGAAACGAACGGCGGGTGAACAGCCTCAATCGACGTCCTCCACCTCGACCGTCTCGCCGGTCACCCGCTGCGACAGGGCAGCCGCCATGAAGGAATCGAGATCGCCGTCCAGCACGTCGGACGGGCTGGTCGAGGTCACGCCGGTGCGCAGGTCCTTCACCAGCTGRTAGGGCTGSAGCACATAGGARCGGATCTGGTGGCCCCAGCCGATATCGGTCTTGGTCGCGTTTTCCGCATTGGCCGCCGCCTCGCGGATCTGCAGCTCGCGCTCATAGAGCTTGGCGCGGAGCTGGTTGTACGCCTCGGCCTTGTTCTTGTGCTGGCTGCGCTGGTTCTGGCACTGCACCACGATGCCGGTCGGGATGTGGGTGATGCGCACGGCCGAATCGGTCGTGTTGATGTGCTGCCCGCCCGCGCCCGACGCCCGATAGGTGTCGATGCGCAGCTCGCTCTCGTTGATCTCGACCTCGATATTCTCGTCGATGACCGGATAGACCCAGACGCTGGCAAAGCTGGTGTGGCGCCGCGCCGCGCTGTCATAGGGGCTGATGCGGACAAGGCGATGCACACCGCTTTCGGTCTTGGCATAGCCATAGGCGTTCTCGCCCTTGACCAGCATCGTCGCCGATTTGATGCCGGCCTGCTCGCCCGAATGCTGGTCGACCAGCTCGACCTTCATGCCATGGCGTTCGGCCCAGCGGGTGTACATGCGCTGCAGCATGCCGGCCCAGTCCTGACTCTCGGTGCCGCCGGCGCCCGAATKGACCTCGATATAGGTGTCGTTGCCGTCGGCCTCGCCGGCGAGCAGCGCCTGGATCTTGTCATGCTCCGCGCGCGACGCGAGATCGGCCAGGCTCCTGGTGCCGTCGGCCGCCATTTCCTCGTCGCCCTCGGCCTCGGCCATCTCGATCAGCTCGGCGGTGTCGTCGAGCTCGGTCTGGATGGCGCGCGTGGCGTTGATCGCCTCTTCGAGACGGCGGCGTTCGCGCATCACCGACTGGGCGAGCTTGGGATCGTTCCAGAGCGCCTGATCCTCGACGCGCGCGTTCAGCTCGTCGAGCCGCCGGAGCGCGCGGTCCCAGTCGAGAAAGCGGCGGAGCAGCGCGAGCGCGTCATTGATGGTGTCGACATGAGCCTGCGCTTCGGCGCGCATGGTGGAAACTCCGGAAAATACTCGTCATGCCGGCAGGAGCCGGCTCACAGGGATAGATAGGGCGGGCTAGTAGATTCCGCCCGTCCTTGGCAAGAAGCGGCTGCTACGGGATGCGATTTGGCGCCCGACCGGCGCGGCTGAAGGCGGTTGCCCGATCAATAGATACCGCCTTCGCGCTGGAGGAAGTCGGAATCGCGCGGTGCCGTATCCTGGCGCTCGACGGGCTTGGCTTCCTTGGGTTTGTCGGCGGCGGCGTCCGTCTCTAGGTCGCGGCGCGCGCGGCGCGGTTCGCTTTCCGGCTTGAACGCTTCCCAGATCACCGCGGCTTTCGGGTCGCTGGTCGGCCAGGCGCCGAACACCGGCTTGCCCGAGGCGCGGTCGATCCTGACCATGCGGATGCCGGCGGGCGCGCGGAACGGGATCTTCTCCATGCCTTCATAGGCCTTGAGCGCGAATTCCTTGAAGATCGGGGCCGCGATGGTGCCGCCCTGGGCATAGCCGCCGAGCCCGGTCGGGGAATCATAGCCGATATAGACGCCGCCGATCATCTGCGGGGTGCCGCCGATGAACCACACATCGGTCGGGCCGGAATTGGTGCCGGTCTTGCCGAACATCGGCCGGTCGAGATCGCGCAGCACGGTCGCGGTGCCGCGCTGGATCACGCCTTCGGCGATATGCACCATCTGATAGGCGCTCTGCGCGTCGACGATCTGGCGGCCGCGCGTCACCGGGCGGGGCATCGGCTTGCCGTTCCAGTCGGGCGCGTTGCAGCGATCGCACGCGCGCCAGTTCTCCGGCCAGATCACCTTGCCGTGACGGTCCTGGACGAAATCGATCAGCGTGGCGGGGTGGCCGCGGCCCTGGTTGGCGAGGATCGCATAGGCGTTGACCATGCGCATCACCGTCGTCTCGCCGGCGCCGAGCGCGAAGGAGAGATAGGGCGGATATTTGCCGACGCCGATCTGGTCCATCAGCGACACGACATGCTCCATGCCGGTCTGCGAGGCGGCACGCACCGTCATCAGGTTGCGCGACTGCTCGACACCCCAGCGCATGGTGTGCGGGCCGGAGCCGCCGCCGCCGAAGTTGCGGAAGCATTTCTGGCCGAGCCTCGCGCCCTGATAGACGCAGAACGGCCCGTCGACGATGATCGAGGCGGGCGTCATCCCGCCCTGCAGCGCCGCGGCATAGACGATCGGCTTGATCGTGGAGCCGGGCTGACGCATCGCCTGGGTGGCGCGGTTGAACGACTGGAGGCTCGAATCGAAGCCGCCCTGCATCGCCAGCACGCGGCCGGTCGCGGGTTCCTCGACGACGAAGCCGCCCGAGATCTTCGGCACCGAGCGCAACGCAAATGCGCCGCCCTCCGGCGCGACCGCCAGGATGTCGCCGACCTTCAGCGCGGCGAAGGCCGTGCCGCCCTGGCCGCGCACCGGCATCTGCGCGCCCGAGGCGGGCAGGGTGCCGGTCTGGCCGTTGCCGAAGCCGAGCGTGGCGGAACCGCCGCCGATCGCGGTGACGATCGCGGCGCGCCAGTCGAGATAGTCGAGGCGGAGATTGGTGTTGAGCAGCGCGGACTGCCAGTTGTCGCGGGAAATCTCGACATGGCGCAGCGGGCCGCTCCAGCCGCGGCCGCGATCGAACCGGACCAGGCCGTTGCGCAGCGCCGTCTGGGCGTCGAGCTGAATCTTCGTGTCGAGCGAGGTGCGCACCCACAGGCCGCCCGAATAGACGCTGTACGGCCCGGCCTTCTCGTCCTCGCCATATTTGTCGATCAGCTGGCGGCGGACTTCCTCGACGAAATAGCCGGCACCGGCGACCTCGGTCTTGGGCGTCTGGCGCGGCACCGCGCCAAGCGGCTCGGCGGCGGCCTGGTCATGCTGCGCCTGGGTGATGA
The DNA here is from genome assembly GCF_056404755.1 of Sphingomonas sp. P2_B6. Taxonomy (NCBI): domain Bacteria; kingdom Pseudomonadati; phylum Pseudomonadota; class Alphaproteobacteria; order Sphingomonadales; family Sphingomonadaceae; genus Sphingomonas; species Sphingomonas sp. P2_B6. The sequence goes on from NZ_JBFUDK010000010.1 coordinate 128,159, forward strand.
AATCGTTCTTCAGCATTTCGCCCAGCACGTAATTGCGCCGGTCGAGCGCGCGCTGAGTGCTGCGGAACGGATCGTAATTGGACGGGCCCTTGGGCAGGATGGCGAGATAGGCCATCTGCGCGAGGTCGAGCTGGCTCAGTTCCTTGTTGAAATAGGCATAGCTCGCCGCCTCGACGCCGAACGCGTTCCGGCCGAGCGCGATCTGGTTGAGATACAGTTCGAGGATCTGCTGCTTGGTCAGCGTATCCTCGATCCGGTAGGCGAGGATCGCTTCCTTGATCTTGCGCGTCGGCGAATAGGTGTTGCCGATCAGCAGATTCTTGGCGACCTGCTGCGTGATGGTCGATCCGCCCTTGGCGCGGCGGCCGGTGCCCATCTTGGTCGCATAGTCGATCACCGCGCCGGCCATGCCGGGATAGTCGACGCCGTGATGCTCGAAAAAGGTCTTGTCCTCCGCGGCGAGGAAGGCGCGGACGAGCAGCGGCGGATATTCGGCATAGCTCAGCTCGACGCGGCGCTCGCGGGCGTAGCTCTGGACCGGCATGCCGTCGACGCCGCGCACATTGGTCGGCAGCGGCGGCTCATAGGCGCGCAGCTTGTCGACCGAGGGCAGGTCGCTGGCGAAGACATACCAGAAGATCGCATAGGCGATGGCGATCAGCACCGCGAGAATGGCGAGCGCCTTGACCCACCAGCGCCCCCAGGCCCGCTCGACGAGACCACGAATTCCCTCCACGTCGCGGCGGAGGCGGAACTTCACGCTGGATTCGGTACTGGTCATACAGGGCCGACGCTCTAGCAAGTTTCTCGGGGCTTGCCAGCCTCAGTCCTTCCATCGTGCCGGACGCAGGGCCGGATCGGGCGGGTAGCGGGCGGCGGGCGGGCTAACCAAAGCCCCCGCGCTGAAAGCGGGGCAGGGGCATGAAGACCGGTTTCGGGGCGGCGGCCGCTTGCGGTGGCGACGGGAAAGCCGATGGCGGAGGCGGTTTCTGGCGAGACGTCGGCTTCGGACCAGGGGGAGGCTGAACGGGCGGCCGAGCCGGGTCCATATGGGAGGCCGGGTCTTCGTCAGGCCGCCATACGGGCTCCGCGACTGGATCGTCGTCCGGCCAGTCGTCGAGGTCAGCGTCGGGCTCCAGATCGGGATCGGTATCGGGGGCTTCAGGCATCGGCGCCGGCCGTGGTGCCGACTGCTCCCGCTGCGCGGCGGCTTTCGCGGCCTCATATTGTTCGGTGCGTCGGATGGCCTCCGCCAGCGCTTTCCGGCCGGTGTACGGGTCGTCCTCCGGCGCGCCGATGCCCCATTTGTTCGGCTGGCGCACCCGCAGCCAGTGCAGCGCGGCGCTGGTATCGGGCGGGAAGTGATGCCGATAGGTCGCGTAGACGGGTTTGGCATCGCCCGCGCCCATGAAGACCCTGGTGCGCTCGACGGAGCAGCCGACAGCGCGGGAATAGAGCGCGCGTTCGACCCGGGCATCGGCATGCTCCTTGCCGACGACCACGGCCTCGGCGAATTCCTCATGCGTGTTGCGCCAGCGATAGATGGTGCGCACGCACACCCCGAAATGCTCGGCGAGCTCCTCGTCGGTCGCGCCGAGGCGGCACATCGCGTGGGCCTCGTCAGCGAATTTCGGCTTGTAGATCATGGTGCCGGGATAGCGGGGTGTGGGGGAGGTTTGAATCGAGGGGGTGGGGCGAAATGTCATGCGGTTTGCTGACATTTTCGGGTGGCGGCACGACGCCTTAATATTTGTTGTAAATCAATAAGTTATTTGATAATCCAGAGCCTGGCATCGTCGGAGGTGGGCAAATTGTGTCCGGTTGCGGGTCTTTGTGCATGGCAGGAATGCGCCCCAATCTCGGTCGTTACGGCTCATCAGGCGAATGCCTGAAGCGGACAGAACAGACTATCGGTTCCGATGGCCGACCTTGGGACAAATCCTGCCGTTCGCCACGCGATCGTCTAACGGCAGCTTTTGTTAGAAGGCGATATTCAGCGGCCGCGTCATCAAGCATGCCAAGACGCAGCGGCACGCCATTGGCACGGCCATCATGATCCATCGCGCCGCCGAGCCTAGGATGCGGCACTCAATCCGGCTGCTGGCTTGAAACGCAAGCGAAATGCCGGAAGCCAATTTCCCGAATTTAGCTGGTGAGCACTCGATGACGCTGGCATACGTCCGGCGGGAGGAGCCCATGCCGAGTATTCCACAGACGTTCTCAATTTCTGATTTTCTTACCTGGGACAAACAGAAGCAGCTTGAACTGCAACCGCAGTTTCAGCGTGGTTCGGTGTGGACGCCCCAGGCGCAATCATTCTTGATCGACACGATTCTGCGTGAGCTTCCTATCCCTGCGGTCTATATTCGCACGCGCATCGACGCGGTTACGCAGTCGTCTATTCGGGAAGTCGTCGATGGTCAGCAAAGACTGCGCGCGATCCTAGCGTTTGCTGCCAACGACATTCGTATCAGCTCGCGAAGCCCCGACTTTGGGGGACAGCGTTACAATGACCTTGCCCAGGACCGCAAAGACGCTTTCCTCTCCTACAACATCTCAACGGTTCAGCTCCTGAATGCGTCGGATGCCGAAGTGTTGGAAGTGTTTGCCCGCCTGAACTCCTACAGCGTCAAGGTCACGCCGGCAGAGCTACGCCATGCGAAATATGACGAACCTGTCAAATGGGCGATCTGGAACACCACGCGCGAGAACGGGGCGCTTTGGGATGAATACCATGTGGTGTCGCTGCGTGACAGCGTGCGCCTAAAGAACACCACGCTAATCGCCGAGCTGTATATGGCTTTTGCGAACGGCCTGGGGGACGGCGGCGAGGAAAAGGTCGGCGGCTTCTACAAAAACAACATCAAGCGTGATGAGGCATATTTCGCCGATCTAACCGCGCTGGTGCAGAAGAATATCAACGTTGCTGTGGGCACGTTCAGCCCAGCGTTCCGTGAGACGACGTTCTTCGACGCGCCGAACTTCCTGCTTCTCGTCTGCGCCGTTGCATTCGTTGCTGGGGAGCTGCCAACGTCCGCGTTAACTGCGGATGTAGACCACAAGCGCGGTGCTGGCCTGAGCCATGCGAATGCTGCGAACAACCTGCCGCTGCTCGCCACTGCGGTCGAGAACGATGACATTGATGGTCCATACGCCACCTTTGTCGTGGGTAGCAAAAGCAGCACCCAGCGCACAAGCTCTCGTCGCCCCCGGTTTGCCGCCATCGTGAATGCAATCGCCGCCTAATGCTTGGCGGTCTTGCGGCCCAGCTTGAGCGGAGGGTTGAGGCGCTCCATGCAGAGATGACGCCGCTTATGGGCGGCGGGCCACTCAACGCGGTCGAGCGCCGGCAGGCTGAGCACATCACTTTCCAGCTCCAGAACGCTTGGGAAATGTATGTGCGGAATTTCATCCTGTCGTCGGCGACGGGACGCGCTTCCGGCTTGGCTGGGCCAGTGCCGGCGAGCGTGCCGCGTGCTTATCGCAACCGCGAAGCTGTAAGCCATTATCTCCTACAGGTGACACGGCAGCGTTTCGAGCCGAAGTGGTATCGTCCTGCTGACGCGATCAACGCTGCGAGGCGGCTCAATATTGCGAATGTGGCCAACGTGGCAGCCGCGATCGGCTCGACGCCATGGCCGCTTGAGAACCTGCGGCTAACACGTAATTTCTTCGCACATCGCTCGCGCAGCTCTGCGTTGGAACTTCGGGCTTTGAATTGGTTCGGCCCAGGCGACACAATAGAAGTTGAAACAACGGTATTTCCCTTCGACGCTGGCGGAGTGCGTCGGTTTGATGCTTGGTGCGCGGCGATGAAAGCGGTTGGTCGAGCGATGCTCTAATTACCGGCGTTCGCCTCGATCAACGCCGCGCCAGCTTCGTCCAAGCCGGTACGGTCGCGCTTCGTCACGTCGCGGCTCCTTGCGCCAAACCGTGCTTCTTTTTGGGGGAACGGCAGGTTGTGTTGGATGTAGACATCGACGCTGATATTAGTGAACGACGCAATTTGGGTCGAGAACTGCCGTTTTAGAGATGCAGACCGGACGGCAGCTTTCCGCCTCTCGCCCCTGGGAACCTGTCATTCAGCAACCGGGCCAAAGGCGCCGGTTCGCTAATTGCCGCAACCCCGGTAAACGGACCGAGCCAAGATTGGTGGAGACCCACATGGCAGCACGGTCGTGCGCCAGTTGGTTCATGAACGCGCCGAGCGCGGCCAAGCGGCGATCCATCTCCGGTCATTGCCAGTGATGGCGAGCACGCATCCTTGCGCATCGACATTCAGTACAGTGTCCACGAAATTCCCGACCTTGCAGGCATCCAGCCGCTAGCCGAAAACCAAGAGTTTCCTGTCATATTGGGGGCAACGGGATTTGTAGCGATCAACCCGAAAAGATACGTATCGGGCTGACTCGTGCGGATTTTTCGATTCGGGGGAAAGATCATGGGTAGCGCCAAGATATATCTGCAAAACAATACTGATTCCTATGCCGTGCTTTCGCTCTACCACTATAGTACGAACTATGGCTCGACGGGGATCACCCAGGGCAACGTGCCGCCCAAGGGCAAGATCGGACCAGTCACGGTCGACTGGGATACCGCGACGCCGGGCGATTTCTGGTATGCGTCGGTCGCTCCCTCGGGCGGCAGCCGTCCCGGTGTCTATGTCAGCAGCGTTCCCGACGATCTGTTGCTGCCCTATTGGAAGGAATGCATGCTGATCGGCGAATGGGGGTTCAAGGACGACGGATCGTCACCGACCTTCACCGTCGACTGGGACAATTTCGCGATCAACCTCAATTCGGGAAATTGCGGCGCGAGCATGATCCGCACCGGCAATTACTCGACCATTCAGCATGTCTTCGTGCTGATGCTGGAGAACCATTCCTTCGACAACATGTTCGCCGCGCTCAACGGGACACCGGCGGCGAACAGCAACAGCTACATGGGGCAGACCTACACCGTCAGCGACACCTCGACCCCGACCGGCATGCCGACCGATCCCGGCCACGAGTTCAGCGACGTCCTCGAACAGCTCGGCGGTGAAAAGGCGACCTACACCCCACCCAATTATCCGACACCGCAGATGTCGGGATTCGCGGCGAATTACGCGACCAGCAATTCGGAGAAGACGGGCACGCCGACCGCCGACGAGATCGGCGACATCATGAAGTGCCTCGCCCCGGCCCAGGTTCCCGCCATCGCGCAGCTGGCCAATCGCTATGCGCTGTGCACCAACTGGTTCTCGTCGCTGCCCGGTCCGACCTGGCCCAACCGCTTCTACGTCCACGGCGCCTCGTCGGCGTATCAGGACGGCAGCGGCTATACGAGCCTCGACGACAGCCCGTCAGGCACCCAGATCACCAAATGGGAGACGGTCAGCGGCTTCACCTATCGCAACGGATCGATCTTCGACGCGCTCAACGCCCACGGCATCCCCTGGCGAATCTATCATGACGACACCCTCAACGTCGGGGGCTCGATTCCGCAAGTGACCGCGCTCAAGGGCATCTCGCTTGCTGACCCGCTGGCGGTGAAGAGCATCACCGCCTTCGCCAGCGACGTCGCCAGCGGCTATCCCTATCGCTATACGTTCATCGAGCCCAATTACGGCGACATCACCGGCAACACCTACAAGGGCGGCTCCTCGCAGCATCCCGAGGACGACGTGTCGGGCGGCGAGAACCTGATCGCCAGGGTCGTCAATGCGATCGCGTCGTCGCCGCTCTGGCCCTACAGCATGTTGGTCATCACCTATGACGAGCATGGCGGCTTCTATGATTCGGTCGCACCCGGCGGCGCGGTCCAACCCGACACACAGGACACTCCGGGGACCAACGGCTTCATCTTCAACCAGCTGGGCGTGCGCGTGCCGGCGGTGATCGTGTCGCCGATGGTGACGCGCGGAACAGACCCGACGCCGTACGACCATAGTTCGGTTCCCGCGACGCTCGAGCGGTTGCTGGGATTCGGCCCGTTGACCGCGCGCGACGCGGCGGCGAACGATTTCCTGCACCTGCTCGGCGCCGAGGCCGCCGACGCGCGCCCGGCGCCGACGCTTGCAGCCGGACGCACCCCCACGCCGGTGTCGCCATCGGCTGTCGCCGAGCGCGCCGCGCTGATGACGGTGCCGATCCAGGAACAGGGCAATCTGCCCGGCTTCCTGCACTGTGCGCGCAAGACCGACGCAGAGTTGTCCGCCGCGGCGCCGGTCACGACGATGGCGCCCGAGGAGTTCATTGCGCCGGTCCCCGCGCCTTCGGTAAAGTCACCGATGCCTACCTATGGCGAGGTGGACAGCTATTTCCGCAACGTCATGGCCCGGGTTCAGCAGCGGCGCGCTGGGCATGAGGCCGCTCTTCGCGCTCGGCTGGCGACGCCGGGCGGAAAGAGCCGCGACGCCTAGACTATTCGGGGCCGCGGCGGGCATGAAGCTCGCGGCCCCGTCGTTCCAGACCTTTGCCGCACCGCTCCGGGCGGCACGCCTGTCTCTCGATATGCCATCTCGCTACGCGCCTGCGGCGCTACTCGATAGCTACTCGAGACGAACGGATGGATGGATGGATGGGCGGATCGACCTGGCGTAGTGTTGCTATAGCGATCAGTTGAGGCCCCACATCGCCGCGCGATTGCGCGCGAGGTCCTTCATGAACGCCTCCAGCGCGGCCAGGCGGCGATCCATCTCCGATGCCGGAACGCCGTTCCACACCGCGTGGTCATAATTCCGGCGCGCCAGTTTCAGGTCGTCGCCCGCCTGAAAGCGCTCGGACATGTACAGGGTTTCGAGCAGCTCGGTGGGGCGTTCGCCCGCGCGCGATTTCACCAGAGCGTATTTGATGAGATATTCGGACATGATGCCGTCGTTGGATGTGCTGACCATGGTCGTCTCCCTCGCGTGAGAGATGGGGAACGGGGTGCGCCCGATCCAGAGGGCGGCAGCTGACAGGAGATGGGTATCGGGGAGGCAGGGGCCTGGCCGGAACGGCGCCTCGCGTCGCGGACGCGCCGGCCAGTGCGGTCGCCGAAGAAAACGGGGCCTGGCTGCAGTAGGAGATTGTACGTCAGGCGGCGTTGTGACAAGCCGGTACCGAAACCGCTGGCAATAGCTGCACAACCTGGAGATCCACATGGAACAGATGCCGGCAAATAGCGAGAAGTCCGCCAAGCGGAAATGGGTGGCGCCGGTATTGATCCGGTCCGAGGAAATTCAGAATGCGACCGCCAAGGACGCTGCGCTTTCTTTCGAGATCACTCTTAACAGCATCCCCTACAGCGCCGGCCCCAGCTAGAGCCAGCCCGTACGGTGCTCAACGCGCGCATCATCCGGTCGAGGTCCGCCGGGGACGCCGGGGCGCCGTCAAAGCGGACGATGCCGCACATTCCGCTCATGATGCTCGGTTCCCCAGGGGTTTGGCGCGTCCGGTCGTTAGCCGATAAATGCCGTATCGGGGACGATCATCGTTGAGCAACGAGTCAATGACACGCCAGCCGTCACAAGCCGCGCCGATGAGCCGGCGCCCCGGGGCCTGCATCATTCTTTCGCCACGAGCCGCCTTGCGAAATGGATCTCGACGGCGCGGCGGACGCTTTCGGCGATGCGGTCGCGGCCTTCGGGCGAATCGATGAAGGCGGCGTCCTTGGGGTTGGAGATATAGCCGGTCTCGAACAGGATCGACGGCATGTCGGGCGCCTTCAGCACCATCAGCGACGCCATGCGGTGGAAGTTGGGCTTCATCGGGATCAAGGGCTGGGCCTCTCGCCCGAGCAGCCGGGCGAAGCTGGCCGAGCTGTTCATCGTCTCGCGCTGCGCGAGATCGATCAGGATCGACGAGATATCGGCCGAGGTGGAGGCGAGGTTGACGCCCGCGATGATGTCCGCCTTGTTCTCGCGCGCGGCCAGTCGGGCGGATTCCTTGTCGGACGCGACCTCGGACAAGGTGTAGACGGTCGCGCCCGATGCGTCGCTGCTGTCGACGCTGTCGCAATGGATCGAGATGAACAGGTTCGCCTTCAGCCGGCGCGCAATGCCATAGCGTTCGCGCAGCACGAGGAACCGATCGTCGTTGCGGGTCAGCGCGACGCGGACCCGGCCCGACTTGGCCAGCGCGTCGCGGATCGCGCGCGCGATCCTGAGCGTCACGTCCTTTTCGCGGCGGCCGTCGACCGGCGAGATCGCGCCGGGATCGACGCCGCCATGACCGGCATCGATCACCACCAGCGGGCGGCTGTCGTCGTCGCCATAGATGCGCGGCAGCGCCAGGCTGCGGCGCGCCCTGGGGATGGGCACCGACACCTCATAGTTGCGCGCCGGCGCGGCCCTCCCCATATCGAAGCTTGGCAGGAAGCGCAGGCGCCGGTCCGCCGTGGCGCGGGCGAAGCGCGCATCGTCGACGGTGCGCAGGCCGAGGGTCAGCTCGCGGCCGTCAGCACCGAAGCTCCCCTCCGTGACGATCGCCGGGCGGCTCAGGTCGAACACGATGCGGAGCCCGTCCGTGCCGCGCGGCGACTGGCGCACCGCCGAGACCATGCCCTTTGCCCCGCTTGCCCGGACCGGCGAACCCGGCGTGGCGCCGGTGACGTCGACCGCGAGCCGCTGGGGCCGGGCGAGCATGAAGCTGGAGGCGTCGGCGACGCGCTGGTCGAAACGGATCACGATGCTGTCCCGCCGGATCTCGACCCGCTCGATCGTCGCGGCCCAGGCGGGGGCGCCGCCGAGCCAGCAGGCCAGGAAAGCGAGAAGGAACGACACCGATCGGTAATGCAGGCCCGGCAGGGCAATGGTCCAGCGAAAAGGCACGGGGCGGGATCCCATCGGGTACAAAACAACAACCCGCGGTGCAGGCGGGCACTCCTCCCATCATGGGTAGCAGAAAATGGCGGGTAACGAAATTTGACATGAAATTGCGGCGTACCCGGGGAGAAACGTCCCGGTTGCTGCGCGAGCACAGCGGTGCTAGGCATGAAATTGCACCGGCAAGCGCCTCTTCTGGCGTCTGTTCGGTCCCATGGCCGCACCGGATTTCTCGGTGGCGGCTCTTCAGGTTGACGTTCGCATGATGCATTTTTCCCGCCCCTCGCACCGCCCGGTTTTCACCGGCGGGATCGCGAGCGCGCGGGGTGCCCAGGGCCAGATGCCGGGGCGTGGATCGCGAACAGAGGCATTTTTCGAAACCACACGCGGCACGGACAAGGGCGGCAATTCCGCCACCACGTCGCCGTATCACAATCGCGCGCGGCGGATGCCGCCAGGCCCCGGACCGCGCGCCCGGAGAACAATAAATGACCATGCGTATGCTGATCGACGCGCGGCACCGGGAAGAGACCCGGGTTGCCGTCGTCAAGGGGAACCGGATCGAGGAGTTTGATTTCGAGTCCGCCGAGCGCAAGCAGCTCAAGGGCAATATCTATCTGGCCAAGGTTACCCGAGTCGAACCGTCGCTCCAGGCGGCCTTCATCGATTACGGCGGCAACCGCCACGGCTTCCTCGCCTTTTCGGAAATCCACCCCGATTATTACCAGATCCCCAAGGAGGATCGCGACGCGCTGCTGCGCGAAGAGGCCGAGCATGCCGCCGAAGAGGCAGCGTTGCGCGCCCAGATGGATGCCGAGGACGATCTTCACGAAGGTGAAGGCGAGGGCGATGACGGCTTCGAGCCCGATCCCGAATCGGTCGAGCGGTTCGAGGACGATGGCGGCGCCGACCCCGAGGTAAGCGCCGAGACCGAGAGCAGGGGCCGCGGCCGCCGCAAGCGCACCGCATCGGACGACGCGGTCGACGATCTGCGCGAGCGCCGCACCAACCTGCGCCATCGCTACAAGATCCAGGACGTGATCCGCCGCCGCCAGGTGCTGCTGGTCCAGGTCGTCAAGGAAGAGCGCGGCAACAAGGGCGCGGCGCTGACCACCTATCTGTCGCTCGCCGGCCGCTATTGCGTGCTGATGCCCAACACGTCGCATGGCGGCGGCATCAGCCGGAAGATCTCGAATGCGGGCGACCGCAAGCGGCTGAAGTCGATCATGGCGGACATGAAGTTGCCGCCCTCGATGGGCTGCATTGTCCGCACCGCGGGCCTCCAGCGCACCAAGGTCGAGATCAAGCGCGACTTCGATTATCTCGCCCGGCTGTGGGACGGCATTCGCGAGACGACATTGTCTTCGTCGGCGCCGGCCCTGGTCTATGGCGACAGCGACCTGCTCAAGCGCGCGATCCGCGACATCTACAACCGCGACATCGACGAAGTGATCGTCGAGGGCGAGCAGGGCTATCGTCAGGCCAAGGAGTTCATGAAGCTCCTGATGCCGAGCCATGCCCGCAAGGTGAAGCATTATTCCGACCCGGTGCCGCTGTTCCAGCGCAGCCATGTCGAGGAACAGCTCGCCGCGATGTATCATCCGGTCGTCCAGCTGAAATCGGGCGGCTATCTGGTGATCAACCCGACCGAGGCCCTGGTCTCGATCGACATCAACTCCGGCCGTTCGACCCGCGAGCACAGCATCGAGCAGACCGCGACCGCGACCAACCTCGAGGCCGCGCACGAGATCGCCCGCCAGCTGCGTCTGCGCGACATGGCCGGCCTCGTCGTCATCGACTTCATCGACATGGACAATGGGTCCAACGTCCGGAAGGTCGAGAAGGCGATGAAGGAAGCGCTGAAGAACGATCGCGCCCGCATCCAGGTCGGCCGCATCTCGAGCTTCGGCCTGATGGAAATGAGCCGCCAGCGCCTGCGCACCGGCGTGCTCGAGGCTTCGACCCGCCAGTGCCCGCATTGCGAGGGCACCGGCCTAGTCCGCACCGCCTCGTCGGCCGGCCTGTCCGCGCTGCGCCTGATCGAGGACGAAGCCGCCCAGGGCCGCGGATCGCAGCTGCTGCTGCGCGCCAGCCAGGAAGCGGCCTTCTACCTGCTCAACCGCAAACGCGCGGAACTGGCCGAGATCGAGGATCGCTATGGCGTGATGATCGAGGTCGCGCCGGACGGCGAGCAGGAGGGCGCGCGCATGTCGGTCGAGGTCTCCGGACCGCCGCCGGCACATGCGCCGCGCTTCGAAGCGCCGATCGAAGAGATCGAGGACGATATCGAAGAGGATATCGAGGACGAGATCGACGAGGTCGAGGACGAGGAAGAAGAAGAAGCGCCCCGCGAGGCACGCGCTCCCCGCGAGCCGCGCGAGCGTGGCGAGCGGTCGGAAAGCGACGAAGGCGGTTCGCGCCGTCGTCGCCGCCGTCGCGGTCGTCGCGGCCGCAATCGTCCCGAGGGCGAGGAGGGCGCTCCGCGCGCTGAAGGCGAAGAGGGCGAGCCCGACGGCGATGCCGAGGCAGCCGATGAGGGCGCCGAGGAGAGTGGGGCCGAGGTCGCGGGCGAGCAGCCGGTAGCGGGCGAAGGTGATGGCGGGGCCGAAGGTCGTCGTCGTCGCGGACGCCGGGGCCGTCGCGGCGGTCGTCGCGGCGAGGGCGATCGGGCCGAGGGCGGCGAGTCCGCGCCGGTCGAGGCTGAAGCTGGTGAGGCTGAAGCCGTCGCCGAAGCACCGATAGCCGAAGAGGCCCCGGCCGAGGTCGAGGCGCCCAAGAAGGGCCGCCGTCGTCCCAAGGCGCGGGAAGCCGTCGAGCCGGTAGCGTCCGAGCCCGTCGCCGAGGCGCCGGTCGTCGAAGCTCCCGCCGAGGCGGAGGCCGTGCCGGCCAAGCCGAAGCGCGCACGCCGCAAAAAGGCGGACGCCGCTGAAGCCGAGGCGGTGGTTGCCGCGCCGGAGCCGGAGCCCGTCGTCGAGGCGGTCGAAGCGCCCGCCGAGGAAGCGCCGGCCAAGCCGAAGCGCGCGCGTCGCGCCAAGGCGGCAGCATCCGAAGCGGCCGCGCCCGAGTCGATCACCGAGGAGGCGCCCGCCGTTGCGCTCATCGAGGACGGCGCCGCGCCGGCCGATGACGCCGCCGGCGGGATCGATCCCGATCCGGGCGAGGCGGGCTCGCCCCGTCGCGGCTGGTGGCAGCGGACCTTCGGGCAGTAACGACCCGCGCCTCTGACGAGGTATGGAATGGATCAGCGCCGGCCGGGACTCGATGTCCCGGCCGGCGTTTCCTTTTGGGGAGAGCGTTGTGGAAGCGTGACTTCCCAAACTCCACCCGTCACCCCGGACTTGTTCCGGGGGCCATGGTTCCGCGAACGCAGCATCTGCGGCGCTTGCGGGACGATGGATGCCGGAACAAGTCCGGCATGACGAAGAGGGTCGATGGCGCCTCTGATCGTCGGAGTGCTTCCGTGGCAAGAAACGCCCCTTCACCCGCCATTCACCCCTTCCCCCGCAGGGATCGCCCTAGTTCAATTGCCTGTGAGGGATTTCTCGGCGATATGTCGTGCATGAAGCGGCTCATCGCGCTGTTCGCGGTTTCCATCCTCCTCTGGGCGCAACCGGCCTTCGCGCAGTCGATCCTGCGCGATGCCGAGACCGAGGCCATGTTCAACGACATGTCGCGCGGGCTGATCCTCGCCGCGGGGCTGTCGCCCAACAATGTCCGCGTCGTCCTGATCAACGACGATTCGATCAACGCCTTCGTCGTCGGCGGGCAGACCGTCTATGTCCATTCGGGCCTGATCCAGGCGGCCGACAACGCCAATGAAGTGCAGGGCGTGATCGCGCACGAGCTGGGCCATATCGCCGACGGCCATGTCATCCTGCAGGGCGCCGGGACCAAGCCCGCGATCGGCATCACCATTCTCAGCATGGTCATCGGCATCGCGGCGATGGCGGCGGGCGCGGGCGATGCGGGCGCGGGCATCCTCGCCGCCGGGCAGACCGCGGCGATGGGCAAGTTCCTGGCCTTCACCCGGGTGCAGGAGGCGACGGCGGACGCCACCGGGGCGAAGTTCCTGCGCGAGGCCGGGGTCAGCGGGCGCGGCATGCTGAGCTTCTTCAAGAAGCTGCAGAACGAGGAATATTCCTATGGCCTCGCCAATATCGATCCCTTCGCGCAGAGCCACCCGCTGAGCGGCGCGCGCATCGCCAACCTGACCGGCGACGTCATGGCGTCACCCGCCTGGAACAAGCCGAACGACCCGGCGCTGGAAGACCGGTTCCGGCGGGTGAAGGCGAAGCTGCGCGGCTATGTCGCGACCTATCAGCAGACGCTGACTGAATTCCCCGAGAGCGACCAGTCCGCCTATGCGCATTATGCCCGGGCCTATGCGTGGCACAAGGCGGGCTATCCGGACAAGGCCGATGCCGAGGCGGAGGCGCTGGTGAAGGCGGCGCCGCACGACCCCTATTTCCTGGAGATCAAGGGACAGATCCTGCTCGAGGCGGGCAAGCCGACCGAGGCGCTGGCACCGCTGCGCGAGGCGACCGAGCGATCGGACAATTCCCCGCTGATCGCCACGACCTTCGGCCATGCGCTGATCGCCACCGAGAACAAGGCGAACTATCCCGAGGCGATCCGTGTGCTGCGCCAGGCGGTGGCGCGCGACGACGACAATCCCTTTGCCTGGTATCAGCTCGGCACTGCCTATTCCCGGACGGGTGACGAGCCGCGCGCGCTGCTGGCGACCGCGGAGCAGGCGAGCCTGACCGGTGACGTGCGCACCGCCGCCTATGCCGCGCGGGGTGCGATGCAGGGCATCCCGCCGAACAGCAGCGACTGGATCCGCGCGCAGGACATCGCGATGACGTCGCAGAACGAAATGGACGACAACCCGAAAAAGTATAAGCGCCGATGATCGAACGCCTGTCGAAGAATCCGCTGGCGCTCGCCGGGCTGGCGCTGGTCGCGGCGTTGGTCGGCGCGGGCGCGTTCTGGCTGTTCCAGCTGGCCGCGCCATCGTCGCTCGGCAGCGCCGACCAGGTCCGGGTGGAGCGCGTCGTGCGCGAGTATGTGCGCGCCCATCCCGAGATCGTCTCCGAAGCGATTCAGCGGCTGCGCGACCGCGCGACGGGCAAGGTCATCGACGCCAATGCGGACGTGATCCTGAAGCCGTTCGGCAGCGCCTGGGCCGGCAACCCCGATGGCGACGTCACCATCGTCGAATATTTCGATTATAATTGCGGCTATTGCCGCGCCAGCCTGCCCAATGTCGCGCGGCTGATCGCGTCCGACCCCAAGGTGAAAGTGGTCTATCGCGAGCTGCCGATCCTGGCCGAGACCAGCGCCGACGCCGCCAGGCTGAGCCTTGCCGCGGCCGACCAGGGCAAGTTCACCGCCTTTCACGACGCGCTCTACGCCGCCGGACAGGTGACGCCCGAGAGCATGACGGCGGCGGCGCGCAAGGCTGGCGTCGACCTGAAGCGCGCCGCCGCGTTCGCGCCACGCGCCGATGCGGAAATCACCACCAACATCCAGGTGATGCGGCAGCTCGGCATGACCGGCACGCCGAGCTTCGTGATCGGCAACCGGGTGGTGTCCTCGGTCCTGTCGTTCGAGGACCTGAAAGAGGCCGTGGCCGCGGCCCGCGCCGACAGCTGAGTTTTCGCGGGCCGGTTGTTCCGCCCGGGGCGCGACCTTATTTGTCGCCCAACGAAAAGGGGCTTCATGGAAACCATCCTGTCCGTAAAGGGCGTCTCCAAGACCTATGCTTCAGGCCAGCGCGCCCTGGAACCGGTCGATCTCGATATCAACAAGGGCGAAATCTTCGCGCTGCTCGGGCCGAACGGCGCGGGCAAGACGACGCTCATCAGCATCATCTGCGGCATCGTCACGCCGTCCTCCGGTACCGTCACGGTGATGGGGCATGACGCGCTGACCGATTACCGCGCGGCGCGACGGCTGATCGGGCTGGTGCCGCAGGAATTGTCGGTCGACATGTTCGAGACGGTGTTGGCGACGGTGCGCTTCAGCCGCCGGTTGTTCGGCCGGCCGGGGCATGACGCCTATGTCGAGCAGGTGCTGCGCGACCTGTCGTTGTGGGACAAGCGCAAGGCCAAGATCATGGAGTTGTCGGGCGGCATGAAGCGCCGCGTGCTGATCGCCAAGGCATTGAGCCACGAGCCCGACATATTGTTCCTCGACGAGCCGACCGCGGGCGTCGACGTGTCGCTGCGCCGCGACATGTGGAAACTGATCCACCGGCTGCGCGAGAAGGGCACCACCATCATCCTCACCACCCATTATATCGACGAGGCGGAGGAAATGGCCGACCGGGTCGGCGTGATCGACAAGGGCAGGATCATCCTGGTCGAGCAAAAGGCCGAGCTGATGAAGCGGCTGGGCAAGCGCCAGATGCTGATCTCGCTGCAGGAGAAGCTGGAGGCCGTGCCGGCGGCGCTGGGCGAATGGCAGGTCGAGCTGGCCGACGAAGGCTGCAAGCTGCTCTACAATTTCAACGCCGAGGACGAGCATATCCCCGCGCTGCTGGCGAAGCTCGGCGAGCTCGGCATCGGCTATAAGGACCTGGAGACGCACAAGAGCTCGCTCGAGGACATCTTCGTCGACCTTGTCGAACACAGGCCGGTGGAGCAGGCGGCATGAGCGCGGCTGGAATCAACACGCACGGGATCTGGGCGATCTACCGCTTCGAGATGGCCCGGGCGCTGCGCACCCTGTGGCAGAGCCTGGTCACGCCGGTGATCACCACCTCGCTCTATTTCGTGGTGTTCGGCGGCGCGATCGGGTCGCGCATGCAGGAAGTCGGCGGGGTCGGTTATGGCAGCTTCATCGTGCCGGGGCTGATCATGCTGTCGCTGCTGACTCAGAGCATCTCCAATGCGTCGATCGGCATCTATTTCCCGAAATTCACCGGCACGATGTTCGAACTGCTCTCGGCACCCGTCACCCCGATGGAGATGGTGGTGGGCTATGTCGGCGCGGCGGCGACCAAGTCGATCGTGCTGGGGCTGATCATCCTCGCGACCGCAGCGTTGTTCGTGCCGCTGCACATCGCGCACCCGCTGGCGATGCTGAGCTTCCTGGTGCTGACCAGCGTGACGTTCAGCCTGTTCGGCTTCATCATCGGCATCTGGGCCAAGGGCTTCGAGCAGCTGAGTTTCGTGCCGGCGCTGCTGATCACGCCGCTGACCTTTCTCGGCGGTGCCTTCTACTCGATCGACATGCTGCCCGAGCCGTGGCGGACGGTGAGCCTGTTCAACCCAGTCGTCTATCTGGTCAGCGGGTTCCGCTGGGCCTTTTTCGACAAGGGCGATGTGAGCGTGCTGGTCAGCCTGGGCGTGACGGCGTTGTTCCTGGTGGCGTGCCTCGTGCTGGTCGGGTGGATCTTCAGGACCGGGTGGCGGCTGAAGAACTGACCTTCTTGTTCCTCCCCGAGCTTGCTCGGGGAGGGGGACCGCGCTTCTTCAGCGCGTGGTGGAGGGGCTTGGAGCGCGGAAGCTCTGTCCCGCGCTCCAAGCCCCTCCACCATTTGCAGAAGGTGCAAATGGTCCCCCTCCCCGTTCCGGGGAGGAACAAAAATCACATCACCGGCAGGGTCACCTTCGATCCGGCACAGACCTTCTGCGTCGCCTTCACGAAGTCCCCCGCTTTCGCGCGCATGATGTTCGGCACGAACTTTTGCGGGTTGCGGTCGAGCATCGGGAACCAGCTCGACTGGACCTGCACCATGATGCGGTGGCCCTTGAGGAAGACATGGTCGCGTTCGTGCAGCGGCACCTCCCACGCGACCACCTTGCCCGGCACCAGCGCTTCCGGCGCGGTGTCGCTGGTCAGGAAACGCCCGCGACGGACGTCCATCGCGATCGGCAGCTGATAGCCGTTGAGCGACTTGGCATAGTCGCCCGACTGGAGCTGCTCGGGATTCTTCACATAAGTGTCGGGGAAGACGTCGATCAGCTTGACCACGAAATCGCTGTCGGTGCCGCTGGTCGAGGCCATCAGCCTGGCCGCGACGGTGCCCGTGACGGTCAGGTCCTCGGTCAGGGGCGCGGTCATGTAGTTCAGCACGTCGGGCCGGCCGCCCAGGAAACGCTGATCGGCGGCTTCCCACCAGCGCCAGTCGGGGCTGAGATAGGTGCCCGACATCGGCCGCTGGCGGAACGGCACGGGGTTCGCGGGATCGGAGACATAGTCGCGGCATGCCTCGTCGGCGGCGGGCGCGGTGAAGGAGAGCGAGCCGTCGGTGTGGAGGAACAGGTCCTTCGCCTTCGCGCCGGCGGCGGGCCACCCCTTGTAATCCTTCCATTTCCAGCTGCCGCTCTGGAAGCTCTTCACCCCGGCCTCGGGGCGCTTGCCCTTGCCATGGAGCCAATAGGCGAAGAACGGCGCCTCGATCTGTTCGAGGAACTGCTGGCCGCTCGGCACGCCGTAGGGGATCGGGCCGAGGGCGTCGTTGGGCGTGCGCCAGGTGCCGTGCGCCCAGGGCCCCGAGACCATCGAGACGAGGCCGTCCGGGTCGTTCTGCTTCTGCTTGAAATAGATCTGCCAGGAGCCCCAGGGATCCTCCTGATCCCAATAGCCCGCGACGTTGAGCGTCGGCACCGTCGCCTTGCCGAGCGAGTCGGTCCAGCGCTGATCGGTGTAGAAACTGTCGTGATTGGGATGGTCGAGCAGCGCGGTGAACATCGGCACCCGGCCCTTGAAATGGAGCTTGTCGATATTCTCGACCGGGCCGATCTTCAGAAACCAGTCGTACGTATCGTACATATCGTACTCGAACGCCTTGTTGTCGTTCTTGTCGATCTGCAGGCCGGACACCCAGTCAGTCGCATAGCTCAGGCGCAGCGCACCGTTGCGGTGGAGATCGTCGCTCATCCAGTAATCGATCCACGCCGCCTGCGGGCTGACCGCCTTCAGCGCCGGATGCGGATGCGCCAGCGCGACGGCGGCGGCGAAGCCGGGATAGGACACGCCGAACATGCCGACCTTGCCGTTATTGTCCGGCACGTTCTTCACCAGCCAGTCGATCGAATCCCAGGCGTCGGTCGCTTCGTCGATCGCCTTGGGATCGTTCGGGTGGACCGCGGTCGACAGAGTGAAGACGCCGTCCGACTTGAAGCGGCCGCGCATCGACTGCGAGACGAAGATATAGCCGTCCTTGTCGAGCGCCGCCCAGTTCTTCGGCACCGAGGCGGGCGCCGAGAGGTTCAGGCCGTACGGGGTGCGCGAGAACAGGATCGGCAGGGGAACGGTCTGGTTGCGCGGGCGCAGGATGACGGTCTGCATCTTCGCGCCGTCGCGCATCGGCACCATCACTTCCTCGAGGATATAGGGCGATTGCGCGGCGGGGGCGGGGGCCGCCTGGGGGCGGGCGGACAGGGGTGTCGTCGCGCAGAGCAGCAGCGCAGCGCCGAAGGCGAGGGGCGCGCAGGTGGATTTCAAATGATGCACGAAAATCTCCGTCGCTGGATGGCCCGCAATCTGCGGCGAAGGGAAGGGAAGTCAATCACCGCGTGGCGATCGAACCGTCATGCCTGTTTGGCGGCTCGCTTCGCCAGGATGGCGGCGAGCGGGTTGGGTTTCGGCTCTCCGATCCTTTTGAGCGTGTTCTGGTCGCGGTGCGCGAAGGGCTCGGCGCGGCCGTGGACGGTGAGCACGGTATCGGTGACATAGCTGAAGCTGCCGTCCGGGTTGAAGGTGATCTCGATCCGGTAGCTGTCGGTGCGAAAGGCATATTCGAGAAAGGCGGTGGAGCAGATGCCGTTCTCGGTCTGGCCGCGCACCGAGGAGACGACAATGCTGTCCGCGTCCGCGGTCGACTGGCCCGAGGCGAGCGCGACCTGGCCGCGCGGGATCGCGACGGTCTGCAACACCATGCCGGTCGTCGGCTCCCACAGCCAGTAACCGACCTGGTCGTGGAAGGTGATGTCCTCTTCCTCGGTGGTGATGTGGATGTGATAGCGCAGGCCGTAGAGCAGCTGCGGCCCGTTCGCCTGCGGATCGATCGGATCGAAGCTGATCCGCTCGATGAACACGCGACGCTCGGGGCCGTCGGCCTTGGGGTTCAGATCGACGCCCTTGCGCGCCTGCCACCGCCCCGCCAGCCGCCGCAGCGGCCCGAGATTGGCGAGCGTATCGGGATCGACGTCGCTCGGTTCGGTGAAGACGTCTTCGGGGAAGATCATCGGCGTCCTTTCGGGAGCGAGGGCGAGAGAAAGACGTTTCTTCGCGCCGCGGCGACGGCGGCGCAAGGGGCCAGACAGCACGAATATTGAGACCGGAATGGCACTTATTGGCGACTGGGGGGTTTCAGTTCGCAATCGTATCAAACGATTAGAGTCTCAGGAGCGAATTATGAAGATCATCACCCTATGCAGCGCCGCGGCGCTCGCAGCCATTGGTTGCGCCCCGCTCGCGGTACAGGCGCAGGATTGGCGCGGCAGCAGCAACAGCGCATCGAACTGGGACCGCGACAGTTTCTGGCGCGGCGCGCCGGACAGCCCGCGCGACCGTATCTCCTTCCTGCAGCGCCGGATCGATCGTGGCGTGGCCGATCGCAGCCTCGACCGTCGTGAGGCACGTCGCGCGCAATATCAGCTCAACACGATTCGAGCCGACCTGAACCGTGGCCGTCTGACACCGCAGCGTCGCGAGATGATCCTGACCCGGCTCGACGACCTCAGCCGCTCGCTGCGCTGGGCGCGCAACAACGACTATAACGGCTATGGCGGCGCGGTCGCGGTGCGTGACGACGATCGCCGCTTCGCGACCGATTATGACGCCTCGCGCTATTATCGCGACGATCCCCGTTATACCGAGCGCCGCCTGTCGTCGAACGACGAGGTCTATCGCGGTTCGGACGGTCGCTATTATTGCAAGCGCAACGACGGCACGACCGGCCTGATCGTCGGTGCGATCGGCGGCGGCATCCTGGGCAATGTCATCGATGGCGGACGCAACCGGGCAGCGGGCACGCTGATCGGCGGCGCGCTGGGCGCGCTTGCCGGCAAGTCGATCGACCAGAACAGCAGCGACGTGCGCTGCCGCTAACAGCGACCCCCATGCCGAAATCGAAGGCCCCGCCGGTGTTCCGGCGGGGCCTTTTTTGCCTGTTCCGCCGGCGGGCAAAAAAGCCCGTCATGCCGCGCAGGACCGGCATGACGGGAAGGGGCCGGGGGGACTTAGTTGCGGGCGACCGGGGCCTTGGCCGGCTGCTCGTTGCGCGCGATCTCGGGTGCCTTTGCTTCGCATTTGACGATCGGCGTGACGACGCCCTTGCCATGGGGCGCGCCCTGTTGCGCGAGCACGCACTGCTTCGCTGATTCGGCGCGGGGCGCGTCCGATACGGCGAGGGCGGGGACGGCGACGCTCAGCAGCGCGGCGCCGAGAAGGGTACGGACAAGCATGGGCTATTCCTCGTAAATGAATGCGAGTATGCCCAATAGCCGGCTGGTCTTTTCTCGCCCGGCACCGGTCCGTGACAAATTGTTTCTGGCCGAGCTACGATCGTCGAAGCGATTGACCCTTACGGAACGGGTACTTACCTCGCACTGCAACATGACAATAATGCACCCCCGCCCAAGCCCCGAAGTCGCCCCCACCATCTTGCTGGTCGAAGACGATCCGGCGCTCCGCACGCTCTCGACCCGGGCGCTGCAGGAACATGGCTATATTGTCCGCCCGGCCTCGGCCGCGCCCGAGATGTGGCTGGCGCTGAAAGCGGGACCAGTCGATCTGGTGCTGCTCGACATCATGCTGCCCGGCACCAGCGGCATCGATCTGTGCCGCCAGCTGCGCAAGACCAGCGACGTGCCGATCATCTTCGTCAGCGCCAAGGGCAGCGAGACCGACCGCGTGATCGGGCTCGAGCTCGGCGCCGACGATTATCTCGCCAAGCCGTTCGGCACGCGCGAGCTCGCCGCCCGAGTCCGCGCCGTGCTGCGTCGTGGCGCGCTCGACCGGCGCAGCGGCGAACGCGAGCAGGGCATGCTCAGCTTCGACGGCTGGACGGTCAACCTGCCGCGCCGCGAATTGCTGTCGCCGGCGGGCTCGGTGGTCGAGCTGACCGGCGCCGAATTCGACCTGCTGACCAGCCTGCTCGACCATGCCGGCCGGGTCATCGCGCGCGAGCGGCTGATCGAATTGTCGCGCACCCGGCTGACCGACAGCTCGGACCGCAGCGTCGACGTGCTGGTCAGCCGGTTGCGGCGCAAGCTGACCCAGGGTGACAAGCCCGCCCCGATCGTGACGGTGCGCGGCGTCGGCTATATGTTGAATACGGGTGTCACGCGCAGTTGAGGCATTTCGTGCGCCCGTCGATCGGCCTGCTCGGGCGGATCGTCGCGATCCTGCTGCTGGTCGTCATCGTCGAGTTCACCGCCAGCACGATCCTTTATGAGCGCGCGAGCCATTTTTCGCTGAGCGGCGACCGGGCGCGGCGGCTGGCTGAGCATCTGGTGATCGCGCGTCGCCTCGTCGCCGAGCTGCCTGCCGTGGAACGTCCGGCGATGGCGGCCGAACTGTCGACCGATCATTACATGATGGCGTGGGAACGCAGCCGCCCGCCGCCCCCGCCGCTCGCCCCGTCGCTGGACAGCATGCGCAAGGAAGTGGTGGCCTGGGAGCCGACGCTCGGCCCGACCGACCTGCGGTTTCGCGTCGTCTCGCTCGGCAGCAGCTCGGTGGTGGTGGGCGGCGTGACTCTGCCCGACGGCAGCTGGCTGCATTTTCAGACGCTCAAACCGGTGCCCAATATCGATTTTGCGCCGAGCCGAATCCTCGTTGCCTCGTTGCTGGCGATCGCCGCGATGTTGCTGGGCGGCCTGCTGATCCGCCGCACCCTGCAGCCGATGCGCCAGCTGGCCGACGCGGCCGACCGGTTCGGCAGCCCCGATCAGGCGCAGGTGCCCGAAGCCGGCCCGGGCGAGGTGCGCCGCGTGATCGGCGCATTCAACCGCATGCAGGCCAGAATTCACCGCCTGATCGTCGATCGCACCCAGGCGCTGGCCGCCGTTGGACATGATCTGCGCACGCCGCTCGCCCGGCTGCGGCTGCGCGCTGACCGTGTCGTCGAGCCGGACCTGCGCGACACGATCCATGCCGACATCGCGGAGATGGAGGCGATGGTCTCCTCGCTGCTCGCTTTTCTCGGCGGCGATCAGGATGCCGAGAAGCCGGCGCTGATCGACCTGGCCGTGCTGTGCGCGACAATCGCCGACAATGCCGGAGATGTCGGCCAGGACGTGCGCTATGTCGGCCCCGATCACCTGGATGCGGTGATCCGGCCGTCGGCGATGCGCCGCGCGATCGGCAACCTCGTCGAGAACGGCCTGCATCACGGCCAGGCGGTGACGATCACGCTTGCCGGGCGGCGCGAGCACATCACGATCTGGGTCGACGACAATGGGCCGGGCATTCCGCAGGAATCGCTCGAGACTGTGCTCGAACCCTTTGTCCGGCTGGACAATGCGCGCCGCCGCGACACGGTCGGCTTCGGGCTGGGCCTGTCGATCGTGGTGAAGGCGATCGAGAATGAAGGCGGGACGCTCCGCCTGTCGAACCGGCGGGAAGGCGGCCTGCGCGCCGAAATCATTCTGCCGCTCGGGAGACATGATTCCTTACAGTGATGCGGCATCGCAGCAAAACTGCCCTCCTAGATACCCTGCCTAAGCCGCGCCCGACCTGTTGGGCCCGGCAGCAGGAGCCAAGCAGTGAACGACCTTATCGGCCGCGTCCTCAGTTTCGAGAAGCAGGTTTTCCCCAACCAGAGCGCCCTGTTCGCCAAGCTGGTCAATGACGGGCAGAGCCCCAAGGCCCTGATGATTTCCTGCGCGGATTCGCGCGTGGTGCCCGAGCAGATCATGCAGGCTGGCCCGGGCGACCTGTTCGTATGCCGCAACGCCGGCAATATCGTCCCGCCCTTTTCCAATCACACCGGCGGCGTCTCCTCGACCGTCGAATATGCCGTGATGGCGCTCGGCGTGCGCGACATCATCGTGTGCGGCCATTCGGACTGCGGCGCGATGAAGGCGCTGATGAACCCGGAAGGGCTCGAGCGCATGCCCAATGTCGCGGCGTGGCTGCGCCACAGCAATGCAGCGGCCAGCGTGGTCAATGAATGCTACCCACATATGGAGGATGCCGAGCGGGTCCGCACAGCCGCGCTGGAAAATGTCGTCGCGCAGATCGCGCATCTGCGCACGCACCCCTCGGTCGCCTCCGCGATCGCCCGGGGCGAAATGACCCTGCACGGCTGGTTCGTCGATATCCGCGAAGGCGCGATCCTGGCGCTTGACGGCACGACCGGCCGCTTCGCCACGGTGCGGGACGATCGTCCGTTGCCGGTCGCGCTGCCGGCGGCGCAGCGCCTCGCCAACGGCATCGAATATCTGGAGGCGGCGGAATGAAGATCGCCGGTTTCGACCTGCCCTCGTTCAGCACCGTCTCGCGTGATTTCACTGCTTCGATCGTCGTTTTCCTGGTCGCGATGCCGCTTTGCATGGGCATCGCGGTCGCCTCCGGCGTGCCGCCCGAAAGAGGCCTGATCACCGGCATCATCGGCGGTGTCGTGGTCGGCTTCCTGGCGGGCTCGCCGCTGCAGGTCAGCGGCCCCGCCGCCGGCCTTGCCGTCATCGTGTTCGAGCTGGTGCGCGACAAGGGATTGTCCGCGCTGGGCCCGATCCTGATCCTCGCCGGCATCATCCAGGTGATCGCCGGCATCGCGAAGCTGGGCGGCTGGTTCCGCGCCATCTCGCCCGCCGTGGTGCATGGCATGCTGGCGGGCATCGGCGTGCTGATCGTGGTCGGCCAGTTCCATGTGCTGTTCGACGCGACCCCGCTGTCGAGCGGCCTCGCCAATATCGCCGCGATGCCGGGACGGGTGCTCGGCCTGTCGATGGACGTGTCGGGCGTCGAGCGCGCCTTTGCGATCGGCCTGCTGACGATCGGTACCATGCTGGGGTGGGAACGCTTCCGTCCCGCCGCGCTGAAGCAGGTGCCGGGCGCGCTGGTCGGCGTCGTGGCCGGCACCCTGGCCGCGTTCACGCTTGGCCTCGACGTGACTCGCGTCAACGTGCCGCAATCGATCG
This sequence comes from Sphingomonas sp. P2_B6, assembly GCF_056404755.1. Taxonomy (NCBI): domain Bacteria; kingdom Pseudomonadati; phylum Pseudomonadota; class Alphaproteobacteria; order Sphingomonadales; family Sphingomonadaceae; genus Sphingomonas; species Sphingomonas sp. P2_B6. Next base: position 152,048 of record NZ_JBFUDK010000010.1, read on the forward strand.
CCTCGGCGATCGCGCTGCCGGGCCCGGATCTGCTGCAGAAGTGGATGGACCCGTCGGTCTTGGTCGCGGCGCTCGCCATCGCCTTTATCGCCAGCGCAGAAACATTGCTGTCGGCCGCCGCGGTCGACAAGATGCATGACGGCGTTCGCACCAACTATAACAAGGAACTGCGTGCCCAAGGCATCGGCAACCTGTTGTGCGGTTTCGCCGGCGCCTTGCCGATGACCGGCGTGATCGTGCGCAGCTCCGCCAACGTCCAGGCAGGCGCCACGACGCGCCTGTCGACGATCCTGCACGGCGCGTGGATCCTCGGCTTCGTAGCGCTGTTGCCCTGGCTGCTGCGCGAGATCCCGATGGCAGCGCTCGGCGCCGTTCTGGTGGTGACCGGCTGGCGCCTGGTCAGTATCGCGCATGTCCGCCACCTGTTCGGCAATTACGGCATATTGCCGGCCGCGATCTGGGCGATCACGCTGATCCTGGTCGTGGTCGAGGATCTGCTGACCGGCGTGCTGGTCGGCATCGGGCTCTCGCTGCTCGAGCTGATCCCGCATGTCCGCCGCCTGCGCCTGAAGGTCGCGTCGCACGACGACGATCAGGGCAGGGCGGTCCAGCTCTCGGGCAGCGCGACCTTCGTTACCCTGCCCAAGCTCTCCGATGCGCTGGAGGAGCTGCCGCAGGGCCAGAAGGTACGGCTCGACATGTCGCGGCTGGCGACGATCGACCATACCTGCGCCGAACTGCTCAAGGACTGGCTCAGCCGTCGTCGCGCGTCGGGGCACCCCGTCGAGCTTATCGGGGCGCCGTCCAAGCTGGCGGCTGCCGCGCACTAGAGGCCGACTCTCCCCACCGTCGGCCTTTGGCGGCCCTCTTCCTCCCCTCGGGCGAGGAAGGGGGCCGTTCGCTCGTTGGGGACGGGCGTCGCAGGCAACACTTCGTTACGAAGCGGCAACCTAGGCAAACAAGCGCCTCGCTAGAAACATTCCTGCCCGGGCCGACCCTTTCCTACCCCGTTCAGCCGGGGGGCGAGAGAAGCGGCGGTCCCGGCCGCAGGAGGGACCCTATCCTAACAAAGGGGTGTCCCATGAAAACTCTCTATGTCCTTGGCGCGGCCATGATGACCATCGCCGCACTGCCTGCCGCCGCGCAGGACACCGCACCGCCACCACCCGTCACGGTTTCCGGCAGCGTCGCGCTCGTTTCCGATTATCGATTCCGCGGCGTATCCCAGTCCGACAAGGAAATGGCGATCCAGGGCGGCATCACCGTCTCGCACGAGAGCGGCTTCTATGCGGGCGTCTGGGGATCGAACCTGGCCGGCTGGGGCACGTTCGGCGGCTCCAACATGGAGCTCGACCTGATCGGCGGTTACAAGCGCTCGTTCGGCGGCGCGACGGTCGATGTCGGCCTGACCTGGTACATGTATCCGGGCGGCGCCGACCTGACCGATTTCGCCGAGCCTTATGTGAAGGTCAGCGGCACGGCCGGTCCGGTCACCCTGCTGGCGGGCGTGGCCTATGCCCCCAAGCAGAAGGCACTGGGCAATTTCTCCAACACGCCGCAAAGCGCCGGGCAGAGCGAGGACAATTTCTACATCTGGGGCGACGCGAGTGCGGGCATCCCGAGCACGCCGATCACCGTGAAGGCGCATGTCGGCTATTCGGACGGCAATCCCGGCCTGGGCCCGAACGGCACCAGCGTGGCGCCGACCGGCAAATATGTCGACTGGCTGCTGGGCGTCGACTACGTGCTCGGCCCGGTGACGCTCGGCGCGGCCTATGTCGATACCGATATCAGCACCGCCGACGCGGCCTATCTGCAGCCGAATTTCTCGAGCACGAAGGACGGCTCGTCGATCGCGAGCAGCCGGCTAGTGGTGTCGGTAACGGCGGCGTTCTGAGCAATCAGGTCGGCCCCTTCCCCGAAGGGGAGGGGCCGACCAATTCGACTAATCCCGCAGCTTGCCGAACAGCGGCTTGGGCTGGGCGCCGGCACCCGCATAGCTCGCCTTCTGCTGGAGCAACCAGGAGAAGTCTGCGGTCAGCTGACCGGATTTCGTGCCGGTGCCGCTCGTCGGATCCCAGCTGGTCCAGATGCCCGCCGAGCTGTGGCAGCCAGTGCAGCTTTCCGTGATGAAGGACAGGGTGTTGACCCCCGGCGTGACGGGCTTGCCGAGATTGTTCAGCGCCGAGTTCCACACCGGCGGTTCCACCGTGCTACCATCCGGGCAATTGACGCCGTTCGGTAGCTCCTCGCTGTTGCACGCCGCCTGATTGCCCTTCTGGAAATAGGTTTCCATCGTGATGTTGGTGAGGAAGGTCGGGGTCGGATGCCCGCCGGGCTTGTTGGTCACCGCGCCGGGCAGGCCGGCATCCCACGCGGTCGGCGGAGCAGTCGGATCGGTCGGCCACTGGGTGTCGATCAGCTGATAATATTGCCAGACGCTGCCCAGTTTCTTCAGTGCTGCCTGGGCCTGGGCATTCAGTGCCACCTTGTCCCCGGGGATCGGGATGGCGCGCCATGCCTGGGTGGGGATGCGCGGATAGACGCCGTTCACCTTGACCGGCAGCTGGTTGACCGCGCAGCCGGGGCAGTTGGTGTCGACGAAGGACGGCTTCAGCGTCGGATGCGCGACCGGATCGACATCGAGATTGTCGATCTGCTCGAAGGTCGACCAGATCCATTGCGGCGAGGTCGAGCTCTTGTGGCCGATATGCATGCCGACCAGGCCGACCGTGACCTTGCGCTCGATCTGCGTGCCATCAGGCCCCTGGTCGATCACCACGGCGGGCTGGGTGTGGAAGCGGCTGAAATCGTCGCTGCCCTTTTTCAGGATGCGCCAGGCGAATTTCAGCTCGGTCGATCCGGTCCAGTCCTTGTCGGGGGTGCCGAACGGCATCTGCACCTTGCCGCCGGCCTGGCTGAAGGCGACCTGGCCGTTGATGTTGTAGAGGCTGTTGGCGCAGAGATAGTCGACCTCGTTCGGGTCGATCATGATCTCGTAATAGACGAATTCGCCATTCTGATCGATCAGCGGGCCGGAAAAGGCCTGGTCGATCTCGCTGAGGTTGGACGCGTTGAGTTCGCCCACCGCGGACACCACGCCGAGGAAGCGGGTAAGGCGGGGATCGGCGCCGGAGGTCGCCTGAGCCGAAAAGGCCTTCAGCCCGCGGCTCACCGGCTTGCTCAGGTCGCGGCGCAGCACCAGCGTGCGCGCGGCGGCCTTGGAGGCGCAGGCGGCCGGCTTCGCGCCGTCAGGCTGGAAGATCGCATTGGAAGTCTGCCACAAGGTCCAGTGCGGCGCGCCGAAACTGGTGTCGGTCAGCTTGGGCGCTGCCTTGCCCTCGTTATCGGTGGGCCAGTTCAGCGCCAGGAACATCTGCCAGGAATAAAGGTCGAACTCGCGCTGGACCTGGGCGAACTTCTTCTCGCCTTCGAGTTTCTTCTTGAGTGCGATATCCACGTCGCCCGGGAATTGCGCGGTCACGTCCGGCGCGAAATCCGGGAAAGCGGCAAGATAGGACGGCCCGGCCGGCTTGTCCGGCTTCGTCGTGCAGGCGGCCAGCAGCCCGATGCCCGCGATCGTGGCCACCACGACGGCGGCACCGCGCCGGCCGATACGGCGCCCCTTGATCAAGTCTCTCATCATCGTCCCCTATGCGATTTCTGGTTCGAAATTGGGCGACGATTACGCGGTCGCCGGCGTCGCGCGGCCTGCAGCACAAGGCAGGGGTGCGGTGCCGGGACGATATGCCCGGGGGACGTTTATGCAATCGGAGACGAAATCGTTTCGGTGGCAACCCGAATCGGGGAGGCGGTCAGAGCGCGCCCGGCCGGACGATGCTCATCATCCCGCCGGACCCGAGCACGACCACCCAGTCGAGCGCGCGCAGGTCCTTGCCCGCGGTGCAATGCACGATCCAGGCATGATGCCCCTCGACCGGCGCCTGCACGGCCGACCCGGTCACCGCCGGACATTCGCCGCCCGCATCCTTGATCGCCTTGAGCAGCACGGCATCGCGCTGCTTGTCGGTCAGCGCGTTGATGCGATCGGCATAATAATCCTTCTCGGCCGCCTTCACCGGTGCGGCCGGGGCGGCGGCGCCATTGTCCGGCGCCGGGGCGGAGGCCTGATCGCACCCGCCGAGCACGAGCAGGGTGAGCGCTGAGGCAAGTGCTGCGGTCTTCATCGATGCGAACTCCGATTGGCGTGACCCGGTTTGCCACAGGCGCTCCACCCGATCCAGAGTGCGGCGCCGGTCAGAAGGTCACCCGCCCTCCCAGCGAGAACACCAGGGCATGCGCATTGCGCAACTCGCCCGAAGTGAGCACCGGAGTCTGCGCCGCCGTGCCGACATAGGCCGCGGTGACGCGATCGATGCTCTGATCCTCGAAGTCGACATAATTGGCGCCGGCATCGATGGTGAAACGCGAGGTGAGCTTGTAGCTTCCGCCCGCGCCGAAGTTCCAGCGGTTCGAATCCGGCACGCGCGCATCGCGCTGGCCATTCTGGGTCGGGGTCTGGCCGCGCTGGACGCCTGCGCGCAGGGTGAGGCGGGAGGTCGCGTCATAATCGACGCCGCCCGCAACACTCAAGCTGTTGCGGTACAGCTCGGGGATCACGGCGTTGACCGGCGCACCCAGGCGGATCGCGTCGAAATCGGCCCAGGTGAAGCGCGTCGCCTGAGCGTTGAGGGTCAGCTTCGGCGCGACCTTCACCCGCGCGCCGACGATGATCTGCGCWGGGGTGTCGAAGCGCGCTTCGACGCCGGACAGCGACATGTTCGATCCCGCCAGCGGGCCGACCAGCCCGTCGATCGTCAGATCGCCCTTCAGTCTGTGCTTAATGCCCGACTTGTAGGCGATGCCGACCGTGATGACATCATTGTGGAGCTGCACCCCGGCGCTCCAGCCCAGATCCCAGCCATGGCCCTTGAGCTGCTGGTGCCCGTCCGGCAGCGAGGCGAGCACATTGGGCAGGGCGTTGCTGAGAAAGGCATCGGTATATTCGACGTTGAGCCCGGCACCGACGCGGAGCCAGTCGGTCACCGCCACCGCGACGGACGGCTGGATATCGATGGTCAGCAGCTTCGTGCGATCCGCCGAATAGCGCGCCCAGCTATCGGCATCGTAATCGGTGGTGAAGCTGTAGGGCGAGGTGACCGCCAGGCCGAACGCGATGCGGTCGTTGAGCGGAATCGCGATGGCGCCCGAGGGCAGGATCCCGTTGGTGATCGGGTTGCGCGAGCGCTGCTGGCCACCCACCGGCGCGAAGGGCTGGCCGGGGCGCCCGATCAGCGTGCCGGTGTCGACGACCTCGCCGCGCGGCAGGATCGCGGCGACGGCAAGCGCCGCCTCGGCATCGGTCGAGCCGGCAATCGCGGCGGGGTTCCACCATAGCGACTGGGCGCCGGTATCGGCGACTTCGCCCGAGAAGGCGCGGCCCGCGCCGCGCGCCGATTGCTCCTGCAGGTAGAAAGCCTGGGCATGCGCCGTGCCGGCAAAAGCGAAAAGCGAGGCGGCAGTGGAGGCGGCGGCGAGGGAAGTCTTGAGGTACGACATGGCATCAATCCTGTAAGCAATACGCGCCTTGCGGCAGGGTTCGGAAATGGGTGTCAGCGCACCCTGGTCCAGGTCTGGGTCTTGCAGAACGGCTTGAACACGCAGCCGCGCAGCTTGAGCTGGTTCGCGCCGGCCAGGGTGATCTCGGCATTATAGGTCTTGCCGTCCTCGGCATTGTAGATCTTGCCGCCGACCCAGCCGGCGTCCTGCCGCGTGAAGCCGCCGAGGATCTGCAGGCCGCGCAACGGGCGGTTGCGCAGGGCGGGGTTGCCGTTCTTCTCGTCCCTGAAATTGGGATCGGTGCGCAGTTTGTCCGACGTGACCAGGCGGCCGCAGATCGACGCGCCGCAGCGCACGATCTCGACCACGCCGCCGCGGGTCTCGGTCTTCCAGCTGCCGATGACGGAATCGGCGGGCTGCGGCGCGCCCGCAAGGGTGAGGGCGGCCAATAGCAGAGTCATGGGACGATCTTTCCTGTTGCCGGGCCCTCGGGTTGGGGGCGCCTCATCGCGCGGTGCCGGGCTATGCTGCAAAGCGCGCCACGACGCTTGCGGGTCCACCGGAATCCCGATTTCTTTTTCCGAGCAAAGCGCGATCCGGAAGCCATGGCGGTTTATAACGCGCGGGGAGCGCGGCTTGCCCTATACCTTTGGTTTAGGTGGTACCCGGCGCGCTTCGACACCATATTAGGGGCCCATCACCTTCGGACAGGCGGATGACCATGCGCATATTGCCCACTCTGCTTCTCGGCGCGGCCCTGATCGGATCGGCCGCCCCAGCCGTCGCGGCGCAGCGCGACAATGCCAAGGGCGAAGCGAAACTCGCCAGGGCGCTGGCCGGGCGGGTCGCCGGACAGCCGGTGAACTGCATCGCCCAGTACAGCATCACCTCGAGCGAGACGATCGACGGCGTCGCGATCCTCTACCGAGTCGGCAGCACGATCTACGTCAATCGCCCGCGGATCGGGGCCGACTCGCTCGACAGCGACGATATCCTGGTGAGCAAGACTCAGGGCAGCCAGCTTTGCTCGCTCGACTCGATCGACCTGGTCGACCGCAGCTCACGCATCCAGCGCAGCTTCGTCACCCTTGGCGATTTCGTGCCCTATCCCAGGCCGCGGAAATGAGACTGTGCGGCTGGAGCGCAATCGCTCCAGCTTGTTGAGTGTCGCATTTTCCGAAGGACGCATCCGCGCCATGACTCGCGCATAGAGCGCGTCGCCCGTGACCCGGTGCTCGTAAAACGGCTCGTTCGGGTCGGGGTCGACACCGTCGCCGGGGAAATAGCCGATGCGATCGGTGACCACGTGGGCGCCGAGCGCGCGATAGCGCGCAGCGAGATGCTCGACCGCCAGCTTGGCGCGGCCATAGGGGCTGTCGGCGCCGATCCAGAGCGAGGAGGGGACAAAGATCGCCTCATAGCGACGCCAGTTCTCGAGATGCCCGACCACGCGGTCGACATGGCCGTCCGGATCGCCATGTTGATAGGCCAGATCGAACAGATACAGCCGCTCGCCGGGCGTCGATGCGCGGTCCTGCCTCTCGCCCACCTCCACGCCGTGGACGTCGAAGCCGTCTGACGAAAGGCGAGAGGCGAACGCCCGGCCGAGGCGCCCCCGGGAGCCGGTAACGATCGCGGATTGTTTCATTCCTCCATCGTATCGATCGACCCGCCCCGGCGATAGCGAAAGCTGCGGCCGGGCTTTGAAAAGCGGCTGTCATGGGAAATGTTGACCGAGCGCGGGGCGGAACTAGAATCGACGGCATCCCAAATGGCGGGGAGCAGCGGTTGATGGCGGAAACGTTGCAGGAAGCGGGGGATTGCCCGGCCTTTGTCCTCGACACCAGCTTCGTCCACCTCGACGACAAGGGCGGCGCATTCCTGTTGCCGGTCGATGCCGGATTCTGGGAAACACCGGACCCGCGGCTCGACGAGGGGCGCATGGTGTCGATCTTCACCAGTGAGAGCGACTGGCCGAACTGGGAGATGCATCCAGAAGGCGACGAACTCGTCTATCTGCTTTCGGGCCGGATGACGCTGATACTGGAAGGGAAGGATGCGCCGCACCGCCGCGTCGACCTGGTCGTCGGCCAGGGGGTGCTGGTGCCGTGCGGCACCTGGCATACCGCGGACGTCGCCGAGCCGGGCAAGGCGCTTTTCATCACGCCGGGCAAGGGGACGCAGGGGCGGCCGAGAACATGCTAGAGCATGCTCATTTGCGCCGCTGAGGGTAGATCGTCTCGCCGCGCTTGAGCATCTCGACAAAGGYCTCGATCTTCTTCTTSCGGCCGGCCTCGGTTTTCATATTGTGCATGCGGAAGGCGAGGGCGAAGCGGTTCTGAGCGGTAAGCGTCGCCAGCATCGCCCTGGCCTTGGGCTCGGCATCGATSGCGGCCTGCAGGTCGTCGGGGATCTTCATGTCCTTGCCGCTGCCATAGGCGCGGTCCCAGCGGCCATCGGCCTTGGCCGCCTCGACCTGGTTCAGGCCGTGTCCGGTCATGCGGCCTTCCTCGACCAGCCGGGCGACATTGTCGATGTTGATCTTGCTCCAGATGCTCTTTGTGGTGCGCGGCGTGTAGCGCTGGAGATAGCTCCGTTCGTCGAAGCTCTTGCGCACCGCATCGATCCATCCCCAGCACAGCACGACGTCGATCGCCTCCTTCGGAGTGATGGACGGGAGGCCGGAGCCGACCTTGTGCAGCTTGATCCACACTTCGTCGGCGCTGTCGTGATGCTTGCCCAGCCAGGCGTGGAAGGCGGCGCTGTCCTTGAACTCGTGGACTTTCGCCGGGTCGACTTTCACCGCTGCCATGATTGCTCCTGATCGCCCTCGGCCGGAGGAGCTGAATAGCAGAGCCGGTGGCCGCGTGGGGCGCGATAGAGCCCGGCTCGTTATTTTTCTTCGGGCTTTTTCCGCTGCGCTGCGTTGGTGCAGCGCGCGTCCCTGCGAGGCGTGACCGGATCAACGGCAAAGGAATATGGATGTACACCAACAGGATGATCGCCATGGCCGCTGCGGCAAGCCTTCTCGCGCTTGGCGCCTGCTCCGGCAAAAGCGACAAGGCGGCAGGCGGGGCCACCGACGCCGGTGGCGCGTTAGCGGCTGCCCCTAAGATGCCAAAGGCCGGCTTGTGGAAGATGACCGTCACTGCGGCCGGCATGCCGCAGCCAGTCAAGATGGAGGTTTGCATGGGCGCGCCAGCCGCCGGCAGCAATCCGTTCGCCCCGCCCGCACAGCCCGGTCAGAGCTGCTCGAAGAATCTGGTGAGCCCCACGGCATCGGGTTATGCAGTCGACATGGAATGCGCCGCGAACGGGATGACGATGGCGATCGCCGGCACCGTCAGCGGCGATTTCTCGTCCCACTATCGCACCGAACTGGTCACCAAGATGAGCGGCCCGAACCTGCCGCCCGCGGCCCAGGCGCCGATAAAATCGTCGGTTGAATCGACCTATGCCGGGGCATGCCCGGCCGGCATGAAACCTGGCGAATCGCGGCAGGGTGTCTGATCGGCCACCGCCCGGCCCAGACAATGTGGCCGGGCGGTACCCCATAGAGTTGGATGCGCTGACGCGTCGAGGAAATGCATGAAAAAGAACCCGTTGATCCTGATCGCGCTGGGCGTGCTGATGCTTGTCGCCGGTGCCGTCATGAAATTTACCGGCGGCCCGCCGGGTGCCGATGCGGCCACTATCGCGCGTTGCGAGGAACGGCTGAAGGACCAGGGCGCCGAGATGCTGCGACGGTGCCAGGAAAGAGCGTTCGCCACGGCGATGACCGCCACGGATGCCGATGCGGCAGCCCGGGCGATCAGCGGCGCCAACAGCGACGAAATCGGGAGCAGCGCCCTGGCGATGTTCCTGATCGGCCTAGGCATCGTCGCGACGGCGGCCGGCGTGCTCGCGGCGCGGCGCAGTACCATATGAGGGATGTTGGCGGTGAAAGGATGGGGCGCATGCGGTTGATCACTCAAGGCGCGGTACTGGCCGCCATGCTGTTCGGCGCGCCGGCCGTGGCAGCGCCGGAGGATTCGACCGCGGCAGCGCTCGTCAGATGCCTGGACGATGCCGCCAACGCTTCCACGGCAGGCCAGACCGACTGCGAGGTGAGCGCATTGCGTGCCTATGACCAGCGGATGAACCTGGCCTATGCCGCGTTGCTCCGCAGCCTGCCTGCCGCAGCCGGGCAGCAGCTCAGACGGTCGCAGCGCCTGTGGCTTGCCTTTCGCGACTCGGAGCGGGGCACCATCGGCGCGATCCACGCCACGCGGCAGGGGACGATGTATGTTCCGATGCAGGCAGCCGAAGTCACCAGCCTGACGCGCGACCGCGCGCTTCAGCTGGAGACCTATCGCCGGATCATGACAATCGAGCCCTGACGGCGCGGGCGCCGCCCGGTGACCGCGCGGTCAGATGCGGTGCTCGCCCTTGACCCAGCGCACCGTGCCGGAGCTGGCGCGCATCACCACGCTCTCGGTGGTCATCACGCCGGCCTTGCGCTTCACGCCTGCCAGAAGCGAGCCGTCGGTCACGCCGGTCGCGGCGAAGATGCAATCCCCCTTGGCCAGTTCGGTCAGGTCATACTGCTTGTCGAGATCGGTCACGCCCCATTTATGGGCGCGGGCGCGCTCGTCGTCGTTGCGGAACAGCAGCCGGCCCTTGAACTGGCCCCCGACGCAGCGCAGCGCCGCGGCGGCGAGCACCCCTTCGGGCGCGCCGCCCGAGCCGAGATAGATGTCGATCGTCGTGTCGGGATTGGTCGTCGCGATCACCCCGGCGACATCGCCGTCGCCGATCAGCATGATGCCGCACCCCAGCGCGCGCAGCTCGGCGATCAGCGCCTGGTGGCGCGGACGATCGAGCACACAGGCGATGATGTCACCGGGCTCGACGCCCTTGGCCGCGGCAATTGCCTTCACGTTTTCGGTCGGGCTCTTGTCGAGATCGATGATACCGTCGGGATAGCCCGGGCCGACCGCGATCTTGTCCATATAGACGTCGGGCGCGTTGAGCAGGCCGCCCTGTTCGGCGATGGCCAGCACGGCGAGCGAGTTGGGGCCTGCGGTGGCGCAGATCGTGGTGCCTTCCAGCGGATCGAGCGCGATGTCGATCTTCGGGCCCTTGCCGATGGCGGAGCCGACCTTTTCGCCGATGAACAGCATCGGGGCCTCGTCGCGCTCACCCTCGCCGATCACCACGGTGCCGTCCATGTACAGCTCGTTCAGCGCCTCGCGCATTGCCTCGACGGCGGCGGCGTCGGCTGCCTTCTCGTCGCCGCGACCGACGAGCTTGGAGGCGGCGATCGCCGCTGCTTCGGTCACGCGGACCATTTCGAGCACGAGAACGCGGTCAAGGACCTTGCTGGCGGTGGTCATATGGCGTGGATTCCCCTCAGGTGTCGGGCGGGGGATAGGAGGGGCTCGTGACGTTGTCGAGACGCAAGCTGCCGCTTTATTTCACTTCTCCGTGCGGCAGGGCGCACGGATTATCCTTTTGGGGGCCTGATCTCGAACAGGACGGGCCATTGCTTGCCCGTGACGTACAAATGCCGCCCCTTTTCGTCCCAGGCGATGCCATTCGGTACCGCGTCGGGATCGGTCGCCCCAACCGTGTCGATCAGTGCCTGCAGGTCGATCCAGCCGACGACGTGCCCGTCAGCCGGATCGATCCGCGCGATATATTGCGTGCGCCATATATTGGCGAGAATCTCGCCATCGACATATTCCAGCTCGTTGAGCTGATCGATCGGCCGGCCGTTCGCGGTGACGGTCACGCGGCGGCGCTCCTTCATCGTGGCGGGATCGAGGAAGCGCAGCTGCGCGGTGCCGTCCGACATGATGACGGCCTCGCCGTCTCCGGTCAGCGCCCATCCTTCGCCGCGATAGCTGAACTGGCCCTTTTGGCGGAAACCGTCGAGCGTCCAGCGAAAACCGATATGATGCTGCCAGGTCAGGCTGACGATCTGGTCGCCCACCGCGGTGATGCCCTCGCCGAAATAGGGCGGCGGCACCGAAACGCTGTTCAGAACCTTGCCGGTGACGAGATCGACCTTGCGGATCGACGACTGGCCGACCTGCCCCGTGCTTTCGTACAGATGGCCGCGCATATAGAAGAGGCCCTCGGTAAAGGCGGCCGGATCATGCGGCAATGTGCGGACCACCTGCGCCGGATCGATCGGCACCGGCCGCACGGCCGCTTGCGGCGCAGGAGCGGCCGCCAGCAACAGCAACAGACAGGCGAGCTTGCGGATCAATCCCGCAACAGCTCGTTGATGCTGGTCTTGGAGCGCGTCTGTTCGTCGACGCGCTTGACGATCACCGCGCAATAGAGCGCCGGCTTGCCGTCCCCGCCGCCGATGCTGCCCGGCACGACCACCGCATAGGGCGGCACCTCGCCGCGGAAGACTTCGCCGGTGGCGCGGTCGATGATCTTGGTCGAGGCGCCGAGATAGACGCCCATCGACAGCACCGCGCCCTCGCCGACGCGCACGCCCTCGGCGACTTCCGCGCGCGCGCCGATAAAGGCGCCGTCGCCGATGATGACGGGATCGGCCTGGAGCGGCTCGAGCACGCCGCCGATGCCGGCCCCGCCCGAGAGATGGACGTTCTTCCCGATCTGCGCGCAGCTGCCGACGGTGGCCCAGGCATCGACCATCGTGCCTTCGCCGACATGGGCGCCGATATTGACGAAGCTCGGCATCAGGATCGCCCCCCTGGCGATGAAGGAACCGCGGCGGGCAACGGCGCCGGGAACCACGCGGATGCCGGCGGCGCGGAACTCGGCCTCACCCCAGCCGGCGAATTTGGAGGGGACCTTGTCGAACGCCGGCGCGCCGGCCGCGCCGCCATCGATCAGCACATTGTCGTTGAGGCGGAAGGACAGGAGCACGGCCTTTTTCAGCCACTGGTTGACGCGCCATCCGCCCGCGCCATCGGGTTCCGCGACCCGCGCCGCGCCCGAATCGAGCATGCCGAGCGCGGTCTCGACCGCGTCACGCACCGCGCCGGTCGTGCCGGTGCCGATCCCGTCGCGTGCGTCCCATGCTGCTTCGATCGTGCCCTGCAAGTCGCTCATCATGCCCCCAATATGTCTTCCAGCCAGTGCCGGATATCGTGTGTGGTGAAATCGATATAGCTGCGGTCCGTGTCGACCGTCTGCTCGGAGCCGTTGTCGACCCACACCGTCGTCATGCCGATCGCCTTGGCCGGCTTCAGGTTGCGCGCCATGTCCTCCACGAACAGGCTTTCGGCAGGGTCGATGCCGAACGCCGCGCACAGGCCGGCATAGGCCGATTCCTGCGGCTTGGGTTTCAGGTCCATCGCATGGATGTCATGCACCGCCTCGAAGCTCGCGCCGAGGCCGAGCCGGTCGAGCACGCGGCCGGCATAGGGCGTATCGGCATTGGTGAAGACGATCTTGCGCCCCGGCAGCCTGGCGATCGCGGCGGCGAGCGGCAGATTCTCCTCCAGCACGTCCATCTCTATATCATGGACGAAATCGAGGAACTGGTGCGGATCGACGCCATGATCGGCCATCAGCCCGGCCAGCGTGGTGCCATGGCCGTGAAAATAGCCTTTCTGGATGCGGCGAGCCTCGGCCAGGTCGCAGCCGAAACGATCCGCGATATAGGCGCCCATCTTGCGGTCGATCTGGTCGAACAGCCGCGCGCTCGCTGGATAGAGCGTGTTGTCGAGATCGAAAATCCAGTTGCGGATGGGGTCGAGACGCGCAAGCATGGTGCCGGGCTCTAGGCGCGCACCGCGCCATGGGCAAGGCGGGTGCGAGGGGACGGTCGCATTCACCCCCCAGGGCAAGGAATCCTTGCACCGCTGAAATCTTTGGATGCCGCCGCGCGCCGATCGGGGCTTCCTCCGGCCGCATTCCGTCCCCATCTTCCAAACCATGACAGCTTATTCCCTGCTCGATCTCGTTCCCGTCACTGAAGGCGGCAGCGTTTCCCGATCCCTCGCCAATGCTGCCGATCTCGCCCGGCACGCCGAAGGCCTTGGCTTCAGCCGTTATTGGGTTGCCGAGCATCACGGCATGACCGGAATCGCCAGCGCGGCGACCGCCGTGGTGATCGCGCATGTCGCGGCGGCGACCGACAGCATCAGGGTCGGCGCCGGGGGCATCATGCTGCCCAATCATGCACCGTTGGTGATCGCCGAGCAGTTCGGCACGCTCGACGCGCTGTTCCCCGGCCGGATCGACCTCGGGCTCGGCCGCGCGCCGGGATCGGACCAGATCGTCGCGCGCGCGCTGCGGCGCACGCTCGACAGTGATCCGAATGCGTTTCCGCGCGATGTGGTCGAGCTGCAGAGCTATTTCGCCGATGACGGCCAGACCGGCATCCGCGCGACGCCAGGCGCGGGCGCTGATGTCGCCTTGTGGATATTGGGGTCGAGCACCTTCGGCGCGCAGCTCGCGGCGATGCTGGGACTGCCCTATGCCTTCGCCTCGCATTTCGCGCCGGATGCGCTGGATCAGGCGATCGCCATCTATCGCCGGGATTTCCGCCCCTCGAAGGTGCTGGCGAAGCCGCATCTGATGGCGGGGTTCAACGTGTTCGCCGCCGATACCGACGAAGAGGCCGAGCTGCTGTCGAGCTCGCAGCAACAGGCGTTCGTCGCGCTGCGCACCGGCAACCCCGGCAAGCTGAAGCCGCCGGTCCCGGGATATCGCGCGACGCTCGGGCCGCAGGGCGAGCGGATCCTTGATCATGTGCTGCAATGTTCCGCGGTGGGGAGCCCGACGACCGTCGCGCGCGGGATCGCCGCGTTCGTGGAGCGCACCGGCGTGGACGAGCTGATGATCGCGAGCTCGATCTACGATCATGAGGCGCGCAAGCGCAGCCTGACGATCACCGCCGAGGTGATGCGGGAGCTGAAGGTGGCGGCGTAATCAGTTCGCCGCCGGCAACCTCAGCCTGACCAGCAGGCCGCCCAGATCCTCGCTCTCCTCGAGGCTGACCGTGCCTTCGTAAATCTCCGCCACGTCGCGCACGATCGCCAAGCCAAGTCCCGTCCCTGGCTTGCCGGTATCGAGCCGCACGCCGCGATCGAAGATGCGGATGCGCTCTTCCTCGGGAATGCCGACGCCGTCGTCCTCGATCAGGAATTCGACGAATCCCGCCTGGGCGCCGACGGTGACGAACACGCTGCCGCCGCCATATTTGGCGGCATTCTCGATCAGATTGCCGAGCATCTCGTCGAGATCCTGGCGCTCGACATGGACTTGCAGCGTCTTCGGCCCGGTCACGTCGATCCGGACATGGCGGTAGAGCCGGGCGACCGCGCGCTCGACCGATTCGAGGCTTGGCCACACGTCCGCACGGCTGTGCGCCGAGCCGCGACGGCCGACGGCGCGGGCACGGGCGAGGTGATGGTCGACCTGGCGCCGCATCGTCCGCGCCTCGCGCACCACCGTCTCGCCGAGATCGTCGGCCTGCGCGGTCGCGGCATTCATGATGACGGTCAGCGGGGTCTTCAGCGCATGGGCGAGGTTGCCGGCGTGGCGCCGCGCTTCCTCGGCCTGTTTCTCGTTATGCTCGATCAGCGCGTTCAGTTCCTCGACCAGGGGCGCGACCTCGTTGGGCATGGCGCGTTCGACCTGGCGCGACTTGCCGGCGCGCATCCGGGCGATCTCCTCGCGCACGCGGCGCAACGGCCAGAGGCCGTAAAAGGTCTGCAGCGCGGCCATCACGATCAGGCCGAGCGCCAGCAGCAGGAAGCTGCGGATCAGGGTCCTGCGCAGCACGCTGATCTGCGCGTCGAGCCCGTCGCGGCTCTGCGCCACCTGGAATCGCCAGCGGATTGGCGATCCCGGCAGCTTCACGTCGCGTTCGAGGATGCGCAGCTTCTCGTCGCCGAATTGCGGGCTGTCATAGGCGTGGACCGCCATGTCGCTGTGATTGCTGCCGAACGCCATCCGCCGATCCCACAGCGAGCGCGAGGAGAAGGGTTCGCGGCCCTTGGCGCTGACCTGCCAGTACAGGCCCGAATAGGGTTCGAGGAATCGCTGGTCGGCGGGTTCGCGGTTAAATACCACCTCGCCATCCGGCCCAATCTCCGACGAGACGATCAGCGCGGTCAGCACATATTCGAGCTGGTCGTCGAAATTGCGCGTGACCGCCGTGGCAAGCACCCGGTCGAGCGCAAAGCCGCCGCCGGTGAGCAGCAGGACGATCCAGCCCGCCGCGATGAAGATCATCCGGCGGCTGAGCGAGCCGGTGGTCTTCTGCTTCGGGTAGACGGTCGGGGCCGGACGCTGTTCCTCGACCGGTTTCGCGGTTGTGACCGGGGTGTCGGCCGCCAGCGCAGCCTCGCCGTCAGCCACCGGACGTCACGGGCGTTCGATCAGGCATCCGGGTCCTCGAGGCTGTATCCCAGCCCCCGGATGGTGGTGATCACGTCCTGGCCCAGCTTCTTGCGGATGCGCGTGACGAACACTTCGATGGTGTTSGAATCGCGRTCGAAATCCTGGTCGTAGAGATGTTCGACCAGYTCGGTGCGGCTGACCACCTTGCCCTTGTGGTGGAGCAGGTAGGAGAGCAGCTTGTATTCCTGCGCGGTCAGCTTCACCGGCTCGCCGGCCAAGGTGACCTTGCCCGACCGGGTGTCGAGCCGGACGTCGCCCGCCATCAGCTCCGACGAGGCATTGCCCGAGGCGCGGCGGATCAGCGCGCGCAGGCGGGCGATCAGCTCCTCGGACTGAAAGGGTTTGGCGACATAGTCGTCGGCACCCGCATCGAGCCCGGCGACCTTGTCCGACCAGCTGTCGCGCGCGGTGAGCACCAGGACGGGCGCGGTGCGGCCTTCCTTGCGCCAGCGGTCGAGCACGGTCAGGCCGTCGATCTCGGGCAGGCCGAGGTCGAGCACGATCGCGTCGTAATTCTCGGTGGAGCCGAGGAAATGGCCTTCCTCGCCGTCGGTGGCGAGATCGATGGCATAGCCCGCGCCTTCCAGCGTGTTCTTCAACTGCTGGCCCAGGCTGGGCTCATCCTCGACGATCAGAACGCGCATAGGTTTATCCCTTCAGACGACGCCTTGGTGGCGTTCAATTACCGTCCTGGCCGATGACTTTGCCCGAACGGGCATCGACATACACCCAGATGACCGTTCCCTTACGCACGAACTTCAGCGTGTAAATACTGGTGCTGCTGTCCAGCTCGACACCAAGATATTGCGAACCGGCCATGCGCGGCAGCACACGCGCCTCGATCTCGCGCAGCGGCATGATGCGGCCCTGGCGCAGCTGATCGAACGCTTCCTGCTGGTCGCGCCGCTGGACGGGTTCCGCAGGGGCGGAAACCGGGCCAAGCGCAGCAAAGGCGGATAACGCAAGCGGTACGAGCATCTTCATTGCGTCTCGCATAGGGAGCCGGGCTTGAACAGCCTGTGAATGCAAGCGTCAGCTACCGGTCATGCGCGCCCCCGTCGCGGAGCAACTTGCCGCAGCGGGCGCGCCGCCCTAACGGGACCCGCATGGCAGCCCCAATCCTCGCATATGAAAATCTCGGCATCATCCAGGGATCGGGGTGGCTGTTCCGCGGCCTCGACATCCACGTCCAGCCGCGCGACCGGCTCGCGCTGATCGGGCGCAACGGCGCGGGCAAGACGACCCTGCTCAAGCTGATCGCAGGCAAGATCGAAGCGGACGAGGGCCGGCGGACGATCGTGCCGGGTACGCGCGTGATCCTGCTCGAGCAGGAGCCGGACCTGCGCAATTTCGCCACGCTCAGCGATTATGTGCTGTCGGGCGATGACGCCCCGGAGCGGCACGAAGCGGAGGCGATCGCCGACCAGCTCGGCATCGACCTGACACGCGAAGCCGCCAGCGCCTCGGGCGGCGAGCGGCGCCGGGCGGCGATCGTGCGCGCGCTGGCGCAGGACCCCGATGTGCTGCTGCTCGACGAACCGACCAACCATCTCGACATCGTCGCGATCGACTGGCTCGAGGACTGGCTGTCGCGCTTCCGCGGCGCGTTCATCGTGATCAGCCATGACCGCACCTTCCTGACCCGGCTGACCAAACAGACCCTGTGGCTCGACCGCGGCACGGTGCGACGCGCCGAGATCGGCTTTGGCGGGTTCGAGGCATGGACCGAGACCGTCTTTGCCGAAGAGCAGCGCAATGCCGAGCGGCTCGACGCCAAGCTGAAGATAGAGGAGCACTGGCTGCTGCGCGGGGTTACGGGCCGGCGCAAGCGCAACCAGGGGCGGCTCGCCAAGCTGAAGGACATGCGCGCCGAGCGTGCGTCGATGATGGGGCCACCGGGCACCGCGAACCTGACGATCGGCACGGATGATGCGCGGTCCAAGGTCGTGATCGACGTGAAGGGCGTGTCCAAGAGCTTCGGCGACCGTACGATCATCCGGGACCTGACCCTGCGCGTCACGCGTGGCGACCGGATCGGTATCGTCGGCGCGAACGGCGCGGGCAAATCGACCCTGCTCAAGCTGCTGACGGGTGAGATCGCGCCGGACGAGGGGCATATCCGCTTCGCCAAGACGCTCGACGCGATCGTCATCGACCAGCAGCGCAGCCTGATGGCGCCCGACAAGACGGTGCGCGAAGTGCTGGCCGACGGCGGCGACTGGATCGAGGTCCAGGGCGTGAAGAAGCACATCATCGGCTATCTCAAGGAGTTCCTGTTCGAGCCCGGGCTGGTCGATGCGATGATCGGCACGCTCTCGGGCGGCGAGCGCTCGCGCCTGTTGCTGGCGCGCGAGTTCGCGCGGCCGTCCAACCTGCTCGTGCTTGACGAGCCGACCAACGATCTCGACCTGGAGACGCTCGACCTGCTGCAGGAAGTGATCGGCGATTATGACGGCACCGTCCTGATCGTCAGCCATGACCGCGACTTTCTCGATCGCACCGTGACGATCACGCTCGGGCTCGACGGGTCGGGTACGGTCGATGTCGTCGCCGGCGGTTATGAGGATTGGGAAAAGCGCCGCAAGCTGCGCGCCTCGGGCGGCAAGCGCCACAATCCGCGCAAGGCCGAGCCGACCGCGCCGCCGGCGCCCAAGGTGAAGCTGACCTACAAGGACCAGCGCGATTACGATTTGCTGCCCAAGCGGATCGAGGAACTGGACAAGGCCATCGCGCGCGATGTGGAAGCACTGGCCGATCCCGATCTCTACACAAGGGATCCGAGCGCGTTCGACCGGCTGATGAAGGCGATCGACAAGGCGCGGGAGGAAAAGGACGCGGCCGAGATGCGCTGGCTCGAGCTGGCGGAAATGGCCGAGGGGCTGGGCTGAGCGTCGGTTGCTTCCCGCGCTTCGGCGCTCAGGCTTCCAGCTCCATCACTACCCGCGTCCCGCTATCGTCGCTCTCGGTGCGCAATGTGCCGCCGGCCTGGCGGGCGAAGGCGGCGACCAGGCGGGCGCCCAGGCCGCCGCCCTTTTCGGACCGGGCGGCATGTTTCGGCATGCCGACGCCATCGTCGGTGACGGTGAGGCACCAGCCGCCTTCGGGGCGGTTGCGCAGGCCGACGGTGATCGTGCCGAGATCGCGCCCGGGAAAGGCATGCTTGGCCGCGTTGGTGACGAGTTCGTTGACGACCAGCCCGATCGAGACGGCGCGGTCGCGCGGCACGGCGGCCTGGTCGCTGTCGCACGCCAGGGTGATGCCGCCCTGGAGGAACAGTGATTCCGAGAGCGCGCCGCAGAGATCGGTCAGGTAATCGCTGATCTCGACGGTGCCCGGCTGGCCGGTGCCGCGATACAGGTGGCGGTGGGCGCGGGCGATGCTGTCGACGCGCATCTGCGCGGTTTCCAGCGCCGCCGCGGTCGCGGGCTCTGCCGCCCGGCGCTTCTGCAGGTCGAGCAAGCCGGCGACGATCGCGAAATTATTCTTCATCCGATGGTCGACCTCGGCGAGGAACAGGTCGCGATCGGCGATCTCGCGGTCGCGGTCCTGCGTCGCGTGACGGGCGGTACGGCGGAACAGCTCGGCGATGACGATGGTCATGATCGCGGTGACGATCACGATGCCGACCGAGAAAGCGCCCGCGCTGTTGACGAATCTGAACGAGCGCTCGATCGGGTAGAGGAAATACCAGATATAGACGATCATGATCGTCGCGGTCAGCGCGCCGGCAAAGGCGCGGGCGAACAGGGTGGCGAGCATGATTGCCGGATAGATCAGCGCGAAGGGCGCCGCACCGCCCGCGACCATGTCGAACATCAGCCGGACGATCCGGGCAGCGAGCACGATCAGCAAGGTGACGCCGACCTGCGTGACCCAGACGGGTATCGCCGGCGACAATCGTTCACATAGATCAACGGCGCCGATGCGGGACATGGGTTCAGTCAGCCCGCAGGGGGTGCCGAGTCAAGGCGGGTTCCGACAAAGTTGAACCAAATCAATGACTATCTGAGAGATCTTCCATTTCGTCCGGCCAGATCAGTGATGTAGTGCCAGGCCACCCGCCCGGAGCGGCTGCCGCGCCGCGTTGCCCAGCCGACCGCCTCGACCGGATCGAACGGCAGGCCATAGGCATCGGCATAGCCCCGGACGATCGCGAGATAACCGTCCTGATCGATCGCATGGAAGCCCAGGCTGAGCCCGAACCGGTCGGCCAGGGCGAGCTGATCGTCGACCGAGTCGCGCGGGTTGATCGCGCTTTCCTGCTCGGCGATGTCGCGCGGGATGAGGTGGCGGCGGTTCGAGGTGACGATCAGCCGCGCATTGGCGGGCCGGGCCTCTGCGCCGCCCTGAAGCATCGAGCGCAGCGCACGGGCATCGCCGGCCGCATCGAAGCCGAGATCGTCGATGAACAGGACGAAGGAGCGCGGAAGCGGCGCAATCGCGGCAAAGAGCGCGGGAAGGGTATCGAGGCGGGTCGTCACCACCTCGATCAGCGCGAGATTGCCGCCCGTCGCCTGGACATGGGCGACCACGCTCTTGACCAGCGCCGACTTGCCGGTGCCGCGCGCGCCCCACAACAGCGCGTCGTGCGCCGCGGCGCCCTTTGCCAGGCGATCGAGATTGTCGACCAGCGCGGTCTTCTGGAGATCGATGTTCTGGAGCTGGTCGAGCGGCAGGCCGGCAAAGTCGCGCGCCGCGGTCAGCGTGTCGCCGCGCCAGATATAGGCCGGGTGGGTGAGCGGATCGGCCGCCGGCGGTGCGGGTGGCGACAGCCGATCGAGCGCGTCGGCGATGCGGAGGAGCGGATCGGTCATTCCCGGCCTGTTACAACCACCCGCTTTCCAGGCAACAGCTTTTGCCGGGGCGGCGGCTCAGGCGTGGAGGTCATAGCTTTTCAGCAGGTCGTACAATGTCGGACGGCTCACCCCGAGCAGCTTGGCGGTATTCGAGATATTGCCCTCGGCCCGCGTCAGGGCGTGGCGGATCGCCTTGCGATCGGCGGTTTCGCGCGCGGCCCTGAGGTTGAGCGGCATGTCGTCCGCGCCCTCGGCAAGGTCGAGATCGGCGGCGGTGATCAGCTTGCCCTCGGCCATGATCACCGCGCGCTTCATGCGGTTCTCCAGTTCGCGGACATTGCCGGGCCAGCCCCAGGCGTCGATCGCCGAGCGCGCGTCCGGTGCAAGCCCGGTGACCGCGCTGTTCATTGCCTTGGCGTATTTCTTGAGGAAATGCCGCGCGAGCAGCCCGGCATCGCCGGTACGCTCGGCAAGCGACGGGATGCGCACGACGATCTCGGCGAGGCGGTAATAGAGGTCCTCGCGGAAACGGCCCTCGGCGACCATCGTGTCGATATCCTGATGCGTCGCGCAGACGATGCGGGTGTCGACCGGGATCGCCTTGCGTCCGCCGATCCGCTCGATCACGCGCTCCTGCAGGAAGCGCAGCAGCTTCACCTGAAGGGGCAGCGGCACGTCGCCGATCTCGTCGAGGAACAGCGTGCCGCCATTGGCCTGCTCGATCTTGCCCTCGGTCGTCTTCACCGCGCCGGTGAAAGCGCCCTTTTCATGCCCGAACAGCTCGCTTTCCAGCAGTGTCTCGGGGATCGCCGCGCAATTGATCGCGACGAAGGCGCCCTTCGCGCGGTGGCTGGAATCGTGCAGGCCGCGCGCCAGCAGCTCCTTGCCGGTACCGCTGGCGCCGAGCAGCATCACCGAGACATCGGCGCGGGCGACCCGTTCGATGGTGCGCGTCACTTTCAGCATCTCGGGCGCGGCGGAGATCATGCCGCCCAGGGTCGTCTCGCCTTCCTGACGCTCGGCGAGGCGGCGATTCTCCGCTTCCAGCGCATGGACATGGAAGGCGCGCGTGACGATCAGCCCGAGCGCGTCGATATCGATCGGCTTGGCATAGAAATCCCAGGCGCCGTCGCCGATCGCCTTGAGCGCGCTGTCGCGGGCGCCGTGCCCGGAGGCGACGATCACCTTGGTATCGGGCTTGAGCGCGAGGATCGCCTCCAGCGTGGCGAAGCCTTCGCTCACGCCGTCGGGGTCTGGCGGCAGGCCGAGATCGAGCGTGACGACCGCCGGCTCCTCGGCGCGCATCGCGTCGAGCGCCGCGGCGCGGTCGCTTGCGACGATCACTTCATAATCCTCATAAGCCCAGCGCAGCTGGCGCTGCAGGCCGAGATCGTCCTCGACGATCAGCAGCTTCGGTTTGGGCGTGCCGTTGCCGTTCATGCCGCTTTCCCGACCATCATCTCGCGCGCGGCGGGCAGGGTGACGCGGAAGCGCGATCCTTCGCCCGTGCGGCTCGTCACGTCGATCGTGCCGCCCATCGCCTCGACGAGCTGGCGCGCCTCATAGGCGCCGATGCCAAAGCCGCCCGGCTTCGACGAGACGAAGGGTTTGAATAGCTTTTCGCGCAGGAAGGCAGGCGACATGCCGCAGCCCTTGTCGATCACGTCGATCTCCACTCTTGAATCCTTTGCCGTGACCGCGATCGTCACGGGTTCCGTCGGGTCGCTCGCCTCGATCGCGTTCTGGACGAGATGGCCGAGCAATTGCTCGAGCCGGGCCGGGTCGGCGCGTGCCACCGCCGGGCCGCGCGATATGGTGGCGATGGGGTGCTGGCTGCGCCGCCGGGTCGCGACTCGCTCGACCAGCGGCATCACTTCGACCGCGCGCGGTTCCTCGGCACGGCCGGCATGGTGCTGCGACAGACGGGCGAGCAGATCGTTCATGCGGCCGGCGGATTCCTGCAGCGTCGCGACCATGTCGGCGCGGAACGCTGGATTGTCGGCATGGCGCTCCGCATTGCGCGCGGTCAGGGTCAGCTGGCTCACCAGATTCTTGATGTCGTGCATGATGAAGGCAAAGCGGCGGTTGAACTCGTCGAAGCGTTGGGCGTCGGACAATGCTTCCTGCGCCCGCGCCTCGGCGAGGTAGCTCGCCACCTGGCGACCGGCGATGCGCAACAGATCGAAATCCTCCCAGTCGAGCGAGCGGTCGACCGGCGGCCGCGCGAGCAGGATCGCGCCCTGCAGCCGGTCCAGATGGACCAGCGGCACCAGCGCCCAGGCGGCGCTCGCGTCCATCATCCACAGGGGCACGCTGGCGAGTTCGCCCGGCTCGCCGGCATCGGCGCGCACCATGTCGAGCTCGATGATCCGCCCGGTCGTGGCGAGATAGGTCGCGAGCGCTTCGTCGCCGCCCGCTGGTGGCAGGTCGTCGCGTGCCCAGTTCCAGTCCATGCCGATGCCGAGGCCCGGCCCTTCGGGGACGAGCAGCACCCCGGCGGGCGAATCGGTGAGGTCCGCCACTGCCTTGACGATTCGCTCGTCGAGCGGTGCTGCGCCTTCGCCGGGCTTGCCCAGCGTATCGGTGAAGCGGATCCATTCGGCGCGATAATCATAGCGGTGCCGGAACAGGTGCTTGGCGACCTTCACCTTGGTCCAGGCACGGACCCAGGGCGTGGACAGGATGGTGAGCACCGCGGCGGTCGACCCGAAGACGAAGGCGGTCTGGAGCATCCGCGCATTGTCGCCGCCAAGGGCCGCGATCGCGCTGGTCGCAGCAAGCATGGCCAGCGCGTAGAACAGGGTGATGGCGAAGGTCAGCGTCTGCCAAGCGACCGTCCGCGACAGGTGCAACGTCCAGTCGCCATTGCGGTGCACGGCGATCGCGAAGGCCGGCGCGGCCAGCACCATGACCACCCCGCGGCCGACGATCAGCGCGCTCGGCGTCTGGCCGGTGAGATAGACGGTCGCATGGAGCAGCAGGTCCATGCTCCACATGCCCGCCAGCGCGATCACCACGAGCGAGATGCCGCCGCGCGCTCGCGGCGCGACGGCCGAATAGAGGTGATTGACCAGCACCAGCGCGCTGATCGCGGCCATGGTGCCGAACAGCGTGCGCACCGTGGCGAGCGCCAGCACCGAGCCCCGCCCGATCGTCTCGTCGGCGACCGCGAGGCCGGTCCCCACGACCAGCAATATCGCCACCACGCCGTAGATGGTCGCGACCGCGCGTTCGGCGGGACCCGTGCCGTTCCGGCGGACCAGCGCGAACATGAAGCCGAGCCAGGCGATATCGCGCGCGCCTTCGGCGATGCGCGTCACCAGATCGAACGGTCCGATCCCGGCCACGGCCAGCGCCCAGAGCGCGGTGACCCCGAGCGCGACCACGAAGGTCAGGCGGGGCAGGGCCGTTCCGGCATCGCGCAGGCGCGTGAGCGCCACGCCCGCGAACAGCAGGGCGGCGAGCGCGTGGCTCCACAGGATGGCCGTCACCGGCATCGAATCAGCCCGATCATCATCGTCGAGCCTTGTGCGCATGAAAGTGTAAACAAATCCGACACGCGACGCGCAGCGTCGCCGAAATTGACAAACACCGGCCGGTCGCGCGGTTTTATTCGCTGATCGTAACGAAGTTGCCATGGCTTGGACCCGGATTGATCCAGGGCAGTTTCTATGCGGCGCCTCCGGCTCTAGAGGGGGGTGTCTACAGGAGATTCGCGAATGCCGCTTTCCAAGCCGATCATCCCTGTCATCCTGTCGGGCGGGTCGGGCACGCGCTTATGGCCGATGTCGACACCCGAACGGCCCAAGCAGATGCTGTCGCTGACAGCGGAAGACACGATGCTCCAGCTGACCGCGCGTCGCGCCTGCGGGGAGCGGTTCGCGGCACCGATCGTGGTCGCCAATGCACGGCATGCCGACATGGTCGAGGAACAGCTCGCCGCGGTCGAGGCGGCGGCGCAGGCCCTGATCCTCGAGCCGATGGGGCGCAACACCGCGCCGGCGATTGCGCTCGCGGCGTTGGCGGCCGGCGGGGGTGCGGACCCGTTGCTGGTGATGCCGTCCGACCATGTCATCACTGACGTGCCGGCGTTCCATGCCGCGATCCACGCCGCGATGCCGCTGGTGGCGGAAGGATGGCTGGTTACCTTCGGGATCGATCCGCACACCCCCGAGACCGGCTATGGCTGGATCCATGTCGGCGAGGAGATTTCCGGCGGCGTCCACCGCGTCGCGACCTTCGTCGAGAAGCCGCCGCGCGACAAGGCCGAGGCGATGCTGGCGGCGGGCGACCATGCCTGGAATGGCGGCATCTTCCTGTTCCGCGCCGACATTTATCTGGGGGCGCTGGCGGCCTATGCGCCCGACATGTTGCTCGCCTGCCAGCGGGCCATGGCGGATGCGCGCACCGAGGACCGCCGCATCTATCCCGACGCAGATGCCTTTGCCGCGTCGCCGGCGGATTCGATCGACTATGCGGTGATGGAAAAGGCGGAGCGGGTCGCCGTGGTGCCGGTCAGCATGGGCTGGAGCGATGTCGGCAGCTGGGATGCGCTGCACGAGATCAGCCAGGGTGACGATTCGGGCAATGTGCATCATGGCGAGGTGATCGCGATCGACACCGCCAATTGCCTGGTGCGCAGCGACGGCGTGCGCATTGCGATCGTCGGGGTGGAGGATCTCATCGTCGTCGCCAGCGGCAACGATGTGCTGATCCTCCCGCGCGGACGCAGCCAGGAAGTGAAGAAGCTGATCGAGGCGATGAAAGGATAAGCGGGCGCACGGCCTGTTGGAGACTTTTGTCACACCCCCATGAGGGCTTCTGCCAGAAATCCTCAGACATTGTCGATGTATATCAGTTGTTTGTTGGGGGCGGTCATATTGGCCGTGTGACAAAAATCGTCTGTTCGCGTGCCACTTGCATATCAAATACCGTGTTATATAACGCGTTATGCGGTGTGTAAGGAGTAGCCCATGGCTGGCGATATCGTTGCTGAACTCGGGCATCTGTTCCTCGGAACCCGGCTGAAGCGGCTGGCGGAACGGATGCAGGCAGATGTGCAGAAAGTCGCGGCTGAGGCCGGTCTGCCGATCCAGCCCAGCCAATATCCGTTGCTCGCCCTTATCGAACGCGAAGGCAGCGTGACGGTCGGCCAGATCGCCGAGACGCTCGGCATCAGCCAGCCCGGGGTGACGCGCAACATGGCCCGGCTGATCGAGCTCGGCCTGGTCGAGGTGACGCGGGATGGGCGGGACCAGCGGCAGAAATCATTGTCCCTGAGCGATGCGGGCAAAGCGGCGATGGAAGTGTCGAAGCGCGAAGTCTGGCCACGGATCGACATGGCGGTCGCCGCGATGTGCGAGCCCTTGTCCGGACCGTTGCTCGGTCAGATCTCGGCGATCGAGCGCGCGCTCGACGAGAAGCCGCTCGATCGGCGCGCCGCCGATCTCGGGCTGACGATCCTGCGCTATGACGATGCGCTGGCGCGCCATTTCCACGACATCAACGCCGAGTGGATCGAGACGATGTACCGGCTCGAGCAGACCGATCGCGACGTGCTGGAGAATCCGCGCGCGCGGATCATCGATCCGGGCGGCGACATCCTGTTCGTCGCGGCGGAGGGGCTGGGCATTGTCGGCACCTGCGCGCTGCAAAAGACCGGGCCGGGGCGGTTCGAGCTGACCAAGATGGGCGTGCTGGCCTCGGCGCGCGGGCGCAAGGCCGGGGAATTCCTGCTCCGCGCCGTCATCGCGCGCGCCGCGGACATGGGTGCGGAGACGCTCTACCTGCTCAGCAACCGCAAGAGCGAGGCGGCGATCCATCTCTACGAGAAGCTGGGCTTCGTGCACGATCCCGACATCATGCGCGATTTCGGCGCGCGCTATGCGCGGTGCGACGTGGCCATGCGCTACCGGCCGGCCGAAACCGGCCGGTAGCCGCAGGCTCACCCCATCAGGGCTTCGGCCTGGTCGAGCGTGTCCCTGAACGTCGCGACCACTGCCTGGTACGGCGCGGGGCTCGCCATATCGAGGCCGGCGCGCTTCAGGATGTCGACCGGATAGTCCGATCCGCCGGCCTTCAGCACGCTCAGATAATTGTCCCGCTCCTTCGCGCCGCCCTTCAGGATCGAGCGGGCGAAATAGGACGCGGCCGAGATGCAGGTCGCATATTGGTACACGTAGAAGCTGGTGTAGAAATGGGGGATATACGCCCATTCCGACGCGTAAGCCGGGTCGATCGCGACCTTGGGGCCATGATAGCGCTTCAGCAGATCGAGATAGATCGCGGTGAACTTCTCGCCCGACAGGCCTTCGCCCGCCTCGGCCTTGTCGTGCACCGCCAGCTCGAACTCGGCGAACATCGCCTGGCGGTAGAAAGTGCCGCGCATCGCCTCGAGCTGCTGGCCGAGATAGAAGAGCTTCTCTTCCTTCGTTTTGGCCTGCTTGACCATATAGGCGGCGAGCAGCTGCTCGTTGCAGGTCGACGCGATCTCGGCGAGGAAGATCGGGTAATCCGTCTTTTCGTAGACCTGGTTCCTGTTGGACAGCAGCGAGTGCATCGCATGCCCCCATTCATGGGCATAGGTCGTCATCCCGTCGTAATTCTCGCCGAGATTGAGCAGCAGATAGGGGTGCACGTCGTAGGATGCGCCGGGGTTCATATAGGCGCCGGCTTTCTTGCCGGGACGAGGGAGCGGGTCCATCCACTTCGCCGCGGTCGCCTTCGCGAACAGCGCGCCATATTCCGGACCGAGCGGCTTGACCGCCTCGATCGTGGTGGCGCGCATCTCCGCCAGGGTCACCTTCTTGTCGAGCTGAACCAGCGGCGGATAGATGTCGTAATAGGCCATGTCGGGCAGCTTGAGCATCCGGCGGCGCAGCTCGAAATAGCGGTGGAGCTGGGGCAGGCCGTTGTTCGTCTCGGCGACGAGCGAGCGGTACACTGCTTCGGGCACGTTGTTGCCGGACAGGTACATTGCCAGCGACGTCGGGTATTTGCGCGCTTTCTTGCGGAAGATGTCGGCCTTGACGTGGCTGAGATAGGCGGTGCCGAGCGAGCTCTGGAATCTACCATATTCGGCCCAGAACGTGTCGAATACCAGCTTGCGGTCGGCGCGGTCGGGCGCGTCGCGGGTGAGCGTATAATTCTGGTCGTCGAGCCGCACCTGCTTGCCGGTCGACAGGGTGACGGTCGGCCAGGGGATGTCCGACGCGACCAGCTGCTCGCGCGTGTCGCGCGCGCCGGAGAAGGGCGAGGACGTGCCGGCGAGCAGATTCTCGCCCTCGGGCGACAGCGTATGTTCTTCCTGGCGCAGGATGTCGGCGAGGTAGAAGTCGAAGCGCTTCTTCAGCACGTCATTGGCGGCGACGAAACCGTCGATCTTCGCCTTCCCGACCGCGAGCAGCTCGGGCGCGATCCACGAGGTGGCCTCGCCGAACGCCGTGAACATGTCGTTCGCCTGGGCCTGCTTTTCCTGGGCGGGGGCAACGCGGAGATCTTCGTCGGCCTTCAGGCTGATATAGGTATAGACCCGGCTGGCGACGCGACCGAGATCCGACTGGGCGACCAGCGCCGCGGCGAGCGCGTCGGCGCTGGTGCCGAGCGTGCCCTTGAACGTGAGCAGGCCGGGAATCTTCGCCAGCACGTCCTTGCGCGCGGCGTCCCAGGCGGCGTCATTGGGATAGAGCTCGCTCAGGTCCCAGGCGGCGACGGTGCCGGCGGTGCTGGCGTCCTGCGCCCAGGCGGGCATGGCAACGGCGAGCGTGGTCAGAGCGGCGGCGGCGAGGGCCTCGCGGCGCGAAAGACTGGTCATGTGACGGGGATCCCCAAAGTATCGATCGCAACGACTTTGTCCCCCTTATCGGCTGTTGGAAAGGGGGTGGGCCGATAAATCAGGGCAGGTCTGCTGCGAACGACCTGCTCAACCGGCTCAACGACACAGGGTGGGCGGCGGTGCGGGGCGTGCCGGCGGAATGAAGGCGATCCCGTCCAGCACCCGCACGCGCGACGCGAGCGCCGCGGGGGCATTTTCCCCATGATAGAGAATGTAGAGGCGCGTCGGATCCAGCCTGCCGGCGAGGAACGCGCGGCGGTCGGCGTCGATCCGCTGTTGTGCAGACCTGGGCACGCGCGACACATACATGTGGCGCATCGGGCGGCAGGCGCGCATCGCCCGCCAGCCGATCTCTTCGATCAGCTTGAGGTTGCGGAACGGATCGGGCGGCTGCATCTCGATCGCTGAGGCGCTAGCGATCACCGCATCCCAGCGCGGATCACGCGTGAGTTCATAGGTACCGGGCTGGCCTGCCCGGGCGGTGAGGCCGCGCAACGCGGCGAGCATCGGCGTCATGTCGGCGACCTGCAGCACGAGCGCGGCCGCCAGCACCAGGGTCCGCCGTTCGAGCCGGTAGACGATGAGGATCGCGACATAGATCAGCGTATAGGCGACCGGCCAGAACAACCGCCCCGAGGCGCGGACGATGTCCAGCAGGTCGACCACCGTCTGGGGCAGGGGCACGAACAGGATGCGCTCGCCGTGAAACAGTACGACATTACCGATCGCGAGCAGGGTCAGCACGATATAGGCGGGCGCGAGCCAGCGCAGATCGTCCATCGGAACGCGCGTCGGAGAGGTGGGGGCCGGCGCGGGCCCTCGCACCGCACTGACCAGCGCGACCACGACGAGCAGGATCAGCCCGGCCCCGAGATACTGATAGCCTTCGAAGCCGCGACCCTCGTCATTCGCGGTCGACGGCCAGAACAGGCTGTAGCCGGGATTGGCCGGATTGATCAGCGCATCCAGCGCCATCGGGAAGGCGCCGAAGGTGCCGGTGGACAGCGGCGGATCGGCCAGGCCGTGGAGTAGTGCGAGCCCGGCCACGCCGAGCCCGACAACGCCGACCAGCCCCGCCGCGCGACGGCGATCACGCGCGGTGCCGGTCCCGATCTCGCGCAGCATGGCGCTACCCCAGATCGCACCGACCAGCAGCAATAGATAGCTGTGCACCAGCCCGGCCACGCCGATCACCGCAAGCCAGTGTCCCCAGCGCCGCGACCGGTCGCGGTCGAGGAAAATCCATAGCGCCCACAGGATCAGCCAGTGGGAACACAGGTTCGAATGGACCGAGCGGTTATAGAGCGTTGGCAGCAGGGTCATCAGCGCCGTGCCCATCCAGGCACTCCCGAAATCGGGCGCCCGGTCGCGCAGCAATAGCCAGGCGAAGCGTACATGCAGCGCCAGGCTGATCAGCAACCACCAGCCGATGAATTGCACGCTTGCCGGCAGGAAGGGCGCCAGCGGTTTCAGCAACAGCCCGAGCAGGGGATTGCTGTCCATCATCAGCAGATGGATTCCCTCGGGCGACAGCACCAATGGCGTGCCGGTGCCGGGCCAGTCGCCCGCCCGAAGATAGGCCGCCAGGCCCAGCGCATTGGGCCCCCAATCCTGTCCGCCGAGCACCCAGCCGACATTGGTGATGTCGAGCGTCGCCGGGTTGATCCACGCCAGGAAGGCGCAGGCGACGATGGCCGAAAGAGCCAGGAAGCGGGGAAGCGCGGCGGTCATGACCCGCTTCTGCCGAATTTGCGCGACCATAGGGTTAACGCGGACGTGTCGCCGCTGGAATGATCGAGACGCCGTCGAGCTTTCGCACCCGGCCGGCGAGGATCGGCGGGGCCTTGCCGTCGAGCAGGACATAGAGCCGGCGCGGGTCGGTCTGGCCGATGACGAAGGCCGCGCTGTCGGCGTTCAGCCGCCGCCGCACGGCAACCGTCTCGCGCGAGGCGTAGAAGAACCGCACCGGCTTGCCGGCGAGGATCGCCCGCCAGGTGACTTCCTCCATCAGCGCCAGGTCGCGGTACATTTCGGGCGGCTCGAACTGGATCATGTCGGCGTCGGCGATCACCTTGTCCCAGCGGGGATCGAGCGTGCGGTGATACGGGCTGGCCAGTTCCGCCCAACCGCCGCTCTCCCGCGCGGACCGGAGCAAGGGCTGCAGGTCGACGATCTGGAGCAACAGCGCCGCCGCCAGCAGCCAGGTGCCGAAGCGCATCCGCCCCACCACCACGATCGCCGCGAAGGCAAGCGTATAGAGCACCGGCCAGAACATCCGGCCCGACGCGCGGATCGGATCGAGCATCTTGCCGACCCAGTCGGGCATCGGCAGGCTGGCGATCACCGCGCCGCGCCAGATGAGATGCGGCGCGATGGCGACGAGAGTCAGCACGGCAAAGGCGGGCAGCAGCCAGGCGAGGCGGCGGAAAAGCATGTCGTCGCGGATGTCGGCGCGGTGGCGCAACCCCTGGAAGATCGCCATGACGATCAGCGCGAGCAGGCCGAGACCGGGATAGTTCATGCCCTCGAGCGCCTGGCCCGGATCGAGCGCGCGGGCGGGGAGCAGCGCGGAATATGCCCGGTCGTTCGGATTCCACAGCGCATCCAGCGCCATCGAGAAACCGCCATAGCCGCCGACCGTCAGGGTCGGCTCGCTCACCGTGCCGAGCAGGATGGGAATGATCAGCAGCGGCGCGACGACGATCGCGACATCCCCGATCATCGCGACCCGCGCCTTGCCGTCGCGCGCGGCGAGGAACTGGCGGAGCATGGCGCTGGCCCAGATCGCCGCGACCATCACCAGGATATAGGGGTGGATCAGGATCGCGGCGGTGATGACCGCCACCCACAAGACCGGGCGCTCCGATCGCGCGGCATCGACATAGATCCACAGCGCCCACAGGATCAGCCACTGCGCGCACAGATTGACATGGCCGAAGCGCGCGAGGAGCACCGGCATCAGGGTCAGCAGCGCCGCGCCGATCCATGTCGCCAGCGGGCTCGGCATAAAACGGCGGACCAGCGCCGCGGCGAAGGCGGTGTGGAGCAGGATGCAGGCGAACAGCCACCAGCCGACATATTGGATGCCGGCCGGCAGCATCGATGCGAAGGGCCGCAGCACCAGGCCGAGCAGGGGGTTGCCGTCGGTCAGCGAGAGCGGAATGCCGTCGGGCGCCATCAGCAGGTTGGAATGGAGCGACGGCCATGGCGGCGGCGCGCGCAGATAGGCGGCCATGCCGATCGCGGCCTGTCCGTGATCATTGCCGTCGAGCAGCCAGGCGATGCGCGTCGGGTTGAGCACCGATGGATTCTGCCAGCTGAAGAACGCGGCGATGCTCAGGGCGAGCCAGGGCAGGATCCAGGTGAACAGGCGGCGCATCGGCGAGGGTCATGGCGGAGTAGAGGCTGAAAATCCATGGCCCCTGTTCCTCCCCTCCGTTCCTCCCCGAGCTTGCTCGGGGAGGGGGATCGCGCGCTTCTTCAGCGCGTGGTGGAGGGGCTTGGAG